>NZ_QKAP01000100.1 GCF_003247215.1 Malonomonas rubra | reverse complement strand
TTCCGGTTTCGCTGCTTCCGGCTGTGCGGTTTCTGCTGCGGGCTCTTCCGCCTTCTTGGTGGTGCGGCGGGTGCGGCGCTTCGGCTTTTCCTCTTCCACAACCGTTTCCGGCTTCGCAGTTTCTGCTGCGGACTCTTCCGTTGCCGATTCCGACTTCGCAACTGTGGATGCGGGCTCTTCCGCCTTCTTGGTGGTGCGGCGGGTGCGCCGTTTCGTATCCTTCTCTTTGGCAACCTGTTCAGCCATTGTCGTTTCGGCTAGAGCCTCTGCGGCCTTTTGATCGGCAGTTGACTGCGGTTGCTCATCAATCGGAGCGCTGACTTCTTTGGCACTAGCTTCTTTTTCGACAGTTGGCGGCGTGCTGAACTCTGCAGGTTCCTCTTCTGCTACAACCGTTTGTTCGATCGTTTCCGCTGCTTCTGTGCCCAGCTCACCGCCTGCCTCTGGACGTCGGTCAGATTTACGACGACGACGACGACGACGGCGACGGCTCTTTTTCTCTTCTTGGGTTTCCTCTGGCGTAGTTTCAGCCTCCGCTTCCGTGGTAACGGTTTCTTCTGTTTCCTGGACTTCGACCTTTTCCTCTTGTTGAGCAGCCGCTAATGCGCTCTCGATCTGGTTGGCGTGGGTTACCGGGGCGATATCACGACTGTTTTCTTCACTTTTCTCCCGCTTGTGCAACTCGAGATCAAGTTCTCCAGGTTTCATGCCGGCACGGCCGAAGATGGTGACTTGCAGGTTGAGTTTCTGTTCCAAGTCTACCAATGAGTGTCGTTTACGGTTCAACAGGTCGTTGGCAACGTCGAGCGGGACCCAGGCTTCGATATGACCGATATGCCCTTTCGAGGCTGCGGCGTGAATCTGGCGTAACAGACCGACCGCCTGGTTCTCCGCGCTTTTGATCCGGCCTTTTCCCTGGCAGTGTGGGCAGTCGAGGTAGGAACCGACGCTCAAAGTCGGTTTCAGCCGCTGGCGACTCATTTCCAGCAGCCCGAACTGGCTGATCCTTCCCACCGACACCTTCGCCTTGTCTTCCCGGAGTGCCTTGCGCAGTTCATGTTCGACTTCGCGGATATGTTTGCGGTCACGCATGTCGATAAAGTCTATCACCACCAGACCGCCAAGGTCGCGCAGGCGTAACTGGCGGCCGATTTCGATGGCGGCTTCAATATTGGTTTTTGCCGCAGTCGCTTCAATGCCGCTCTCGCTCGACATTTTCCCCGAGTTGACGTCAATAGCGACCAGCGCCTCGGTCTGATCGATGACGATCGACCCGCCGGAAGGGAGGGGGATCTGGTTTTTCGCCAGAGTTTCGATCTGCTCCTCGATCTGGTAGCGAGAGAAAATCGGCCTTTTTTCACGATGCTGTTTGACCAGATAGGCCAGTTCTGGCATCACCAGGGAGAAGAAGTCCTTGGTATCCTGAAAAACTTTTTCATCGTCGATCAGCACTTCGTCCATTTCGGTGCTGAAATAGTCGCGGATCGAACGGATGACCAGATTCGATTCCTGGTAAAGTTGAGCTGGCGCCTTGATCTGATCCTTGCGCGCGACTATCCCTTCAAACAGGCGAACCAGATAATCAAAATCCCGCTTCAGCTCTTCCTTTTCCTTGCCGATTCCTGCCGTGCGGACGATATAGCCCATCCGCTCTGGCAGGTTGAGTTCGGCCATGGTGTGCTTCAGTTTTTTACGCTCTGGATCATCTTGAATCTTGCGCGAGACTCCCTTGGTGCTGCTGTCGGGCATCAACACCATGTAACGGCCAGGAATCGACAGGTTGGTGGTTAGCGCCGCCCCTTTACTGCCTCGTTCTTCCTTGACGATCTGAACGAGGATTTCCTGGCCGCGCTGCAGGATGTCGTTGATTCGAGGCCGCCCCTTGGTTTCATCTTTCGGGGGGTAGAGGTTAGGATGGATTTCACCGATTTGCAGGAAACCTAGCTTCTCGGCGCCGTAATCGACAAAAGCGGCCTGCAGCCCGGATTCAACCCGAACCACCACCGCTTTGTAAATGTTGCCTTTGGTCTGTTCCTGTCCTGCGATCTCGATATCGAGTTCGCTCAATAGTCCATCGACAACGATCGCTACCCGGTTTTCTTCCGGATGCGATGCGTTGATCAGCATCTTCTTGCTCATTATTTTGTTAAACCTTTCCGGCCGCCTTCGCTGGCGGGTTGGCCCGAATCCACGCCGGTTCGACCTCTCCGCTATGCGGGGTCTTCAGCTGGTCTTCGGAAGAATTATGGATGGAGCCAAGGGCGGCGCCCGGTACCATCAAACTTTTTTACTATGCTTTAGCCGTCTCGACGCAGCTTTGCGGAGACACGCTTAGGCTCGAATTGTTGTCGGAACTATAACAGATATGGGGCATCTGTAAATCATAATTGACGTGATAGCGTTTTTTTCTGTTGTCATTTCGCACTATTTTCGGCGCTTCTCTGATCTGCAGAATATCCTTTTATGGGTGTAGAATATTCTCCGTTTGGCTATTTCATATTCTTAAATAATTTTGCTAACCATAGGAAATAAAGAGAAAATTCCTTTTGGCATAAATGCTGATTATTAAGCAGAAGGAATTATTGATTGTTGCCGGTCTATGGAGATTGTTTTGGATGTGAAACAGTTGAAAAAATTCACTTTGCTGACAGTTGCACTGCTGCTCGTAGGCACAAATATTTTTGCACAAGAGAGTGTTCAACTGCAACAACTGCTCAGGGAAGCCGATAGTAACCCCCCACTGAAAGCTGCCTATGAGCAGATTGCTGTGGCTGATGCAAAGATTGCGCAGGCAAACTCATTACCGGATCCGGTTCTGTCGTTGGCCTTGTCGAGTTATCCGGTCGACACGCTCGACTCTGCTCAGACTCCGATGACCGGCAATGAAATAAAGCTGGCGCAGATGTTTCCATTTCCGGGCAAGCTGAATGCAAAGGGGGAGGTCGCGGCACAACGCAGCCGTTGGTTCTCTTTTGCCTATCAGGATGCCCGCCTGCAGGTGCGCAAACAGGTTAAGGATGCCTGGTACCGGTTGCTTTTCCAGCGCCAGGCGATCGAGCTGACCGAGCGTAACCTCAAGGTGCTCGATGACTTCATCAAGTTAACCGAGACCCGTTACCAGGTTGGCAAAGGGCTGCAGCAGAACGTTTTAAAAGCGCACCTGCAGCGCTCAAAACAGTTGGACAAGCTAATTGCTCTGCAGCAGCAGGAGATGGCGACGCTGGCCGAATTAAACAGCCTGGCAGGGCGGGAGACGACCACGGAGCTGGTGACCGATGAGCAATTGGAAGCTTACGTTGGTCAGTTCGATGTGACTGCGCTGCAACAACAGGCCGCTGAAAAAAGGCCTATGTTTGAAGCTTTTGCTGCTCTGATCGAGCAGTACGAAACACAGCGGAAACTCGCCAAACTCGATTACCGCCCCGACTTTACGCTCTGGGCTAGTTATCGCTTCCGGGATGATGCGCTTTCTGATGGAGGCACCGATTTTGTCAGTGCCGGCCTCAGCTTCAATCTGCCGGTCAGGAATGGGCGGCGGGCGGCGGCCGTGGCCGAAGCCGATTCGCTGCTCCGGCAGGCGTATCAGAAACGTAACGATTTTAGCAATCAGGTCAATCTAAAAGTTCATCAGGCGTTGACTCGTTTTGAACAGGCCAGCAAGTTGGCTGAACTCTACCGGACCGGTATCATCCCTCAGTCCAATCAGACCTTTGAAGCCACGTTAAGCGCCTACCAGGTTGACAAGGTCGATTTTCTCGATTTGCTCGATTCGCTGATGACCCTCTATCGGTATGAAATTGAGCATATCAAGGCAATCAGTGATCAGTATCGCAGTTTGGCAAGTCTGGAAGCGGCTGCCGGGCTGGAGATTGACCTTCTGCCGCAACAGGAAAACTCTGTCGAAGGATAAATGATGCGTATTTTGGTAAAGACATGTCTTGTTTTATTACCCGTTGTACTGCTTGCAGTGGGTGTTTTTCTCACCACGGATATGAGCTTTCGAACTCCGATGATTGCCGGCCCAGAACTGAGTCATGCAGAAGATGGACAGGATGTTCATCAGCCTGAGGAAGGGGTTAAGTACACCTGCGGCATGCACCCGATGATTATCTCCGACGAGCCGGGTACCTGCCCAATCTGTGGCATGGACCTGACCCCGATGAAGGAAGGGACTGGCGGTTCTGCTGCTGCGGCTGTAAGTGGTGACCGCAAGATCAAATACTGGCAGGCGCCGATGGATCCGACCTATATCCGTGACGAACCGGGTAAGTCGCCGATGGGGATGGACCTGATTCCGGTTTACGAGGATGAGGCGACCGGCGGCGCGATGATCACCATCGATCCGACCACCATCCAGAACATGGGCGTGCGCACTGCAGGGGTGACCCGTGGTGACCTGTCGCGCACCATCCGTACCGTCGGGCTGGTCAGTTATGAAGAGCCGAAGCAGTATGTCGTAAACGCCAAGATCGCCGGTTGGGTGGAGAAGCTCTACGTGGCCGAAACCGGTCAGCAGGTGAACCAGGGGCAGAAACTGCTGGAAATCTACAGCCCGGAACTGGTCACCGCGCAGCAGGAACTGCTGCTGGCGCGCGATAACTATGATTCGTTGAAAGACAGCAGCTTCCCGCAGATCTCCGAGAGCGCCAAGCGCCTGCTCGAAGCATCGCGCAAGCGGCTGCAGCTTTGGGATGTGAGCAAAAAGCAGATCGAGCGGCTGGAAAAAACCGGCGAGGTGCGTAAAAACGTCACCCTGTATGCTCCCTATGACGGCATCGTCACAATGAAGATGGTCAGCGAGGGGATGTACGTCAAACCGGGGGTAACCCTGCTCAATCTGGCCGATCTCTCCAAAGTCTGGGTGCTTGCAGACATCTACGAATATCAGCTGCCCTGGGTGAAAGTCGGGCAACAGGCCGAGGTGGTGCTGCCGTACGTCAATGATCGTCGCTTCAGCGCACATGTCAGCTATCTCTACCCCTATGTCGAAGGGAAGACTCGCACCGTGAAGGCCAGGTTGGAACTGGATAACACCGATTTCGAATTGCGCCCCGACATGTATGTCACCGTCTACCTGAAAGGAGAGCAGGTCGATGATGCGTTGATTATTCCGCAGGAAGCGGTCCTGTACTCCGGTGAGAAGGAAACGGTCTTTGTCGCCCTTTCCGGAGGCCGGTTCGAGCCACGGTTAATCAAGACCGGTCTGCAGGGGGAAAACGGTCATATCGAGGTCAGCCAGGGACTGTTCGAAGGAGAACAGGTGGTGACCAGCGCCCAGTTCATGCTCGATTCGGAGAGCAAACTACGCGAGGCGATCCAAAAAATGCTCAACCCGAGCCGAGCTGAATCCCCGCAAAAAGCTAGCAGCGACGGAGGCGACAATCTGGACAACCTGTTCGGGGACGAGCAGCAGACCGAAAAAAAAGAACTCGAAGATCTGTTCAACTAATCGACCAACAGGGGACTACTAATGCTGGAAAAAATCATCGAATGGTCGATCAAGAATAAATTCATGGTCCTGTTGCTGACCTTCTTCCTGATTGTCGGTGGCCTCTACGCCCTGAAAAATACCCCGCTCGACGCGATCCCCGACCTGTCGGACGTGCAGGTGATCGTTTTCACCGAGTATCCGGGGCAGGCGCCGCAGGTTGTCGAGGATCAGGTCACCTACCCGCTGACTACGCAGATGCTGGCGGTGCCGCAGGCGAAAACGGTGCGTGGCTATTCCTTCTTCGGGCTCTCTTTCGTTTACATCATTTTCGAGGATGGTACCGACCTCTACTGGGCGCGTTCGCGGGTGCTCGAGTATCTCAATTATGCTGCCGGCAAGCTGCCGAAAGGGGTGACTCCGAGCCTCGGTCCGGACGCCACCGGGGTTGGCTGGATTTATGAGTATACCCTCGAGAGCGATAATCACGACTTGCAACAACTGCGTTCGATCCAGGACTGGTACCTGCGCTATGAACTGACCTCGGTTGATGGCGTCTCCGAAGTTGCTTCGGTCGGTGGTTACGTAAAGCAGTATCAGGTCGAGGTCGATCCCGACCGCCTGCTCGCATACCACATCGGTATTCCGAAGATCCGCATGGCGATTCAGAAAAGCAACAACGACGTTGGTGGCCGGCTGGTGGAGATGGCCGAGACCGAATTCATGGTGCGCGGGCTTGGCTATATCAAGTCGGTGCAGGACCTGGAATCAGTGGTGGTAGGCACGGACGGGCAGGGGACACCAATCCTGCTGCGCGACGTGGCGCGGGTGACCGTCGGTCCGGAACTGCGTCGCGGTGTCGCCGAGCTGGATGGCCAGGGTGAGGCAGTTGGTGGCGTGGTGGTGATGCGCTACGGCGAGAACGCCCTGAAGACCATCGAGAACGTTAAGAAGAAGCTAGAGGAACTCAAAGCTGGTCTGCCGAAAGGGGTGACCATCAAGACAGTTTATGATCGTAGCGGTTTGATTGAGCGGGCGGTCGACACACTGAAAGAGAAGCTGATCGAAGAGAGCATTGTCGTTGCTGTGGTGACCGCGCTGTTCCTCTTCCACTTGCCCAGCTCACTGGTGGCGATCTTCACTCTGCCGGTCGCGATCCTGATCTCCTTTATCATCATGGGTTGGCAGGGAATCAACGCCAACATCATGAGTCTCGGCGGGATCGCCATCGCCATCGGCGCGATGATCGATGCGGCGATCATCATGATCGAAAACGCCCACAAGCATCTGGAGCATGATCGTGGCAAGTTGAAGCACTGGGAGATCATCACCAACGCTTCCAAAGAAGTCGGCCCGGCGCTGTTTTACTCGCTGCTGGTGATCACCGTTTCCTTCTTTCCGGTCTTCAGCCTTGGCGAGCAGTCGGGGCGGATGTTCAAGCCGCTGGCTTACACCAAAACTTATGCCATGGGCGCAGCGGCGTTGCTGTCGATCACCATCGTGCCGGTGCTGATGGGCTGGTTTATCCGTGGCAAGATTCCCGATGAAGAAAAAAACCCGATCAACCGGGTGCTGATTAAGCTCTATCACCCGGTGGTCGATTTTGTACTGCGCTTCCGCAAGGTTGTGTTGCTGGTTGCGGTTCTGATCACCGTTTCGATCTTCGTGCCGATCAAGCGGATGGGCTCGGAGTTCATGCCGCCGCTCTACGAGGGGGATCTGCTCTATATGCCGACCACCCTGCCGGGAATTTCGATCACCAAGGCGCGCGAACTGTTGCAGCAGACCGACCGGATCATAGCCCAGTTCCCGGAAGTTGAGCGGGTCTTCGGCAAGGTCGGACGTGCTGAAACGGCTACAGATCCGGCTCCCCTAGCGATGCTGGAAACCACCATTATGCTCAAGCCGGAAGATCAGTGGCGGACGGTACCGAAGCAGCGCTTTTATTCCGGCTGGCCGGAGTTGCTCGAGTGGTTGAAGAAACCGCTCCGGTGGGCTTTGCCGGAGGAGGGTCCGATCAGTGTCGAGGAGCTGAAAAGTCGGCTGAACGACGCGATCAAGTTCCCGGGGCTGACCAACGCCTGGACGATGCCGATCAAAACCCGCATCGACATGCTCTCCACCGGTATCAAGACCCCAGTCGGCATCAAGGTGATGGGGGATGATCTGGAGACCCTGTCTCGGATCGGCGAGCAGATTGAGGCGGTGGTGCGGGACATTCCCGGTACCCTGAGCGCCTTCTCTGAGCGGGTGGTCGGTGGCAACTATTTCGATTTCGAGGTAGATCGTGAGGCGGTGGCCCGCTACGGACTGACTGTCGGCGATGTGCAAGACACCATCAAGTCGGCGATCGGCGGGATGAACGTATCGCAGACGGTTGAGGGGCTGGAACGATACCCGATCAATATTCGCTATGCGCGAGATTACCGTAACGATTTGCAATCGCTGCAGCGGGTGCTGATCCCAACCCCGACCGGGCAGCAGATTCCGATTTCGCAGGTGGCGCAGATCAAGATCCGCAAGGGCCCGCCGGGGATCAAGAGCGAGAACGCGCGGCGCACCGCCTGGGTTTTCGTCGATCTGAAAGGGGTCGATGTCGGCACCTATGTCAAGCGTGCCCAGCAGGTGGTGGAAGAGAAGGTCAAGCTGCCACCCGGCTACAACCTGATCTGGAGCGGCCAGTACGAGTACATGCAGGCGGCCGCCGCCAAACTACAGGTGGTGATCCCGCTGACTCTGCTGATCATCTTCGTGATCATCTACATGAACACCAAGTCGATGATCAAAACGGCGATCATTTTCATCGCCCTGCCGCTTTCTTTGGTCGGCTGCTTCTGGTATCTTTACCTGCTCGGGTATAATATGTCGGTGGCGGTCTGGGTCGGGATTATCGCCCTGGCCGGGATTTCCGCTGAAACCGGGGTGGTGATGCTGCTCTACCTCGATCTGGCCTTCGAAATGTGGAAGGAAAAAGGGCGGCTGAACACCCGTGGGGATCTGGTGCAGGCGATCCATCACGGAGCGGTCAAGCGGATCCGGCCGAAGATCATGACCATCTGCGTGATTATCGCTGGTCTGGTGCCGATCATGTGGAGCCACGGCGCCGGGGCCGACGTGATGAAGCGGATCGCCGCACCGATGGTCGGTGGGGTGATCACCTCGGGAGTGATGGAATTGCTGGTTTTCCCGGTGATCTATTTCCTGTGGCGGGGGATGAAACTGGATAAAGATATGACCCCGACCGATGCCCAGGAGTTGGTCGAGAATGGAACCTATATCGAGCGGCCCAGCCGCGAACTGGTCGATACGAATTACGAATAGAGACCCTAACCTTGGATATAATATCCAGCAACCCCAAAACAGGAGAACAAACGATGAAGAAATTTTTTGTACTGATGCTGATGGTAACTTTGATGCTGCCGGTTGGTGCAATGGCGATGAGTCACGAGGAGCACGGCAGCCATGACAAAATGATGGACATGGACCATGACAGCATGGAAAAGATGGAACATGGCAAGGCGATGGACATGGACCATGACAGCATGGAAAAGATGGAACATGGCAGTGGCATGGATATGGGCGGCAAGATGATCATGCTGCAGGACGAAGAGGTTGATGGGGTCATGGGGGCGGCTCATCTGCTTGATGTGAAAGAGAAAATGGCCGCGCATGGCATGTCGCAGACTCATCACCTGATGATCGGGTTTATGAATAACGAAGGTGATGCTTTGGGCGATGGTACCGTCGCTGTCAAGGTCGAAGCCCCCGATGGCAATGTGAGCGAACCGATCATGATGATGGGGATGAAAGACGCGTTTGGCGCCGATATCACCCTCGACCAGAAAGGGACGTACCACTTTGCGATCGGCACCAAACTGGCCGACGGCAAAAAGCGGACTTTCCATATGCACTACGACAACAAGTGATCAGCAAAAAATAAGTGTATTAAAGGCCTCTGCCAAAACGTAGAGGCCTTTTCTTTTGTCGATGGTGCGAAAATTTGTTTGTGGTCAGGTATAATTTAAACATCCGCGTAACGAACCAGCTTAGTAGAAAGGGGGCAGTTTATGGCAAATCGTGATTTCTGGACTCCGCAACTGGAAGCGAAACTGCACGCATGGCACCAGATTCAGCTGATTGCTGACGCAAAAAAGCCGGCGCCCTGCTTTACTATTGCCCGGGAGTTCGGTTGCCAGGCCTATCCTTTGGCAGAAGAATTGGTCAAGCGGCTCAATTCACGGGTGGACGGTGAACCCTGGGTTGTTATCGGCAGTGAAATTATTGATGAAGTGGCGCGCTTGTCCGGTTTCAGTGTCGATCAGATAGAAAAGTCTCGGGATACACCCTCCTCCTTGAAGGCGATTTTTTCCATGTTCCTCGACAACAGCCGGGCTGAGGAAACCGAGGTGTTTACCCATCTGCGCAACGTAATCCGCGGTTTTGCAATACGCGGTAATTGTGTGTTGGTTGGCCGCGGCGGGGTTTTTGCTGCTCAGGACCTCCCCAACTGTATTCACCTGCGTTTGGTTGCGGATTATGATTTTCGGGTGAAGAAAATTATGACTTCGCACAAGATGAGCAAGGCCGATGCGGAGCAGTTTATCGAACTTCATCAAAAACAGCGGGATGATTTTATCAAGCGCTTTGCTGATGCCTCGCTCGATGATGCGCGGCTTTATCACTTGGTGATCAACAACGGTCGAATGGACGTCGAGGTGGCTGCAGAGTTGATCGAGGATTATTTGATCCGGTTGAAATCATGAGATAGGTTGTTTTGTTAAAATTTACCAAAGGGCCGCTCGTTGATCGGCCCTTTATCCGTTGTGTCTGTTGACAAGATTCTGATCCTCAAATTCGTTAACTGTTGAAGAAGCAGAACGGATTGTTGTTGCTGGGATCGAGGATACGAGCTACCAACTGTTCTCTGGTCAACGGTTTGCTGAAGTAATATCCTTGAACTTCGTCACACTCTTTTTCCCGTAAGAATTCGAGTTCCGTTTTCTTCTCGACCCCTTCGGCAACAACCCTGATGCCGAGGATGTGGGCCATGACGATGATCGCCTCGGTGATGGCCGCATCGTCCGGATGGGCAGCCATCTTCTGGATGAACGATTTGTCGACCTTTAATCTGTCGATTGGGAAGTTGCGCAAATAGCTGAGAGAGCTATAACCGGTCCCAAAATCGTCGATCGCCAGATTCAGCCCCATTTCCTTGAGCTCGAGCAGAGTGTTTTGTGCGCTTTCGAAATTCTCCATCAAAATGCTTTCGGTGATCTCCAGTTCCAGAAACTCAGGGGATAAGTTGGATTTCTTCAGGGAGTTTCTGATGATTGCGACCAAGTCCGGGTCTTGAAACTGCTTTGCCGAAAGGTTAACCGCAATTCGCAGTGGCAAGCCACATTTGTCATGAATCGCTCGGGCTTTCTGACAGGCTGTTTCCAGCACCCAGCGGCCGATGGAGAGAATTTGGCCGGTCTCCTCGGCCAGAGGGATGAATTGATCGGGAGGAATGTCTCCTAAATCGGGGTGTTGCCAGCGCAGCAACGCTTCAAAACCCGTCATGTGACCGTTACTAAGTTTGATTTGTGGTTGATAAACTAGGCGAAATTCATTCTGCGCTAGGGCTTTGCGCAAATCATTGGCCAGAAGCAGTTTTTCCAGACCTTGCGCATTCATTTCGGAAGAATAGAAACGGTAGGTATTGCGGCCTTTTTCCTTTGCCTGATACATGGCGGTATCAGCATTCTTCAGCAATGTGTCGGGATCGTCACCATCCTCCGGGAATATCGCGATTCCGACACTGGTGGTGGTGTATACTTCTTTGTTTTCCAAAACGACTGGTGGGGTCATCGATTCAAGGATTTTGCACGCTACCAGTGAGGCATCTTCACGATTGTTGATTTCATCGACCAGAACGACGAACTCATCACCCCCCAATCGGGACACCGAATCACAATCACGCAGTGCTTTTCTCAGACGCTTGGCGACGATTTTAAGTAACTGGTCGCCTTTATCATGCCCGAGCGTATCGTTGATCCGTTTGAAGTGGTCGAGATCAATAAAAAATAGGCTAATACGGCTGAGTTTTCGTTTGGCTCGGGCGACCATCTGCCCGAGTCGATCACGCATCAGCACCCGGTTAGGTAGCCCCGTCAGGTTGTCGAAAAAGGCGAGTCGTTCGATTTTTTCTTCGTTTATCCGGCGCTGCGTGATGTCTTCGAATATCGCGGCAAAGTATCCGGGGGACAGTGGTGAGGAAGAAATCCTGAGAATGCGTTTGCTCCCATTGTAGTCGAAATCAAATTCGAAACGGGTAGTTCCCCTTTGTTTTGTTGTTGCGACGAATTGTTCAAGACAGACTGGCTTGCCGTCAAACAGGGGATAGATTCCGCTCGCTTTCTGGCCGATGATCTGTTGCCGTTTTATTCCCATAATCTTTTCGTACGAGTCGTTGACATCGAGAATCTCGTAATCGCAGGGTTCGCCATCGCTATCGTAGATGAAGCGATGCTGTGCCACTCCCTCTCGCATGGTGGAGTAGAGGGTACGATAGCGGTTTTCGCTTTCGCGCAGTTTGTCTTCGGTTTCTATCCGATCGGTAATGTCACTGTAGATCAGCACGACATGGGTAATCGCCCCCGCTGAGGTTTTTATCGGTGTGCCGATGACATGGTAGTGTCGTGAGTCTTTGATAAAGTCAGCGTTTTCTGCGACGGTTCCGATATCCATTACTTGGTTGAAGATGCAGTTTTGCGGCGGTTGCTTCTCAGCGCAAATGCAGTTGCAACAGGTCTGTCCCAAAATATTTGCTTTGTCGGCAAAGAAAAGTTGCTGACTTTTTTTATTGAAGGCCTGCAGCTTTTGTTGGTCGTCGACCAGCAAAATTGCAAGCCCGGCAGAATCGAAGATCGCTTGGATCTCTTCTTTGGCAAGTTTGAGATTTGCGTTGGTGTTTCGCAGATTTTCAAGAACCTGGGCAAAAGATTCGGTGACGATGCCGATCGGGTCGGTTTGCAGTAAAGCGACATCGTCCAACTCCTCTGTTCTCAGAGGCAGGGTTCCCATGACCTCCAGCAGGTTATTGGTTTTCGCCCGGATATAAGTGTGCAACTTTTCATTGATGGTCGATAGTTCGCACTTTTCCCGCAGCAACAGGGCCACCCTGTTTTGCAGTTCCTGCTGATCAGAAATTATTTCGTCTTGGTTGGCCTTTGTTATGTGATTTTTAGGCTGCAGTTGACTCATCGACTGGTTTGGTCCCTGTTGCTAAGGTTCCTTAAAAATCGCGATGCAATAATAGCTTTTTCGCTCTTCAATCTCCACTCGGTACCCCATGTTGCCTACCGCTTCACTGACCCGGTTGGTTGAGTCGTGGTTGTCGGTCAAAATGTTCAGCTGGAAAAGGCCTGTGCGTAAGACCTTTTTGTGCTTGTTGATTTCGCTGAGCGCCGTTAGTAGTGTCGACGGACAGATTTGCCCACAAATGTCGACCTCGATTATTTCCCTATTTGATCCGGGCATGATTCTATTTTACCTCAAGGAGTCAGCACATAGCGGGTCAATAAATGGGAGCCGATCAAGGCCCCCGGTAACAAACCGATGGTAAACAGGATGCTCTGCAGCGACAAAAGCGGTAGCCCTCCCAACAGATGCCAGACATTGCAAGCCGGTGCCATGCGTGCTGCGAACCCCATAAGTACCCCTCCGAATAGCGCCGAAATCAGCTGGACTTTCGGAATATTGAAACGAAGCAGGAATTTTCCCATACTAATAGCTGATAGCGCTGAGCCGACAAAGATTCCGCCGATAAGTGGAAACTGTACCAGCGACAGACCATCCCAGAAAGGACCAGCACCGGCATTCAGGGTTTGCCCTGATAGCGGCGACAGATACTGAAATTCTTGGCCCTGAAAATAAGAGAGATTTGCGAAATGTTCCGGGATGATCAGCTGTTCAAAAAAAGCACCGACTTTGACGTAGCTGGTCGTGATCCCGAGGGGCATACCAGTCAGGCTGAAAGAGACCAAGCCGATGACCGCTAGCAGAAGGGCGGCCGTTTGTGGTTGCAGGTATCCTTTAACAACACTGGGGCGACGTAGTAGACCGTTCTGGTGCCAGCGGAACAAGAAACCGCCGAAAATTGCCAGTACGACAAAACATGCCGATGACTGAGAGAGCCCGATCAGTTGGGGGAGGGTGGCGGCATCAGTAAAACGGGTCTGGGTTTCAAGCTGTTTCCATTGCGGGTGGAATTCCGCATAAAGAGTGCTACCTATGATCAAGCCGAGAAAAGCACAGGCGCTCGGAAAGTTACCTGCTCCCACTTTGTAGAGTGTGCCAATAACACAGCCTCCAGCCAGAACCATCCCGATGCCAAACAGCAGTCCACCAAGCAGGTTGGTCAGTGAGGGGAGTCCGAAAAGTGAAGAGGGCAGGCTGAAGCTCAGCAAGCCAAGCAGGCGGGCTGCTTCAAACAGCAGCATTGTACAGGCAATCAGCAGCACCAAACTGCGCAACAGAGGACTATTGCGGAACAGGAACAGGTCACGGAACATGCCCGCAAGACAGAAATCTGAACGATGCATGACGAAGCCGCAGCACAGACCAAGTAGCATTGATATGAGAATAATAGTTGCTTGCATTTTCTTTTATTGGATAATTTTTTATAAGCATAAATTAAAGTTAAATAATTTTCCAATAATATTTAGATAATTGTCACTTTCCTGTTTTCGATAGTTGAAAAAAAAACATGAATTTTAGGAATGAAAAGAAACGACTTGCTGGGGTGTGCGATTGCTACCGGATTGCGGTTCCATTTCTTTCGTTTGAAATTTTGTGCTATAACCGGCGCCATGTTGCAATTAAGAGAAATTACAAAATACTTTGCTGATCGGAAAATATTTTCAAAAATTGATTGGCATATCAGGCAGACTGATCGGATTGGGCTGTGTGGCGAGAACGGCGCCGGTAAATCGACCCTACTGAAGTTGTTGGCCGGCCTGGTTGAATCAGATGGTGGTAGCTTGCAAGTTGCCAAGGGTACTACGTTCGGTTATTTGCCGCAGGATGGTCTGGAACATAACGGAAGGGCACTTTTCGAAGAAGTACACAGCGCTCTGGATGAGTTGCAGGGAATGGCGCAGGAGCTCCGCGCCTTGGAAGAGAAAATGGCACAGGGCTGCGCAGATGCTGAAATGGAGCGCTACGCAGAGCTTCAGCACTTATTTGAAGAACGCGGTGGGTATCGGATGGAGGCGGAAGTCGGCCGGGTATTGACCGGTCTCGGGTTTTCCAGCGACGATTTCGGTAAGCAGTGTGAGACCTTTTCCGGTGGCTGGCAGATGCGGATTGCCTTGGCCAAGCTGCTGCTGAAAAGACCGAACCTGCTGCTGCTTGACGAGCCGACCAACCACCTCGACCTGCCAGCTCGTGACTGGCTCGAGGATTACCTGCTTGCCTACCCCTATGCAGTGGTGCTGGTTTCCCACGACCGATTTTTTCTCGATAAAGTGGTAACACGTATTGTCGAAATCTGGAACGGTGACCTGACCGAATATCCTGGCAATTACTCCAAATATGTCATCACCCGCGATGAGCGGGTTGCAACCCTAAAAGCAGCCAAGCAGCAGCAGGAAGAAGAGATCGCCCGCATCGAAGCATTCATCAGCCGCTTCCGCTATCAAGCCAATAAAGCTTCGCAGGTGCAGAGCCGGGTGAAACAGCTGGAAAAAATCGAACGGATCTCCTTGCCGCCGGAGCGCAAGAAAATCGCCTTCACTTTTCCTGCTCCACCGAAAGGGGGACGGATCGCGCTGGAGCTACTTGCGGCCTCGCAGCAATACGGTGACTTAAAGGTGTTGCAGCAGGTCGATGTCCAGATAGCGCAGAGGGAGCGAGTCGCGCTGGTCGGACCGAACGGCGCCGGGAAATCGACCCTCATGCGGCTGCTGGCGGGGGTGGAGGCACCAGTTGAGGGTGAACGCAAGGAAGGGCATAACCTGCACCTGGCCTACTTTGCCCAGGATCAGGCTGCGGAGCTGAATCCGAGTCGTGATGTCTATGCGGAGCTTTCGGCAGAATCACCGGTGGCGATGGTGCCGAAGTTGCGCAACATTCTAGGTGCGTTTCTGTTTTCTGGGGACGATATCGAAAAGCAGGTCAAGGTGCTTTCCGGTGGAGAACGCAACCGATTAGCATTGGCCAAGCTGCTATTGCGTCCGGCCAACCTACTGCTTCTCGATGAGCCGACCAACCATCTCGACTTGCAGTCTAAGCAGGTGCTTCTTGAAGCCTTGAAAGGCTATCAAGGAACCATCGTCTTTGTTTCGCATGATCGTTATTTTGTCGACCAGCTGGCGTCCCGGGTTCTGGAAGTCGGTGGCAGCAAGGTGGAATCTTTCCTCGGGAATTACGAGGATTTTCTGCTGGCCAAACAGCAGCTCGGCGATACGAGCCATAGTGCCAAACGGGTTGAGCAACAGGCACAGCAGGCAGTGCAGGAAGAGTCGCTCGACAAAGATGCTCGGCGTCAGGCGCATGCGGCGCGGAAGGACCAGCAGCGGCGTGAGAAGAAACTACAAAAGCAGTTGGCCGATGTCGAGCAGCGAATCGAGCAGCTGGAAACGGAGTTGACCGAACTGGAACAGACGATGGCTGATCCCTGTCTGTATCAGGATCAGGAGCGCTGGCGACAGATCAGCGCAGAACACGCGAGCTTGAAAGATCAGCTGGAGTTAGCCTATCAGGAATGGGAAGGCTTGCAGGGGTCAGCGTGATGGTTCATTCCCCCTATGTTGTAGTAATAGTTTCTCCATCCAGCGGTGTCGGGAAAAGTACCCTGGCCAGCAACCTGGCTGTTTATCTGAAGGGGCTTTATGAGGATCTGCCGGTTGCCTACGCCTCCAGTGACCGCGAGGCGACCTCAAAGATGTTTGCGTTGTCGAATGCTGCCGCCGGAAGTTTTGGCGATCTGCAACAGAGGAGGGAATTTGCTGAGATTCTCGCTTTCGGGGAATTCGGAGTAGAGTTTTGTCACCTCGATCCT
This sequence comes from Malonomonas rubra, assembly GCF_003247215.1. Lineage (GTDB taxonomy): Bacteria > Desulfobacterota > Desulfuromonadia > Desulfuromonadales > Geopsychrobacteraceae > Malonomonas > Malonomonas rubra_A. Next base: position 22,976 of record NZ_QKAP01000100.1, on the reverse strand, counting down.
GTCGCCATCGAGCAAGCAGATTGGTTGCGCAAAGTGCTGGCACTGACCGATTACGATGGCGTGTTGATTGTTGATCTGCCCAACGGACACGGGTTGCTGTCAGCGGCGCTCTGTGCTGCTGATCTGGTATTGGCGCCGGTAAAGGATCCCTCGGTTTTGGGCGAAGTTGTTGCACTGCGAAAAGAGTTGCTTGCCGGCGGTGGTAGCTCGGATCAGTTCTGGCTGTTGCCGAGCGAATTGGGGAAGGAGGGTTCTTACCAACATAAGGACCGGTTGCTCGATTTTCTACGTTTTGCGGCCGAGGAGCGTGGTTTCCAAGTTCTTGAGGAGACCTTGGTTGCAGATCAGCAGGTTCTGGAGTTGGCAGCGGAAAAAGCACGGCCGGTTTTAACCCGTGTCCGACAAAGCCGATTTCACCTGCAATTGCAGCGGTTGGCCGAATTTATATTGGCGCAGCGGCAGCAGCAAAACAGCTATCAAATCAGGGTTGAACGCTGGCTGCAGGATGGTTTGATCCCGGCGCGGGCACGGAGGGTTGAGTTGACCTGCCCACTTTGTTCGCGCGGTGTGCTCGGTGCGAAAGCTCACTACGTCGAATCGTTGCCGGCCCGACAGCGTATCATGCTCCACGAAACCTGCCTGACCGGGCTGTTAAAAGACTCCGGAGCCGGTTCGTTTATGGCATCTGCTGGGATATTTTTACTGAAGCCGGGGGGGGGAGCGGCGGGGACATCGGAGCAATGCGTTTGCAGGTGTTAAGTACTGAGCTTGAATTGCTCAACAGCGAATTCCTTGCAGAGAGTGAACTTGAAGTTTGGCAACCTTTATTGCGGAGGGCGACAGGTCGTCATGTAGCCGAGCTGTATAACGAACGCTTACTTGTCTCAACCGCTTATCCAGCCATTGATATCCTCAGCCATGACTGGTATCAAGGTTTTGCATCAATGAGGCAAAGCCTGCGACAGGTTGGCAGTAAAGAAATAATATAGCTGTTTTATGGGCGCCCAGTTGACAGTTTTAGCCGGATATTTTTAAATGGCTTATCTTTCATCCCATCGAGGTATTGTACGATGATTTTCCTGCCGCGAGGCGTTCCCGTCAGACAAAATGTCAATCCCGCCCGGATTAATATTCCGGAAGCGATGGAAAAATTGCGGGTTGGTAATTTTACCGGTTATCTGCGTTTCGATGCTTCTCAAGGGAACGGGATCATTATTTTCGAGCGCGGCAAATTGATAAGCGCGCTGTTCGCGCGAGCAGAGAGTGGCCCTCCGCTGATTGCCTATGATGCGATCACCAAGGTTTTTGAGGTTTCGATTCGTGGAGAGGCAATCCTCAATATCTACCGCCTCGAACCTGATCTGGCCATCGGTCTGCACACCTTGTTGCATGGAAAATATATTTACAGAGAACAGGAGCTGAAACTGATCAATGTTCGGGCTCTGCTGGATAAAGTTAAAGCGGAAAAGTTTAATGGTTGTCTGCGCATTTACGCCGAGCAGAAAACCGCTCTGATCTTTTATGACGCAGGTCATGCGCTTGGTTTCTTTCACGATGGTGCCGCTGAGCTGCAGGTTTCCGCGGATCTGTCAAAGTCTGTTGCACGACTGCCGGGAGCTAAACTCGATATGCTAGAAACTGCCAGTATCGATGATCTGGTGTTGGCAGATTTGATGGCCTCTGCCGACTTGGGACCGATCTGGCAGCGATTACGAAAATTGCTCTTAGAGGATCGCAGTAAACGTGAAGAAGAGGTGATTCGTTCTCGGCAGGAGGAGGTGGAGCAGAAACGACGGCAGGCGCTGGCCGGATTGAAGACGATCGCCGGAAACTATACCGGCAAGTTTGGAGTTTCCCAAGTTGAAAAAGCCTTTGCCGTTGTCGGCCCTGATATGCGCAAGGAAGAAATCGCCAGTTTCTTTTCCGCTATCGAGCGGCTGGCCTCTATGGTTGCCAAACCCGAAAAAGTGGCCCAGATGATTGCCGAGATGCGCAAGATCTTCAGTGGCTGAAGGAAGCAAACAGCTTTTGGAAACCCTGTCAGCAGGTGGCAGTTCCCTAGTTTTAATGGTTTGGCTTTTTTATTGACCACCAAAATGGTTTGATTTATACCTTGGTCGGTCAGCCTAAATATTTTTTTTAAACTTATATTAAGAGGAGGTTTCCCAGATGAAAAAAATTACGGTTCTATTGACTTCGGTGGTTCTATCCTTCGGCTTGGCCACCGCCGGTTTTGCGGCTGATACCATCAAGCTTGGTGTCGCCGGGCCGCATAGTGGTGACCTCGCTCCATATGGTATTCCGGCTATGAGGGCCGCTCAGCTGGTCGTCAAAAAAATTAATGCTGCTGGTGGCGTGCTTGGCAAACAGGTCGAACTGCTGATTCAGGATGATCAATGCAAGCCGGAAATGGCAACCAACGCTGCGACCAAGCTGGTCACTGATGGCGCAGATGTTGTCCTTGGTCACATCTGCTCTGGTGCCACCAAGGCTGCTCTTGGCATTTACAAGGATGCTAAAATTCCAGTTATGTCGCCATCGGCAACAAACCCGCCCCTGACACAGAGCGGCGATTATCCAAACTTCTTCCGCACCATCGCTTCTGACGATATGCAGGCAAGGTTGGCTATCAACTTCACAATCAACGATCTGGGTAAGAAAAAGATTGCCGTTCTGCATGATAAAGGTGACTATGGCAAAGGCTTCGCTGAGTTCGCCAAACAGTTCATTGAAGATTCGGGCAAAGCCGAGGTTGTCCTGTTTGAAGGCGTGACTCCAGGGGCTATGGATTACTCCTCCATTATCCAAAAAGTGCGTCGTGAAAATGCCGATGCGCTGATCTGGGGCGGTTACCACCCGGAAGCTTCCAAAATTGTTTCTCAGATGAAACGTAAGCGGATGAAAGCTGTATTTGTCTCTGATGACGGCGTCAAGGACGACAGCTTCCTTAAAGTTGCTGGCGAGGCTGCTGAAGGCGCTTACATGACTGGTCCACGTGACCTGTCGAAGAATGAGTTAAACAAGGCCGCCTACGAAGAGTTCAAGGCGGAATATGGTACAGATCCGGGTGCTTTTTACCAAGAAGGCTACTCGGCGGCTCTGGCGTTGTTGAACGCGATCGAACAGGCGGGTGGCACCGATTATGACAAGGTCGTTGAAGCATTGCACACCAAGTACGTCGAAACCCCTGTTGGCGATATCAAATTTGACAGCAAGGGTGATGCGGAAGGTGTCGGCTTTTCGGTTTACGTAGTCGAAAATGGTGCTTTTAAAGAGCTGAAATAAATTTAGCAAATATGGCGATAACCCTGAATTTCAGGCGCTGTGATTTGGTCCCATTCAGGGGGCTGGTGATGCACCAGTCCCCTGAAGCTTTGTTTACGCTATACTGATTGCACAAAAATTTCGTTACTATTTGTGGTGCCAAACTTCAGTTTGTTGCCGTCAACTCCTGCAACACGGTTTTTATATGGATTATTTTCTCGAACTCTTTCTTGGCGGGCTGACCCGGGGGAGTATCTATGCTCTGATTGCCCTAGGTTACACGATGGTTTACGGCATTATCCAGCTGATCAACTTTGCTCACGGTGAAATCTACATGATCGGCGCTTTCGTTGGCCTGATTGTGGCCGGGATTTGCACAATCTATGGATTTTCCGGGATATCGGTGCTGATACTGGCCGCGATTGCCGCTATCATCTGGGCCAGTGCTTACGGCTACACCTTGGAGAAGATCGCGTACCGACCACTGCGCGGCGCCCCGCGACTGTCACCGTTGATCAGTGCCATCGGTATGTCGATCTTTTTGCAGAACTATGTCCTGCTGGCCCAGACCTCTGACTTTCTGCCGTTTCCCAACCTGATTCCCGATTTCGAGTTCATGGAGCCGGTCGCATACTTCATCGGTTCGCCGGAACTGGTGATCCTAGTCACGACCTTTGTCACCATGATTCTGCTGACCCTGCTGATCAAGAAGACCAAGGTTGGCAAGGCGATGCGCGCCACGCAGCAGGATATGAGCATGGCCAGGCTGGTCGGCATCAACGTCGACCGGATTATCTCCCTAACCTTTGTCATCGGCTCGGCACTGGCAGCGATTGGCGGAGTGCTGGTTGCCTCCTATATCGGGCAGGTCAATTTCTACATCGGCTTTCTGGCCGGGGTTAAGGCTTTTACTGCGGCGGTCCTCGGCGGTATAGGCTCGATTCCGGGTGCGGTGCTCGGCGGACTGGTGCTCGGCTGGACCGAAAGTTTCGCCGCCGGCTATGTTTCGAGTGATTACGAAGATGTGTTCGCCTTCGGTCTGTTGGTGTTGATTCTGATCCTGCGACCGGCCGGTATCCTCGGCAAGGCCCGCAAACAGAAGGTTTAGGAGGCGAAGATGATGAAAGATTTCAAGCAGTCGATTCTGGTCTCCATCTGGTTTGTGTTCCTGACCTTTCCGTTGATGGCAGTCCGGGTCAACACTACCGAACAGGTAGTGGAATGGCGCTGGATGAGTATGGTCTGGGTAGCTATCGCCACTTTTTCCCTTTCCTATGCCTGGCGCTATCTGCTGGCACGCAAGCAGGCGAAGAAAAATGAAGAAGACATCAGTCACGGCAAACTGCAATTGCTGATGGAGGATATGGGGTTTCGCTACAAGGCGATGGGTTTACTGCTATTGCTGGCTCTGATTTTTCCGCTGGTGTTCGACACCTACCAGAACACCATCATGATCTCGGCACTGATCTATGTTGTTCTTGGTCTTGGTCTGAATATTTCGGTCGGTCTAGCCGGTTTGCTCGATCTCGGCTATGTCGCCTTTTTTGCTGTCGGTGCCTATTCTTATGCGTTATTGAATCATCATTTCGGGATCGGTTTCTGGTCTATTCTGCCGGTCGGCGGCATTTTCGGCTGCCTGTTTGGAGTGATACTCGGTTTCCCGATCCTGCGCCTTCGTGGTGACTACCTTGCGATCGTTACCCTCGGTTTCGGCATGATCATCAAGGTGGTGCTGGAGAACTGGAGTGATTTTACCTTCGGTCCGAGCGGTATTGCCAATATCGATAAGCCGGGCCTTTTTGGCATGGACATGAACATCGATTCTTCGACCACCTACATCTACTACATCATGATCGCGCTGGTGGTCTTTACCATCCTGATCACCAACCGGCTGAAAAACAGTCGCATCGGGCGGGCCTGGATCGCCCTGCGCGAGGATGAAATTGCTTGCGTGGCGATGGGGATCGACATGGCGCGGACGAAATTGTCGGCCTACGCGCTTGGTGCTTTCTGGGCCGGCATGGTCGGCGTATTGTTTGCGGCCAAGACGACCTTTATCAATCCGGCCAGCTTCACATTCATGGAGTCGGCGATCATCCTCTCGATCGTTGTCCTTGGCGGGATGGGCTCTATTCTCGGGGTGATTCTCGGTGCCTTTATTCTGATTCTTCTGCCGGAATATCTGCGGGCGTTTTCGGAATACCGGATGTTGGCGTTCGGCGCAGCAATGGTGCTGATGATGATTTTCCGCCCGCAGGGGATTATCAGTAATATCCGTACCAAGTATGAATACAAAAAATTGACGGAAGAGACCGAGCATGGCTGAAAAACATAAATTACTCGAAGTTAAAGGACTGACCATGGATTTCGGTGGCCTGCGCGCCGTTGACAGCGTCTCTCTGGAAGTTCACGAAGGGGAAATCGCGGCATTGATCGGGCCGAACGGGGCCGGGAAGACGACTTTTTTCAACTGTGTTACCGGTATCTATAATCCGACTAAAGGGGACATCCTATTGCACCCGAAGGGCTTGCCGACCCGGCGGCTGAATGGCTTGAAACCTAACAAGGTCACCGAAATGGGGCTGGCGCGGACTTTCCAGAATATCAGGCTATTCTCCGATATGACCGTGCTGGAAAACGTCATGATCGGCAGGCACTGTCGCACCAGCGCCGGCATCTTCCGTTCAATTATACGCGACAAGGGGGTGCGCAAGGAGGAACAGGAGATTGTCGAGACCAGTTATCAGTTGCTGAAAAAGGTCGGGCTGGCAGAATCTGCCAACGAGTTTGCAAAGAATCTTCCATACGGTGCACAACGGCGCTTGGAGATCGCCCGAGCGATGGCGACCGAACCGTTTTTGTTGTTGCTTGACGAACCGGCTGCCGGGATGAACCCGCAGGAAACTGGAGACTTGGATCAATTGATCTGTAAAATCAGTGAGGAAGAACAGATTGCTATTTTGCTGATCGAGCACGATATGAAACTGGTGATGAACATATCCAATCCGATTTACGTGATGGAGTACGGTAAGAAGATTGCTGAAGGAAGTCCACAACAGATCAAGGATCATCCGAAGGTCATCGAAGCGTATCTCGGGGAGGAAACCGATGCTTAAGGTCAGCAATATTCAAACATATTATGGAAACATTCAGGCCTTGAAGGATGTTTCTCTGGAAATCAAGGAGGGGGAAATTGTTACTCTAATCGGCGCCAATGGTGCTGGGAAGACCACGACTTTGATGTCAATCTGTGGCATTACCCCACCCCGTTCTGGGGAGATCTCTCTCGATGGCGATACGATCACGGGGATGAGTGCAGAAAGGATTGTCCAGAAAGGGATTGTGCAGGTGCCGGAAGGAAGGCGTATTTTCCCCGATATGACAGTACTTGAGAACCTGGAAATGGGCGCCTTTTTGCGCAAGAACAAGCAACTGGTGCAGCAGGATATGAACTATGTCATGACCCTGTTCCCGATTCTTGAAAAGCGGAAAAACCAGCTCGGCGGAACCCTTTCCGGCGGCGAACAGCAGATGCTGGCAATTTCCCGGGCGTTGATGGCCCGGCCGCGGGTGTTGCTGCTCGATGAACCGTCGCTGGGCCTGGCGCCACTGATCATCAAGCAGATTTTCGATATCCTTAAGCAGATCAACAAAGAAAACAATACGACGATCTTCTTGGTTGAGCAGAACGCCAACCAGGCGTTAAAGTTGGCTGATCGCGGCTATGTAATGGAGAATGGCTGCATTACCCTGGTCGACGATGCCGATAACCTGTTGGAAAACGATGCCGTTCGAAAGGCCTACCTCGGTTTGTGACGCTGCCGGGCATGCTCATCAGGTTTGTCGAAAAAAGGCGTCTGTGAGGGGACGCCTTTTCTTGCTGAGCGAAAGAAGCTACTGGTCGGTTTAGAACCAGCATGTTATGATTTCATGTTGGCATCTTCTAGGATTTTAATACTATGCGCAAACTCTTCTCAACCGTGACAAAAAAGGTGATCATTGGTTATCTGGTGATCGTTTTTTTCAGTTTGTTGGCGATCGGGTTTGCGCTTTTCCGTTTGCATCAGCAAACCGCTCAAGCGCAGCAACTGGTCAATGTCGATTTCCGGGCCTTCGAGTTGGTTCGTGACCTGCAACAAAATCTGCTCGCGCAGGAAAATATTGAAAAGCAGTTACTGATCTTACGTGATCCGTCTTTACGTGAGCTTCGCTTCAATCGAAATGATGCCTTGTCTGGCTATGCCCTTTCTATCAGTCGCGAGCCGTTTGTCGATCTGTTGGCGCCCCTTTTTGAGCGCTTGCGGGCATACCGTAAGTTTGATGACCAATTATCCGAAGCTCTGCTCTGGAACAACTGGGAAAAGGCAATTAACATCTCGAATGAATCGACCGTTCCGCTTCGCAGTCAACTGCTCAAGCAATTGGCTAATTTACGGCAGCAACAACAATTGCGGATCAATAACGGCTTAGCGGCATTGTCCAAGAAGAGTGATGAGGCATATCGTTTGACGTTGCTGTTCGCCATGATCGGCATCGGGCTTTCGGCGCCTGTTTCGGTTGCCGTGATAATGAGTATTCACCGATCGGTCAAAGCGCTCAAGCAGGCGACTCTGGAAATCTCCGACGGCAGCTTCGAGCATCAACCGAATTTGAGCGACGATGAAGAGTTCGCCCAACTCGCCAAGGACTTTATCAGTATGGGACGTAAGCTCAGGGAATTGGAACAGTTGCGTCTCGATGCGAGCCCTCTGACGGGATTGCCAGGGAATCTTGCCATCGACCGGGAGCTTGACCAGCGGATATCAAGGCGTGAGCCCTTCACTCACCTGTATATCGATCTCGACAATTTCAAATCGTACAGTGATCGATACGGTTACAAGGCAGGGAGTGATGTGCTGGCCCGGGTTGGTGAGATGATCGAGCGGGTTGTCCGGCAGGGGGGAACCCCCGAGGATTTGATCGGGCATATCGGTGGGGATGATTATGTGGTTGTCACCGAACTGGAAAAGGGAGAAGAACTGGCGAAGAAACTGATCGAGGAGTTCAAGCAGATGGTTCCTTATTTCTATAATGAAGAGGACAGGGCCAAAGGTTCTTTTATTGGTAAAGACCGGTTCGGTGTCGAGCGTACCTTCCCGCTGATGACGGTCTCAATTGCTGTGATCCGTTCAGATCATTACGATTTTCCGTCCAGGTTGGCGATCAGCCAAGATTGTGCTAAGGTCAAAAAATTTCTGAAAGAGCAGCAGGGGAGTAACTACATGTTGGATCGGCGGAAGTAACGGATGAGATTAATAGTTGTTTTCGCGGCTCTCTGGGTGTTGGTCGGTTGTTCCGTTCCAGCGCTACTCCAGAAAGAAAAGCCTTGTCCAGGGCAGAATGAGCAGGATCAATTCATGTCCGCCCTCGATCAGTTTATTAAAAACAGACAGTTGACTGCGCTGGAAAAATTCCAGCAGCGTTACCCTTCATCTCCCTTGTCGGCGCACGCCAGAAGTCTGGTTCAATATGGGCAGTTGCACAACCAGGATCTGGGCGGGTCTCAGTCCAGTAATCAACAGCCCGATTCGGAATTGGAGACACTGAGAAATGAGAATCAGCTGCTCAATGAAAAGATAGAGCAGCTGAAAAAGTTGTTAATCGAGCTGGAACAGCGGCCACGGTAAAGATGCTTTTTAGCCCTTGATGGTTTGTTCTGCCCACTGGATATCTTCGATGTAGATATTCTGCAGAGTGTTTTCCTATAAGCGCAATCTATCGGCAGTATAATCCAGAACTCGCCAGAGTCCCATTTCCTGTGCCAGAACCAGATCGAGCACTTTACGCGGTTGCCCCGGTTTGCCGAGCGCGCATCTTTCAGATCCTCTTCAAGAAGTTCAAGAATCCTGCGACCCAGTACGGCAAGTTCTTTGGGGAAGGAAATGCCGTATTCCGCAAGCAACCCCCGAGTGGAATTGCTCAGGGCAGTACGGTCTCGCGACACTGGGAACGGATTCTGTGAATCGCCTGAATGTCATGCCTTTTTCGGTTTGGATAGCGACAAATGATACCCTGAGTCTGTTGACCGTCTCGGCTATGGCACGTGCATCGTTGTAATCATTCTTGTTTTCCTGAACCAACGGCTTGACATGCTATGGTGGAATTAGTTTCACATCATGCCCATGAAAGTGAGCTTTCGTCCCCAGAAGTGAGGGGTTGCACAAGCCTCCATCGCAACCCGGCAGGGTGAAAGCTTAAAAAAGAACGGACTGACCTGACTACGGAGCAACATCCTCTTTTTCACCACTTTGTTGTGTTCATTTTACAGACGATATGAAAAACGTTTTTCTCCAGGTCTCTGCAACAGTGATAATTTTCATTTGTGATCTCCTCTCTGCTACGTTGAACATTGGGGGACTCTTCCATCATGGCTCTTTGAAGCCGACATCGGTAGCAGGGGGAGATCATTTCATCAAATGTGGCTGAAAAAAGCCTGCGGCGGCGGATTTGTTTTTTTAGCTATCCAAAGGAATAGATTATTGATCTGCTTCGGGCGGAACCCGTTTTTTGCATAGTGTTTGCTGTCCAACCCGATCAGAATCAATTCGTTTCTGTTGATCTGGACGACTTTGTCGGTGATAGATTCGCCAGTCGCGGGCGTTGAAGGAATTTGATCCAGTTAGTTGGCTTTGGAACTCGTTATCAACCATTTTTCATAACCCTTCCGGTGTCAGCAATAGAGTTTCTTTGTCTCTCGTCGAAAACGTTTTTTCTGCATAGGTCCCGTTCTCTTTAAAGGTGACAATTCCGTATTGGACATTCCCTTCTTCAAATGTGCCGATGATCAAGGAACTGAGCAGTTGAACAAGTTCATCGGCATAGGCCGCGTAAGGCAGGAACTGAAAATTAGCAGAACAAGGCTGAAATCGTTGAGTATCGAATCTCTCCCAGATGGCTATTGATTGGTTTTGCGTTATAATCTGGGGAATATTGCCGCCAGTCAATGGCATCTTCCTGAAGATTTTTCTAAAGAATTATCGATCTCCATCCGATAAGGCCCTTTCAGGATTTTTTGTAGAGAATACTGGCCTATATCGGTCAATTCGGTAATGAGCTTTTCAAATCAGCAAGTCAGGCAGAACATCTCAGCGGTCATGGAATTTGGGGCCGAAAACAGAGAATTTAGCAAGCAGTAGCTGTAGGGAGAAGCCGCGCTAAAGCAGATAGAGGAGGCGATGATCTCCCTCGATCCGAATATCAGACAAACTATCAAGATTTAGGCCTGATTCTTTTCCCCCTTTTGGAAAAGCAAAAATCGCTTCCTAAGCAAACCTGCCTTCGATATGATTTCGTCTTTATTGAACTGTTGCGGAGATATTTTTATGTCGTTGAAACAGGAATGCCCGGCCCGGATCTCCCGTCTGCAGGAACGTTTGCAGCAGTCTGAGCTGGATGGCGCTATACTGATTTATCCCATCGATGTTTATTACTACACGGGAACTCGCCAGAACGGAATGCTCTGGGTCCCGGCGGCGGGTGAGGCGATTCTGCTGGTCCGCAAGAGCTTTTCACGAGCCCGGGAAGAAGCTTGTATTGAAGATATTCGCCCTTTTCCCCGCAGTAAAGACTTCGCCCACTTGTTTGAAGGGCAGCGGAAAATCGGGTTGACCTATGATGTGCTGCCGATGCATCAGTATGGCTACTACAGGAAAATTCTGCCAGAGTGTGATTTCGCCGATATCAGTATAATCAACCGGGAACTGCGTTCGTTGAAATCTCCGTGGGAGCTAGAACGGATGCGGCACGCCGGGGCGCAATTGAGTCGGATTTTCGCAGCGGTTGCGGATATCCTGCAGCCGGGTATCCGCGAGATTGACCTGGCAGCAGAACTCGAAGCCGGCTTACGGCGGATCGGCGGGGAAGGCCCGGTGCGGCTGCGCGCCTTTAACCAGGAGTTGTTCATGGGGTTAGTGGTCGCTGGCACCAGCGGCAGCAAAGGTGGATTTTTCGATGGTCCGGTAACCGGGCAAGGAATGTCCAGCGCCATTGGACATGGTGCTTCTGAGAAGTTAATAGAGGCAGGTCAGCCGGTGTTGATAGATTATGCTGGGATTATTGACGGGTACACTGTTGACATGACGCGCATGTACGTCTGTGGGGAACTGCCGAAGCAGCTGCAGCATGGTTTTAAGGTCGCCTGCCAGATTCAGGATCGGATCGCCGCTGAGCTGAAGCCGGGTTCGATCTGTTCCGAACTTTTTGCCGAATCGGAGCGACTGGCGATCGATGCGGGGCTCGGCGATTGCTATATGGGGCCTCCGGGAGAACAGGCAAAGTTTGTTGGTCACGGAGTTGGCTTGGAGTTGGACGAGTTCCCAGTGCTGGCGCAAGGTTTCGACATGCAGTTGATCGCGGGGCAGACCATCGCCGTGGAGCCGAAGTTTGTTTTTCCCGAACTGGGGCCGATTGGAATCGAGAATACCTATATCGTTACCAAGGATGGTGGTGAAAAGGTTACGATCCTTTCGGACGAACTGATTTCAGTTTGAAGGTAGAGCCTGTGACCTTTGAGTTGCCTGGTTTGTACGAGCAACGGGTTCGGATTTTCCGACTCCGTTTTCAGTTTCAGGCAGTGATCCCACTTCGTTGGCGACTTTGGCAATTTCTCCATCTGAGGTCGGGAAGATGGTGGTGCCGTGACCTGCCTCGTCGGCTGCGATTAGGCCGATCGGGGCCTGGGAGGCAAAAGTGGACCTGAAAAAGTCGCCGTTGTCCTCCGGATTGTTTTTCGATCAGCAGGTTGCTGATTTCGGTCAGCGATTCGTACAAGTCTTTCGCTGTTGCGGTGATAATTTCCAGTTGAGTAATCAGGTCATTCAGGTTGGTATGGCTATTAGCGAACTGCTTGTCGCTACTGCCTTCTGCTGTGTCGTTACCTGTAACCGGAACCAGCTGCATAATTGCCGATTGCTTAAAGGTGATGCTGATTTCCAATAACATGCTTTCAATTTTGACCTGAGTGATAATTTTGTTTTGCGACACAGTCTGGATGTTTTCCACATTCGCAGGTTCTTACTCGGTAGTAGCTTCTGCAGGTTGACCTGTCGCTGATTTGGCAAGCTGCAACACATCCGGAGCGACAAGCTGCGCAGGTCGGTGTCAATTCGGCGGACTCCACCACGGCTCATTTTCTGGTGACCTTCTTCACGACCTAATTTCTCTGCCTTGGTGAAATATTTCTCAAGGGTGTCACTTAGTTTGTTAAATGCTTTGTAGCTTATTTCATCCGCATATTCCAGCCTGCTACTAAGCTTTTGCAAAGGCTAACGGAAAAGATGGGCCGATTGAGATTCCTGGCTGTTTTCGGTGACGCTTTGTAGCGCGGCAGTGTTTTCCCCGACTTCTGTAGCTAGCTGGGGGGGGATACAAAGTCTGGTTCTGAATGAGTGAAGAGGTCTGGGTGCTTTCTTGGCCCATAACTGACTCCCTGTTGGAAAAGAGCAAAACTGTCAAGTTCAGATAATGGTAGTATTCTTAAATGGTTAAGCGGTTTTCGCAAAAGCCCCTTTAATGAGTGCTTGCCACAAGTAGAGATGTGTATACTTGTCAGCAGGGATTTCCCAAACATTTAGAGGCTTTTTACCCTTTTCATGAAGTAAGCAAGTTGGGAGGTTGCGCAGATGCGGGAATATGACAAATTTTATTTCGGTGGTCAATGGGCCTCGGCAACCAGTGTTGAACGGATCGAAGTCGTCAATCCGGCTACAGAAGCGGTTATCGGAACTGTTCCAGCGGGCGATAGGGGGGATGTCGAGAGTGCAGTCGCTGCGGCGAAGAAGGCGTTGCCCGGCTGGTCAGCGACAAGTCAGCAGGAGCGTGCGGTGTATCTCCGTCGGTTGCATGAAAAGCTGACGGAAAAGGTTCCAGAAATAGGTGCTCTGATCACGGCAGAGCTTGGCATGCCGATTAAACTGAGTCAGCGAATTCAAGTCGGTTTGCCTGTGGCGGTGCTCGACAGCTACATCAAGTTGCTCAAGGAGTATCCCTTTACTGAGCAGATCGGCAACTCGAAAATTGTCAAAGAGCCGGTTGGGGTGGTTGCGGCGATTACTCCCTGGAATTATCCGCTGCATCAGTTGATGATCAAGGTTGCCGCCGCATTGGCTGCAGGCTGTACCCTTGTCGCAAAGCCGAGCGAGCTGACCCCTTTGAATGCGTTTGTATTGGCTGAGTTGGTTGATGCCTGCAATTTCCCCCCGGGAGTTTTTAACCTGATTTCCGGTTACGGGCCAGTTGCTGGCGAAGCGTTGGCCGCGCACCTTGATGTTGATATGGTTTCCTTTACCGGATCGACCCGCGCTGGCAGGAGGGTTTCGGCGCTGGCGGCGGAGACGGTCAAGCGGGTCGCGCTGGAATTGGGTGGGAAGTCGGCTGCCCTGATTCTGGATGATGCCGATCTTGAGGCAGCGGTCAAGGCGAGCATCACCAGCTGCATGCTTAATTCCGGTCAAACCTGCAGCGCTCAGACCCGCATGCTGGTCCCCGAGGCGCTCTACCAGCGGGCAGTTGAGTTAGCGGTCAAGGCTGCCAAAAGTTTTTTACCGGGTGATTCCCGCGATATGCAGACGAAGCTTGGGCCGCTGGTTTCGGCAGCGCAGCGCGAGCGGGTTGTCGGATATATCCGCAGGGGGATTAAAGAGGGGGCCGAGCTGCTATGTGGTGGTGAAGAGCGCCCCGAAGGGCTGCTGATCGGCTATTATGTGCAGCCGACCCTGTTCGGAAAGGTGACCCCAGAGATGACAATTGCCCAAGAAGAAATCTTTGGCCCGGTGCTTTGTATCATGAGTTACCGAGACGAGGAGGATGCGATCCGTATTGCTAACGCGACCGATTATGGTTTGGCCGGCGGAGTCTGGTCGGCCGATGTGAAGCGTGCCGAGCGGGTCGCTCGCCGTTTGCGGACCGGGCAGGTCGATATTAATGGCGGGCGTTTCAACCTGCTGGCTCCGTTTGGAGGTTACAAACAATCGGGGAATGGCCGAGAGCTGGGGCGTTATGGGTTGGAGGAGTTTCTCGAAATCAAATCGTTACAGTTCTAATTAGTTGTGGGCGAGCTGTTGTCTCGCCCGTTTCTTCCGAAGGACATTTCATGTTTTGCCCTGTCGGCTTTTACTATCCATTAATTTCAGAGACCTGCGTGTTCAGGGTCCAGAAATCATAAAGATAACCGAAGCCGAAGATACCGCCGGTCAGCAGGTAGAGCAGTCCGCTGAGCCATTTTCCCATATACATCCGGTGGATGCCAAGAAAACCGAGAAAGGTCAGCAGCACCCAGGCGACCGTGTAGTCGAGGTAGCCAGCACAGTACTTCTGGTCGGCGGCGAGGGCCATTCCCGGAATGAGAAACAGGTCGATCAGCCAGCCGATACCGCATAATCCCAGAGTGAAGAAGTAGATAGTGCCGGAGACTGGTTTGCCATAGTAAAAGCGGTGCGAGCCGGTAAAACCGAAGATCCAGAGAATGTAGCCGATGCTTTTCAGATGGGTGTCACTGTTGCTGGGCATGCCGTCGAACTCCTTGGGCAAGAACTCTGTAGAAAGATTAGAGCACTTTGCTGTTATTTGTGGAAAAACTGCTATACCTATACCTTTGTTGAGTGCTGTTCAAGGGGAGCTTTTCACTAGCTGCTCCTTACTTTGCCTTTCTTCAATATATCCGAGATCGACGGTTTGTTGAACCTATCTTGTCAGGGAGGTCGCTTATGCAGAAACTGATCCGTATCGAGCCGGAGAAGTGCGTCGGATGCAAAACTTGTGAACTGGCTTGTTCTTTCAAAAACGCTGGCGAGTTTGCGCCGAGTAAAACCCGTATCTACAACGAAGTGTTTCTCGAAGAAGCCAAGTTCATCACCGTCACCTGCATGCAGTGCGACGAACCTTGGTGCGAAAAAGCCTGCCCGAAGGCGGCGATCAGCAAGGAAATGCCGTCCGGCATCGTCTATGTCGACGAGCACCGCTGCGTCGGCTGTAGGACCTGCGTCAGCGCATGTCCGTTCGGCATGATCAAGTACCTGCCGGAAACTGGGAAGGTCGACAAATGCAATCTCTGCAATAATGATACGCCCGAATGTGTGGCTTTTTGTCCGACGGCCTGTCTGACACTGGACGAAGAGGACAAACCACTGCGGCAAAAGATTCTGCGTTTTGTCAACACCATGAAAGACGGACAGATGGAGGCGTAAAATGAAGGGCTGGAATGGAAAACTGTTACGTGTTGATCTGTCCGCTGGCACCTGCAGCGTCGAAGCGCTGAATGGACAGTGGGCCAAGGAGTTTCTTGGCGGCCGCGGGCTGGCGTCGAAATACCTGGTTGAAGAGGTATCGCCGGAAACCGACCCGCTGTCACCCGATAATAAGTTGATCATGGCGACTGGACCGCTGACTGGTACATACGGTGCCGCTAACGGTCGCTACATGGCGGTCACCAAATCGCCGCTGACCGGCACCATTGCCAGTTCCAACTCGGGCGGATATTTCCCGAGCGAGCTGCGCTATGCCGGTTACGACATGATCATTTTCGAAGGCAGGTCCGAGCATCCTGTCTACCTGCAGATACACAATAACAAGGTGCAGCTGGTCGCCGCCCTGCACCTGTGGGGCAAGGAAACCCAAGAGACCGAGGACGCGATCCTTGCCGAGTTTCATGGTGACGCCAAGGTCGCCTGCATCGGGCCGGCCGGGGAACGGCAGGTACTGTTCGCCAATATCATCAACGACAAACATCGCGCCGCAGGGCGTAGCGGCGTTGGCGCGGTAATGGGCAGCAAGAACCTGAAGGCAGTTGCGGTACGCGGTACCGGCGGGGTCAAAGTCGCCGATCCGAAGGGCTACCGTGACGCGGCGATGGAAGCTTACGGTATGCTGCGGGCGAACCCGGTTACCGGTGAAGGTTTGGGTGCCCTCGGCACCCCAGTGCTGGTCAACATCATCAATCAGGCCGGTTCGCTGCCGACCCGCAACTCGCAGACTGGCACCTTCGAAGGGGCCGAGGCGATCTCCGGGGAAACCCTCGCCGCAACCTACCTACGGCGCAACAAGAGCTGCATGGGCTGCTTCATCGGTTGCGGGAGGGTGACCAAGCTTACAGGTGCCCGCTTCGAAGGGGATGGCGAAGGCCCTGAATACGAAACCCTATGGTCACTCGGTGCGGCCTGTGGGGTCAGCGACTTGGCAGCAGTAACCAAGGCCAACTATATCTGCAACGAGTACGGGATGGATACCATCACTGCCGGATCGACGGTCGCCTGTGCCATGGAACTGTTCGAGAAAGGGCTGATCAAGGAGGAGGAGATCGGCATGCCACTCAATTTCGGCGACGGTGATGCGTTGGTGAAAATGGTCGAGTTAGCCGGAAAGAACGAGGGATTCGGCACCAAGTTGGCGCAGGGCTCCTACCGGTTGGCAGAGAGCTACGGCGTACCTGAGCTATCGATGACCTCGAAGAAGCTGGAGTTCCCGGCTTACGACGGACGTGGCTTGCAGGGAATGGCACTGCAGTACGCCACAAGTAATCGGGGCGCCTGTCATGTGCGTGGCTACTTGGTTTCGCCGGAGATTCTCGGTTTGCCTGAGAAACTTGACCCGGCCGCAACCGAAGGGAAGGCAACCTGGGCGAAGATCTTTCAGGATTTTACCGCCGTGGTTGACTCCTCCGGAACCTGCTTGTTTACGACTTTCGGCATTGGTGTACCGCAGTTCGCCAAGTTCTGCACTGCGGCTACGGGTGAGGATTTCAAGGATGAGAAGCTCCTTGAACTGGGCGACCGGATCTACAACCTGGAACGGGTCTTCAATCTGAAGGCCGGCATCGACCCAGCGCAGGACACCCTGCCGAAGCGGCTGCTGAGCGAGCCTTTGCCGGAAGGGCCGTATAAGGGGGCTGTGGCCCAGTTGGACAAGATGCTGCCTGAGTATTACCAGGTGCGTGGCTGGGGCGATGACGGTGTGCCGACGGAGGAAAAGCTGGCAACATTGGGTTTAGGTTGACTCTGCAAGGGCGGTCCATCGGTCCGCCCGTTCCCTTGAGGAAATTGTATGGCCCAGTATTTCGATTTTGTGATTATCGGCAACAGCGCCGCCGGCTTGCAGGCGCTGCGCACGCTGCGCAAGCATGATCGCAGCAGGACGATCGCCATTATTGATCGCGAAGATTGCCCAGCGTATTCACGGGTGCTGACCCCTTATTATGTCGGCGGGCACATCGATCGGGCGGGGCTCGATATCGTCGCTCAAACTTTTTATCAACAGCTGGGAGTAACGACCCTGTTCGGGCAGTCGGCGGTAGCGATCGATCCCGATGGCCCATATGTCGAATTGGCTGATGGCTCAAAAATAGGTTTCGGCAAGCTGCTGCTGGCGACTGGGGCCGAGGCGAGAACCTTGAACATTTCTTCGGAGCGAACGACGGTGCTGCGCCACGCAGCTGACGCGGAAAAGTTGATCACACTGCTAAAAGGTGCCAAAGCAGTTACCGCAATCGGCGCAGGACTGGTCAGTTTGCCGTTACTCTCGCATGCAGAAAAGGGGATGGAGAAGCACTTGGTGGTCGGATCCAAGCGGATTTTTAGCCGCGTGGTCGATGCCGAAACGGCAGCGATTCTGGAAAAATCGCTCCTCGAGAAAGGGCTGCAACTGTTCAAGGGGAACGATGTCAACCAGATCAACGAGGGGGCGCGTTTGACTCTGTCGCTGCAGTCGGGTGAGCAGTTACAGACCGATCTGCTGATTGTCGGCAAAGGAGTGACGCCGAATATTCAGCTGGCGGTCGAAGCCGGCTTGCAGACCAATGAGGGGGTCTGTATTGATCGATTCTGTCGCAGCAGTCATCCTGACATTTTTGTCGCCGGGGATGCCGCCGAGGGGGCTGATTTCAACTGTGGAGAGGCGACCATTCAAGGCAACTGGATGACTGCCGTCGAGCAGGGAGAGAATGCAGCTTTGAATATGCTCGGATACCGGGTTGAGTATGAAGGGAGCCTGAAAAACAATATCACCGAAATCTTCGGCATTGATGTTGCGGCGGTCGGTTATTGCCAGGACGATGCTCCGGTGGCAATGCTCCACTACAATGCGCTGACCGAGCGTTTTCGCAAGGTTTTTCTCGACGAGCAGCAGCGGGTGATCGGTGCGACCATGATCGGTGAAACCAATGATGCCGGTCTTTATTATCAGTTGGTGAAAACCCGCAGCCGATTTCCCGGTCAGCAGTTGCTCGCGGGAACCGCCAATTATGCTGAGACCCAGTTGAGGCTGGCCTGTTGAGACGAAGATGCTACAGGTTCAATTCTACAGCCTGTTGAGGCTTCTGCTGAAGCAAGAAAAACTGGAGTTGCCAGCGGTTGCGGAAGAAACGGTAGAGCAGTTGCTCAGCCGTGTTCAGCAACAGATAGCCACTCCCTTTCTACAGAAACTGATCGACTGTGACGGGCAGTTACACGCTGGCACCATCATCCTGATCAACCGGCAGAATATTCACCATCTCGATGGTCTGCAAAGTAGGGTCCTAGACGGTGATGTGATCGCTTTTTTCCCCCCAGGAGCTGGGGGGTGATGGCTTTCCACCCACGTTATGCCCGCCAGCTGTTGCAGTGGGGCGAAGAGAAGCAGCAACGAATCGAGTCAGGGGTGGTGCTTGTCGCCGGGCTTGGTGGCCTTGGAGCGCTGGTCGGCCAGTTGCTGGCCCGAGCCGGTGTCGGAAAACTTTACCTGCTGGATGACGGATATGTCGATTGGCCAGACCTGAATCGGCAGCTGCTTTATGCAGAAGAGGATGTCGGCAGCTCGAAACTGATGCTCGCTTGCGATCGTCTTTTCCGGATCAACAGTACCACCGAAATAGTGCCACTCTCCGGTCGCCTGGATGAATCCTTTCGTCCTCCTGACGACGCTACGTTGGTCGCCGACTGTTTGGATAACTATCGCAGCCGGTTTCTGCTGGAACGTGCCATTTCGAAAAAAAACTATCTGGTACATGCCGGTGTGCAGGGGGAAGAAGGGCAGGTGCTGACTCTGCAGAAAGGGGCGTCACAGACGTTGGCGGCAATCTTTTCCGGGGTTCAGCAGCCGGCAGGGGAAATCCCGGTGACTGGCTCTGCTGCTGCTGTGGTGGCCGGGTTGATGAGCAATGAACTGCTTGCTGTGCTTGGCGGAGAACCGAAACTGCTCAACCGTTGCCTGGTGATCAGCTTGAGCGATTTCCATATCTCATTTCTTGACGTCTGATTCTTCTGTCAACCGATAGACATAAATAGGCGATTTATAGATATCTTTCAGTCGATAGATCTGTAGAGGTTCTCTATCGGGCAGAGCGAAAGTGTTGCTGATCAGCATATCGATCTGCGGTCTTTCTTCACGCAGCTTCTTTGCCAGTTTAGTCATCCCTCCAGGATGCAGGTAGCAGATGGCCAGCGCCGCTGGTGGAAGTTCACTGCCCAGAAAATTTCTCTTTAGCAGAAGAAGATTATCTGCCCTCCGCAGCCGTTTCAGAAGCAAAGAAAACAGCCATGGGAATAAAGAGACCTCATAGCCGATGACCTGTCGATGCGGATATTTTTGGGCCAAGAGTAACGCCAAGTGCCCCCAGCCGCAGCCGAGTTCAAGAATGGCTCCTTCCGCTGCTGCTGCCTCAGCAGCCTGAAGAATTGTTTGACGGGCTTTTTTTGAACTGGGCACTGGCGTGATACCGACCCGTAACGAGTTCCAGACGATCGATAAACTGATGACAAATGTCAGGGCCAGAATGGCAAATTCAAGGGGAGACACGTTATGTTAAATCCTGTCCTTAAGTTGGGAGTAGTCGATACGGCAGATTGTTTTATTAATCGGGTTTTCAAGACGCTTTTTTCCTGCCCGCAGATTAGCATAATTGCATGTAAAAACGGATGGTTGAAAGAAAATTTTGCTCACTGGTAAATGATTGTCCTTAAGGGTGGCTAACGTTTCAAGATCCTTTTTCAATCGGACGGTTAGACGCATGTGAAATTGACCATTTTTTCTTGACAGCTATTGACCTTCTGTATACTGTATACAACTTCATGAGCACCATATCTGGTGTGCTTTAGGGAGAAAAATTCTGAAAAGATATTTCACATATCTTTTCGAGCCTTTGGCAATACTGGCATTAACACTTTAAGGAGAGAGAAGAATGGCAAAGATTATCTGGTCAGAAATTGATGAAGCACCGGCATTAGCTACTTACGCTTTTCTGCCGATCGTTCAGGCCTTTACCAAAGGTACCGGCGTTGAAGTCGAGACCAAGGATATTTCCCTGTCCGGTCGTATCATCGCTAATTTCCCCGAGAAGCTGACCGAAGAGCAGAAGGTCGCTGACTGGCTGTCCTGGATGGGTGAGCTGGTGCAGAAGCCGGAAGCGAATATCATCAAACTGCCTAACATCAGCGCTTCGATTCCTCAGCTGCAAGCTGCAATCAAAGAACTGCAGGAAAAGGGCTACGATATCCCGGTCTATCCGGAAGAAGCGACCACCCCGGAGGAAAAAGCTCTGCAGGAGCGTTTCGCCAAGTGTCTCGGTTCTGCCGTCAACCCGGTTCTGCGTGAAGGTAACTCCGACCGCCGCGCCGCTCTGTCGGTTAAGAAATTCGCTCAAAAGAATCCGCACCGTATGATGAAGCCTTGGCCTGCTCCGGGTACTTCCATGTGCCGCGTTGCTCACATGGATAGTGGTGACTTCTACGAGACGGAGAAATCGGTCACCATGGAGAAGGACGACACCGTCAAGATTCAGTTCGTTGACGCAGCTGGCAACGTCGAAGTGAAAAAAGAACTCAATCTGCTGGCTGGTGAAGTGTTCGACAGCTCGGTCATGAAGGTTGCCGAGTTGCAAAAGTTTTACGAGGCAACCGCAGCTGAGGCAAAAGAGAAGGGCGTACTGCTCTCTCTGCACCTCAAAGCAACCATGATGAAGATTTCCGACCCGATCATGTTCGGTCATGCCGTTAAAGTTTACTTCAAGGACGCACTTGAGAAGCACGCTGACACCCTGAAGTCGATCGGTGCCAACCCGAACTACGGTATGGGCGACATCCTCAATAAACTGAATAAACTACCGGCTGACAAAAAAGCTGAAATCGAAGCCGACATCAACAAGTGCTATGAGACCGGCCCGGCCTTGGCCATGGTTGACTCCCGCAAGAACATCACCAACCTGCACGTGCCTAACGACGTCATCGTCGACGCATCGATGCCGAACGTCGTCCGCGACGGCGGTTGCATGTGGAACCTGCAGGACGAACTGCAGGACACCATCGCCATGGTTCCTGACCGTTGCTACGCCACCTTCTACCGCGAGATCTGTGAAGACGCCAACAAGAACGGCCAGTTCGACCCGGCTACCATGGGCAGCGTTTCCAACGTCGGTTTGATGGCGCAGAAAGCTGAAGAGTACGGTTCCCACGACAAGACTTTTGAAGCTGCAGGCCCCGGTAAATTCCAGGTTGTTAACTCCGCTGGTGAAGTACTGATGGAGCAACCGGTTTCCACCGGCGATATCTACCGTTCCTGCCAGGCAAAAGACATTCCGATCAAGGACTGGGTCAAGCTGGCTGTCACCCGCGGCAAGGCTTCCGGTGAGCCGGTTATCTTCTGGCTCGACGAAAACCGCGCTCACGACGCTCAGATGATCAAGAAGGTCAACAAGTACCTGCCTGAGTTCGATACCGCTGGTCTGGAAATTAAGATCATGGCACCGGTTGAGGCGATGAAGTACTCCCTCGTCCGCGTCCGTAAAGGCGAGAACACCATCGCCGCTACCGGTAACGTTCTGCGGGACTACCTGACCGATCTGTTCCCGATCCTCGAACTGGGTACTTCGGCTCGTATGCTCTCCATCGTTCCTTTGATTGCTGGTGGTGGTCTGTTCGAGACCGGTGCTGGTGGTTCGGCTCCGAAGCACGTTGAGCAGTTCCTTAAGGAAGGTCACATCCGTTGGGACTCCCTCGGCGAGTACTGCGCGCTGGTTCCGTCTCTGGAGCAGGCTGCCGCTGCCGACAACAACCCGAAGGCCAAGATCCTTGCTGAGACCCTCGACGCTGGTATCGGTCAGTACTTGGAGAACCAGAAGCTGCCTTCCCGTAAGGTTGGTGAGATCGATAACCGTGGTAGCTCCTTCTGGCTGTCTCTCTACTGGGCAGAAGCTTTGGCTGCTCAGGATCAGGATGCCGAGATGAAGGCTCGCTTCTCCGAGGTTGCTTCTGAGCTGCGCAAGAACGCCGAGAAGATTGACAAGGAACTGATCGATTGCCAGGGATCCCCGGCTGACTGTGGCGGTTACTTCAAGCCTGATCCGGTCAAAGCCGATGCAGCGATGCGCCCGAGCGCAACTCTGAACGCTATTATCGACGCTATGTAAAATTACATAGTTGCGATGCTATAAAGCCCGCTGGGTAAAACCAGCGGGCTTTTTTTTGGTTTGCCCAGCGGAGCTGGCAAACCCGGCCTGTTGCAAGATGCAGGCGTCACCCTGATCGGGGGGAAGACAATCCGAATCGCAAGGGCGTTGCTGGCAACGGCAGGGTCTGAAGGAAGCGATAGGAAGTAAGCTGCACATAGCGCAAGCGAACCTGATTCGGCGCTGCGGGAGGGTAAGTGTGCCAAATATCACGAAGCCCGATACCTGATCGTAACCCGTTGCGTGGTTGAGGATGCGGTAGCTTACA
>NZ_QKAP01000091.1 GCF_003247215.1 Malonomonas rubra | reverse complement strand
TAAGGTAAAATTGACACATGGCTGAGAATAGCGGTAATAAAACCAAAACTGTGGTCAAAACCGAAGAGCAGGTTACAACGCCCTCTCTTTTCAAGGTGTTGATGCACAACGATGATTATACCACGATGGAGTTTGTCATCGAGGTTTTACAGGAGATTTTCCATAAGCCGGCAACTGAGGCAGAAAAAATTATGCTGACAATCCACTTTCAAGGAGTGGGGCATTGCGGCATTTTTCCTTATGCAATTGCCGAGACCAAGGCGGATCAGGTTCGCATGCGGGCGCGGAAGGCGGGTTTCCCACTGCGTTGTTCTCTCGAGGAGGCCTAAGGAACGGTGGCAGAAATGTTTAATCAGGATGTCCAAATCGCATTTACCCTTGCCGTTCGTGAGGCTCAACGGCGACGGCACGAATACTTGACGACAGAACATGTGCTATATGCGCTGTTGTTCGAAGGGGTCGGGCAACAAATCCTGACCGCCTGCGGTGGGGATGTCGAAGGTTTGAAGGAGCAGCTGGAGACCTTCTTTGATATGCATCTTGAGCACCTCCCCGAGGGGGTCGAAGATGATGATGTGCCGCGCCAGACTTTGGCGTTACAGCGGATGCTGCAGCGCACAGTGCTGCACATGCAGGCCTCGAACCAACGCGAAGTCGGCGTTGGGGATTTGCTGGCCGCAATTTTAGAGGAGGAAAACTCTCACGCTTGCTTTTTCTTGCAGAATCAGGGAATCGAACGGGTCGACTTGCTCGATTTTATTTCGCATGGAGCCCCTTCGAGTTCCGCTTCCGATGAACCTAAAGAACGGCCAGCCGAGCAGCCGCCGGGGGAAAAGGGCAAACCGAAACAGCAACCGCCCGATCCGCTTGAGTCCTATACTATCGACCTGATTGCACGAGCCAAAGAGGGAAAGATTGATCCCTTGATCGGTCGTGAGCAGGAACTTGAACGGGCGATACTGGTACTCTGCCGCCGTCGCAAGAATAATCCGATTTTTGTTGGCGAACCTGGGGTCGGTAAAACCGCAATGGCTGAAGGCTTGGCACTAAGGGTTGCCGAAGGGAACGTCCCGGAGTTGCTCAAGAACAGTGAACTGTTCACTCTTGATATGGGCGCGTTGCTCGCCGGCACCAAATTCCGCGGCGACTTTGAAGAGCGGCTCAAAGCGGTGGTTGCTGCCCTGCAAAAGAGGGAACAAGCAATCCTGTTTATCGATGAGATCCACACTATCGTTGGCGCGGGAGCAACCAGCGGGGGCTCCCTCGACGCCTCCAACATTCTCAAGCCGGCCCTCGGTTCGGGAGAACTGCGCTGCATCGGCTCGACGACTTATGAAGAGTATCGAAATCTGTTCGACAAAGATCGAGCGCTATCGCGCCGGTTTCAGAAGATCGACCTGCACGAACCGAGTATTGAAGAAGCTCTAGAAATACTCAAAGGGCTCAGTTCCCGTTACGAAGAACACCATCAGGTGAAGTATTTGACGGAAGCACTGGAATCGGCGGTGAAGCTGTCGGTTAAGCACCTGCCGCAAAGGCATCTGCCGGACAAAGCAATCGATGTGATCGATGAAGCGGGTGCACAACAGCGGCTCGATGATAAGTTGAAGAAACCGATCGGCCTTGATGAGATCGAGCGGGTGGTAGCACGGATGGCGCGAGTGCCGATCCGAACTGTTACTGGCAGTGATCGCCAGCGGTTGCGCTATCTGGAGCGAGATTTGAAGCGCGTGGTTTTCGGACAGAATCCGGCGATTGAAAGTCTGGTAAAGTCGATCCACCGTTCCAGGGCCGGGTTGGGCCATCCGGACAAACCGGTCGGATCGTTGCTGTTTACAGGGCCGACCGGGGTCGGTAAAACAGAGGTTGCACGGCAACTAGCCATGCAGCTTGGGGTCAAGTTCCTGCGCTTCGATATGAGTGAATACATGGAGAAACACTCGGTCGCTCGGCTGATCGGTGCCCCGCCGGGGTATGTCGGGTTCGACCAGGGTGGTTTGCTGACTGAGGAGGTGAGTAAAAATCCCTGGTCGGTGCTGCTCCTCGATGAAATCGAAAAAGCCCATCCCGACCTGTTCAATATTTTGTTACAGGTGATGGACCATGGTACTCTGACCGACAATAACGGTAAAGAGACCGATTTCCGTAATGTCATACTGATTATGACCAGTAATATAGGTGGCCGGCAGATGAACGTCACGCCGATCGGCTTCGGGAACCGGGCGGCGACGGCTCCGAAAAATGCGGTTGAAAAAGCATTTTCGCCAGAATTCCGTAATCGTCTCGATGCTACAATTCATTTTTCGCCGCTCGATGAGAAGGTCATGTTGCTGGTTGTTGACAAGTTTCTGGGGGAGCTTTCCAAGCAACTTGCTGAGCGCAATGTTCGCATCAAGGTTTCACCGGTCGCCCGCCGGAGCCTTGCCAAAAGAGGCTATGATCCGCTCTTTGGTGCCCGCCCGATGGGCCGCCTGATTCAGACCGAGTTGAGCGACCAGTTGGCGGAGCAGATCCTCTTCGGCGAGCTGCGTGCAGGTGGTGAAGTGAGAATTGGCTGTAAAGCGGATACGCTGACTTTCAAGTTTATTCTGGACTGATGCCTTGTTACCAGCTTGATGAAGAGCTTTGGTTTCCGCCGATCGACGCTGCCGATGATTATGGCCTGTTGGCGGTCGGCGGGGACCTTTCTCCAGAACGTCTATTGCTCGCCTACAGCCTCGGAATTTTTCCTTGGTACAATCCAGGGGAACCGATCCTCTGGTGGTCACCCGACCCCCGCTGCGTACTTTACCCCTCCGAGTTGCATATTTCTCGTTCGATGCGTAAATTTATGCGTAAAAATCTATACCGTGTGTCTTTCGATGAAAATTTTCCGGGGGTGATTTACTGGTGTCGTCGTTTGCGGAAAAACCTTGATGGCAGTGGCACCTGGATTACATCGGAGATGGAAAAGGCTTTCATCCGACTGCATGAACTCGGCTTTGCCCATTCTGTTGAGTGTTGGGATGGCGATGAGTTGGTGGGAGGAATTTACGGGGTTTGCTTGGGGTACTGCTTCTGTGGCGAGTCGATGTTCAGTCGTCGTACCAACGCATCAAAGCTGGTGTTGATACACTTGGTGCAGAAACTGGAAACGCTTGGCTTCGAGTTGCTTGATTGCCAGCAAACTACCGGTCATCTGCTCAGCATGGGGGCGACGGAAATTTCGCGGATCGAATTTCAGCAGCATTTGCGGGTTGCCGAAGTGCCTCCCTATGGTCCCTTGGTGAGCAGGTTTTGCAAATCTGATTTGGTTTGAAACAAAAAGCGGAGGCCTGATGGCCTCCGCTTTTTAGTTGGTTTTGGGGTGCTTAAATTCTAGCGATAGATACCTGCGGCGGTGAACAGCGAGGTGCCCGGAATCCGATAGACGTAGGTTTCCTTGATAGATGGCTCTGTTTCGCCGGGTTTCGGCCACATATATTCGACCCAGCCTTCACCTTTGGTTCCGGCAGTGACGACCAGGTCAACGAACAGCATCTTCGGTTCGTCGACGTTTTTATCCGGTGTGCTCAGTAGGCTTTTCATCTTCATTAGACCCGGGTTCATCGGGTGGGCAAGCATCTTACCTGTCAGATCCATGACAAAAACGTAGGAATCTTTCCAAACGAACTTGCCATCTTTTTTGGAAATCTCAGCAAGGGCTGCGTCCTTGTCTTTGAGGATGGCTTCGGCTGCTTTTTTACTCATTGCAATACAATCGGCAACAGTTGCCTTGTGTTCGTTGGCAAAGCTGTTCACACTAATTGTGAGCAGGATGAATGAAGCGAAAATCAAGGCCAGAAGTTTTTTCATAGTCAGTCTCCTTTGTCCCCCAAGCTGGGCATGGCTGGTTATTGCCTGTATGAAATATTGCGACGGAATTCCAAAAATCCTGAGTTAACTATAACATCGTTTTACTAATTGTAAAACGGTTTTTAAGTTTCGCGTGAGATGTTTTTTTTAGGGTTCTTGTTTCTTTTTTGAGTATTGTTATATTGTCAAAAAAAACATGTGGTTATGGTTTTTGGCTTGGCTCTGCAGCGTGAGGAGGAAATTGTGAGAGATAAGCACCTCCCCGAACCTTTTTAGGCGGTTAGTGGGGAGGAGATCTGAACCTCTGTTATTATTCTGTCTTTAGCCAATCGTCGATTGCAGCGGCTTCAAGTTTCCAACCATCTCCCAAGCGTAGCTCGAGGAAAGATTTCAGCAGGCTGTTGAACATCTGCTCACCCTCTTCCATGATCCCGAGTTTGGTTAAAAATGCTGCTTCCGCTTCAGCTAACGGATCATCGTTCGGATCACTCTCTGGGCGAACCATCGGGGTGCGGAAACTGCCGAACTGGAAACGTTCTCCTTTGAGGGTCAGTTTCCAGCACTCCTCCTCTTCGCGGCGAAAATGTAGTGTTGCTTCTTCAATCTCTTTATTCTGTGCCAAGGCTGCCCGCACTTCGAGGTAATGGTCTTGCGGACCGGCAACGACGACCTTTTGCTGGCCTTCTTGTCCACCTCCGACAAGTACGAAACGACTGTCGAGAAATGCTGTGAACGGTTGTTGGGGCAGTTGTGGACCATCGCAATTGATACTGTAGTTTGAACCGCTGTTGAGGGTGCGGTAGAAAAGCCAGCGCAAGAACTCGACACCGAGCCAGCGGTTCGATTCGATCTGGTCGAGTACCGCATCGGTCTGCGCCTGGTTCGATTGCTGAAGTATTTCCAGCAGTGATGCCGGCAACAGCTGTTCAGCGCGCGACAGTGGGTGGAGCAGCTGCAGTCGAAGGCCAACAAACGTCTGATGAAACAACCCTTGGAAAGAGTCGATCACTTTCTGACTGAGTGAGCAAAGCCGCAGTAGCTGCCGCTCTGTATCCCAGACCACATCGTAGCAGGAAGGCGCTGGCAAGGTTCTGGCCATTAGCAAGCTGCGGGCGGTGTCGCGGATCTGCTCGAGTTCACCTTTGGGAACCCGGTTAAAGGTTGGATTGTTGACAAGAAATTTGTTGCTCAGCTGAGCGACCTGCCGTTTAAGTAGGGCGGCAGGTACTCGGCGACGATCTTCACGCAAGGTGAAGCACAAGTATTGATCTCGTCGAAACAATGATTCCTTGGCGAAGCTGCTCGATTCGTAATCGTCCAGTTCTACCCAGCCGGTGGAAAGCTCTTCGGCTGATTGTTCGATCGAACTGAAGCCTGCACCGGTGAGTTGTTGTTGGATCTCTGAAATTTGCTCCTGCAGGTTGAGGGGACCGACAACCTGAAAGTAGCAAACACTGGAGGATGCAGCTAAAAAGCCCATCTTTTATACTCCTTAAATAATTAGAAAGAATTATGCCTGGATCAGCAATTTCGGATCAGTAGTAGTGGAAATAGTAATGGCCGCCATATCCTTGGTGGTAGGTTCTTTTGTGCTCTGCCAACTGGTTAAGCAGGTGATTGAGCATTTCCTCTTCGAAGAAGCTTTGTTTGATGAAGTAATGCCCCATCTGCTGTTGGTGGGAGCGCTGATGAAGAAACCGGCCTCGATAATATTTGCTGTAAGACCGGTCTTGACGCCGTCGCTTCGTCTGTGTCGGCTCGGGGCTGCTACGATGGCGAAAGAAAGAGGCTGCAGGTAGGCGCTCGCATTGCTTTTGAAATTGCGGTACGGTTTCATGCGCTTGGTTCAGGTCCTGAAATAGGCGTTGCTGTTTTCCCTTGGAGCTCGTTGCAGATAATGCGAATCGATCCGGGTGGTTCGCCTTGGCCATTTTCCGATATGCAGAGCGCACCCCGGATGGTTGTTGATAATGCAGACAATCATGGCTTAAATTCAGGTCGGAACCGAATAGTGTTTGGCAGGCTCGGAAGACTTCGGCTTCAGTGATTTGTGGCATAAAAGGAAAAAACCTGGATGATCTATAGGGCCTAATGGCCAAGTTGATTTGCTTGGCTTTTTATAGCGCAGAACTTTTCCAGAGACAAGAATGAAGAGCTGCTGCTGAACAACTTTAGCTTTGGTTTCGGCCCTTGATAAACTTGTCAAGTCGCAGTTGGTCCTCCTGCAGGATGTTGATATAGCGCATTCCTGAAACATTAATAGTTTCATCCTGTTCCGGGCGTGTCCAGACAACTTCTGCCAAGGTGCAGACTGCTGGTTTGCCGTCGTCAAGATTGAGCTGCAGCAGGCAAGGTTCGGAGGGGCGACAGGCGGGCGCAGGTTGAAGCGGAATCCGCCACTGCTGATATTGACCAGAATGCGCGACAAGCCCCGTCTCTTCAGGGCGGGGAAGGATAGCCCGCCGCTACAGCTGCGTCTGTTGCCCCTCAATGTACTGCCGGATGATCGAAATTGGTGCACCTCCACAGCTTGATGCAAAGTAGCTTGGAGACCAGAGCATGCCCCGCCAGTAGCGGTCTGCGATGTCGGGCCTGATCTTGCGGAGCATGCGGCTAGAAACTCCCTTGAGGCTGTTTACAAGCTTTGAAACAGAGGCCTTCGGCGGGTATTCTACGAGAAGGTGGACGTGATCGTCTTCACCATCGAACTCTTTGAGCGTTGCTTCGAAATCTCCACAAACTTTTGAAAAGATAGAACTCAGATGCTCGATGGCGTTGCCATCGAGCACATGCCGCCTATATTTAGTCACAAAGACCAAATGAACGTGCATCTTAAATACACAATGTCTTCCGTGTCTTATCTCTTGATCTTTTGCCATAGACCAACTATAATCTAGCTCGTGATTAAACTCAAGGCCTATAAATTCAGACTTAAATTAACGCCAACGCAGGAGTGGCAATGTCGCAACTTCGCTGGACAGGTTCGCTTTGTTTGGAATAAGGGGCTGAGCCTCCAGAAAGAGCGGTTGAGTCGCAACGAAAAGACGCTGGGCTACGTTAAACTTTGCAGCGAACTTACGCGCTGGCGCAACAGCGAGGAGACCGAGTTTCTGGCCGAAGGACCTAATCACACGCAGCAGCAGAAGCTTAAAGATCTCAATTTGGCGCTGAAAGATGCTTTTGATAAATCACAGCCGAACAAACGGTTTCCGGTCACCAAAAAGAAAGGAAAATGTCGAGATTCCTTCAGATTTCCAGATCCAGAGCAATTTGAGGTCGATTTCGGGCACCGCCAGATAAAGCTGCCAAAACTCGGTTGGATTCGTCTCCAAAAAACCAGCAAGCGACAGAAAAAACGCCTAAAAATCGAAGGAACCCCGAAGCAGATCACCGTCACCCGAAAAGGCGAGTTCTGGTTTGCGTCGATTCAGGTGGAAATCGAAACAGAGGACGTAGTTCACGCCTCCACGACGGCTGTTGGTGGAGATTTGGGTGTTGCCAAGTTTCTCGCGCTTTCAGACGGAACGATTTACGATTCTATTAATTCTTTCAAGAAGTTACAGAAGAGGTTAGCGCGAGAACAACAAAAGTTCGCCAGAATGGTGAAATTCTCTAAAAACTGGAAAAAGCAGCAAAAGAAAATCGCCAGAATTCACGAAAAGATTGCCAATTGCCGCCACGATCATATCCACAAAATCTCGGACGAAATCAGCAAAAACCACGCGGTTGTCGTGCTCGAAGATTTGCGGATAATCAACATGTCGAAGTCGGCAAAAGGCGATCAGGAAAACCCCGGCAAGAACGTAAAAGCCAAGTCAGGTTTGAACAGGTCGATTCTCGACCAGGGCTGGGGAATGTTTCGTGAGTTGGTTGAGTACAAGCAGAAGTGGCGCGGTGGGCAACTTGTCTTGATTCCGCCGATGTTTACATCACAAGAGTGCTCCGCTTGCCATCACGTCTCCAAAAATAACCGGAAGACGCAGTCGCTGTTCATTTGTGAGGCCTGCGGCCACACAAAAGACGCCGACCTGAATGCGGCGGAAAATATTTATGCGGCAGGGCATGCCGTTTATGCCTCGTCTTAGTCGAGCCCAAGGCTCGGCGAAGCAGGAACCCGTCAGAGGGCGCTTGAGCGCTCGCCTGGGAATCCCCGTCTCTTCAGGGCGGGGAGGATGTCAAATAGCAGGGTTTGAAGTCCTCTAAAATTAGCGGGGCTGTCGAGTGGAGGTTTGTTGAAATGTCGAAACAGTTCAATAGTTTCTTTGCTGTGACTCCGCCCGGATTCGAGCCGGTTTGCGCACACGAACTTGACAGGCTTGGATTGACTGATGTGCACCTGCTCGCTGGAGGAGTGGAGTTCTCCGGTGGTTTGCAGGAACTGTATCTGGCCAATCTCTGGCTGCGTTCTGCAGGGCGTGTTCTCGTACGGGTCGGCAATGTGCAGGCGAGGGATTTCCCGACCCTATACAAGCGGTTGTTGCGTTTGCCATGGGGCAGCTTTATCAAGCCGGGCACTGACCCTGTCATCCGGGCGACTTGCCACCGTTCGCGGCTATCCCACTCAGGACGGGTCGCAGAAACCTGTCAACAGGCGATTCGAAAAGCGCTGGGAGCGGCGGAGTCTTCCTCGATGCAGGCGGCAATTTATCTGCGCTTGGAAGATGATCGTTGCCAGGTTTCGATCGACAGCACTGGGGATCTGTTGCATCGTCGCGGCTATCGGCAGGCGAATGTTGCCGCACCGTTGCGGGAAAACCTAGCCGCTGGCTGCCTGCTCACACTCGGCTACGATGGTTCAGTTCCGCTGATCGATGCGATGACCGGTTCTGGTACCTTCGCCATTGAGGCTGCCTTGATTGCCCGGAACCTGGCACCGGGAGCCGCGCGTAAGTTTGCATTTATGGGGTGGCCTAAATATCGGTCCGGACTCTGGAATCAGCTGTTGCTGGAGGCGCAACAAGCCGAACGGCCGGCCCTGGAATCGATTCTTGCGATTGATAGCAATCCGAAGGCGATTATAGCCGCTCAAAAAAATATGGAAGCTGCACACTTGTTTGACGATATTGCTTTGCACTGTCAGCGGATACAGGAACTTTCACCTCCGCAGGTGAGTGGACTGATTATCTGCAATCCCCCCTATGGGGAGCGGCTTGGACGGACTGCTGCGCTGCAGGCGTTGTATAAAGATCTGGGACGGATTTATGGTGAAACCTTTTCTTCCTGGCGCGGGGCGATGGTCTGCCCCGACAGTGCTCTGGCGCGCAGTACCGGGGTCCCGTTTACAGCAACAATCCGTTTTTCCAACGGCGGAATTCGGGTGGCATTGCTGGAAAAACAACAGAAATGACAGAAAACACTAAAAAACCTTGACTTGCACTATGGCTGCCGCTATAAGTTCAAACTCTTGTGACTTCTGGTTACAAAGATAGAAAAGAAAGCGGGGTGATTGTTTGTGGAAATCACTGTTATCGACGGTAACGTCGAAAAAGCGATTAAAGTTCTAAAGCGTAAGCTGCAGCAGGAAGGACTCTTCCGTGAAATGAAGCAGCGTAAGTTTTACGAGAAGCCGAGCGTGAAGCGTAAGCGCAAAGAAAAAGAAGCCCAACGCCGTCTGCGTAAGAAGATGCGCGCGATGAAGCGCTTCAGCTAATCGCGATAGATTGCAAAGAAAAAGGCCACTGGAAGCAGTGGCCTTTTTCTTTGCCGCTTGCAGACACCGGTTCCAGACGATACCATTAAACAGACCTCTTTAAAGTTCAATCCTCTTCGCCAAATGGGGGATTCGGATGATGAACAAAGCGATCCTCACTTTAATACTCTTCTGCTTGTTCTTGTGGCCGCTTTGTTTTCCTGTCTCGGCTGCAATCTTCACCGGTGACTTGTCGCAAGCCCAATTGGACCGACTGGACCAGACCATCAGCCAGCTGAGCGTCGAGGAAAAAATCGGTCAGCTGCTAATGGTCGGGTTCTTGGGAGAGACCGAAGAGGAACAACTGGCTTTGGCGAAGAAGCTGGTTCACGATTACCATGTCGGTGGTTTCATTCTCTTTTCGCGTAACTTCAACAGCGACCCGTCCAGGTCGATTCCCGAGAACGTCGCCCGCCTGACAGATACTTTGCAAGGTTACGTCGAACCTTTAGATCACAATCGCATCCCGTTGCTGATCGCCACCGACCAGGAAAACGGGGCGGTTTTGCAGGTCAAAAAAGATGTCACGATTCTGCCCAGTGCTATGGCGCTTGGTGCGACCCATAACCTGGAATACGCTTATCAGGCGGGGCGCATTACGGGGCAGGAACTCAGCCTGCTCGGCATCAATATGGTACTGGCGCCGGTGGCTGACGTGCACAACAATGGCGACAACGACATCATCGGCACCCGCTCCTTCGGCTCGAATATCGAACTGGTCGAACGGATGAGCCTGCAGTTCATGCGCGGTCTGCAGCAAGGGGGCGTCCTTTCGGTGGCAAAACATTTCCCCGGACATGGCGGCACCGATGAAGATCCGCACGAAACCCTGCCGCTGGTTTCCTACGATCGTGAAATAATTATGCGCAAGGCGCGACCCTTCGACACCCTGGCCCGCGAGGGAGTCAATGCGCTGATGACGACCCATATGGAGTTTGAAGCGCTCAACCTCGGGCGCGACATACCGATCAGTCTGTCACTTCGCGGTGTCAAGGAACTGGTGAGGGACAGAATGGAGTTCGATCGAGTCGTCCTGCCGGATGATCTGTCCGAGATGGAAGCGGTGCGTTTGACCCGTCACGGCAGCGATGACGCCGGAAAACGCAGCTATGAAGAAATTACCCGCATGGCGGTTGAAGCGACCAGCGACCTGTTGATCTTTGCCCACATTACCGAAACTGCGACTGAAAAGCGCAAGTTTACCCTGACCGAGTTCGATGGTGTCATCCGCGAGCTGAAAGCCTATTTCTCCAGTCATCCGGCGCAGCTTGACCTGTCGGTCAAACGCATTCTCGCTCTCAAACTGAGAACTTCCGCTGCACAGGGTAGCCCCTCGCTTTGGGCAACGGTGAGTGAAACTGATTACAGCGCCTTGCTAGGGCGGCTTGACGCGATGCGTGATGAACACGAAAAGTTGGCGGTTGCCATGACCGACGCGGCTATCCTGCTGGTCAATGACGCCTTTGACCTGTTCGACCCGGATGACAGAAAAGGGCCGCTCACGGATATTGGGCGCAACGATCCTATTGTAGTCGTCGCACCGGTCTACACCCGTAACGACTTGTCACCCTTGGTCAGAAATCATTACGGAAACATAGATTCTTTCCACCTCAACTACGGCAAGTGGCAGAGCAGGCCGATCACCAGGGAAGGTGATAACGAAACCGAAGTCAGCACTGCGGAGCTGGCAGACGCCTTCGACCGGTCCAAGCTGGTTATCTGTGGCCTGATCAACCGAGATCAGGCGAAAATTCTCGAACAGGTGTTCGATATCCTCGCAAGGCGTGGCAGCAGGGTTCCGATTGTCGCGATCGCCTACCATGAGCCGAACCTGCTCGACTACCATCTGATCCGCAACATCTCCTACCTAGCGGCTTTTTCTAATTCGCTGCCCGCCAATCAGTCTGTCTACAAGGCGTTGCGGGGCGAAATCAGACCTGTCGGGCGCAAATACTTGCCGGTCACAATTCCGCAGATCTTTCCCGATTTTCGCAATAGCGCGGAGATTGTGCCTCGTCCCGTCGACCTAGTAAGCGTGAGCACCGAAAAACATGGCGGTGGTTCCGTCGCTCCTGCCAGCCCACAGCAGGTTCTGCGTGGGAAAAGCGTCAATTTTCAAATCGCTCCTGAGTCAGGCTACCTCGTTGATACCGTCAGTGGATGCTCCGGCGTCCTGCAGGGACTGACTTACACCACCGGTATACTGCAGGAAGATTGCTCTGTTGTCGCCACGTTCAAGAAAATCACCGAAAATGATCCGTTGCCACCGTCTCATCAGGGCAAA
>NZ_QKAP01000135.1 GCF_003247215.1 Malonomonas rubra | reverse complement strand
GGGGGGATCGAACCCACGACCATCTGATTAAAAGTTTGGTGGAGACACTTTCAATTTAGCCAAAGGTATCATTTTGGTCCAATCTATTCCATGCACCGTCCTATCCTGACAACCGAACCAACCGTGGGACAACCTAAAATCCTGTCTTTTCTACTCTACTTACTATGGCAGCTGACACAAAGCCTACTGCCACTCTTTCGAGTAAGTTGATAATATTGTGAACTGTGGGGATCGTGACATGATGCACAAGCAACTTGACCGCCAGATAGGGTTGGAAATTCCTCAGGGATTCTGATCCCTTTTTTCTTCGGGACAACACCAACTGGATGACCATGCCTTTGATGACAACTTAAACACGGTTCCATCAAGATTTCGTTAGCACAATTAAGTCCAGAATGGAACGCATCCTCTGGAAAGCAAGGTTGTGCCCTTCCCTTTGTTCCAATGAAAATCCTGTTTGCCTGCGATAGCTGCACATCAATCAGATAATCATCTTCTATCCGACTAAATTTCGCCGCAACACTTCCGGATATTTCAGTGGATTTAGTTTTTTCTGATTGGGGCTGAGTTGTATCAGCAAAAGTAGAAAACTTAACTGGGCGAGATTCGCTTTTTCTCCCAAAAACATCTTCTGAAATAGCAATGAACCGATATATTTTGTTATGTGCCAAATTAGTTATGGAAACAATGTGTTCTCGCCCAATACGCCCATCTAATGACAAATAATTCGATAGATCGTCCTCACCATATAGTACAGAAGCATCAGTCAACGTATTGGTCTCCCAGCCAACCGTTGCCGCCAGAAAAATCCCTTGGTCTAAGCCCACAAGACGAGGGTTTGAAATTTTCGGAGCAATTTCTGAATCTTCTACTTGCAGGACTTCATGTAAAGACGGGACTGGAACCTCTTCCCTTTTTGACAAGCCTAACGAGTCTTTGATTTCAACAACTAAAATCTCTCCTAATTTATTTTCTGGAACCCTAAAGCGGTGAGTCTTTGATGGGATCAGATCTTCATGTAACCAATCTATTTTTTTGTTAACCTGGGAAAGTATTACAGCATCCATTACATGACACTCTTCACACGCCCCTTCATTGAATGGAGAATGGATAAATTGCTGTTGCGAATCTTCTTGAACACTATTATGACAGTCGCCGCAGGTGTTAAAGTCGACCCCAAAAACGAAATCTGAAGAAAGAAAAAGAAGTAAGCAAACAACTAAAAATTTGACCCTCACTGCCACTCCTATAAAACAATTCTCAAATAAAACAAAATATCAAACGAAAATCTATTCAACGCAGAAAACTTCTGATTAAAAGTTTGTTGGAGACACTTTCAATTTAGCCAAAGATATCAATTTAAATGGTCCAGTCTATCCCGACCATCATCCTATCCGGGCAATCGAACCAACCGTGAGGCAACCTATCTTATCCCCGATATGGCACATGGAATCGAAACAAAATCCATCCTTGCGCTACTATAGGATTCCTGGTCTTACAATTTCCACACTTCCCCAACCACGGTTAATACTGCGTTCCGCAGGTAACCTTTAACCGCGTTTAGTTATCGTAATCATACGGGGGCACCAGTCTTTAAAAATGGTGCCCCCGCAGCAAGCCAAACTATCTGAATTCGACCCGCCGGTTTCTCGCCCAAGCAATTTCATCATGGCCAACAACTGCCGGATTCTCTTCTCCAAGGCTGAGAATGGTGAGCCGCTCTGGGGCAATGCCGAGCTGTACCAAATACTCCTTGGTGGCCAATGCCCGCCGTTCCCCGAGGGCCATATTATACTCGTCAGAACCGCGTTCATCACAATTACCTTCAATGGTCGCTATAGACCCCTGATGTGTTTGCATCCATTCGGCATGATCGTCAAGCAACTGTTTTGCTTGGTCGGTCAGTTCATAAGAGTTGGAAGCGAAAAAGATGATGTCGAGATCACTGACATCAATCGGGTGCACCTCCTCGGCCGTTGCCGGTGCTACCAGACTCTCATCGCTGGAGGACTGGTCTTTTATAACTTCCTCAATGGTATTCGGCTGCGGTGCAACTGCTTCAACCTCTGGCGTTACCGCCGGTTCAAGAACGGCTTCGTTTTTAGCGGCACAGCCGCAGAAAATCAGAAAAAACGGCAATACTAGGCATAAGATAAGACTTGTACGTAACATCACTTTTTCTCCTTGCATACATACTTTTCATTTAAGGGTTGGACCTACCAGGGTCAGGCCTAAACGTTCTATTTCCTCCTTTCAAGTTCCAAGTAATCGGGTATCCTTGGTTTGATTTGTTATTGGCTCAAAAGAGCCAAAACTCTTCCCACCAACTCTGGAAGAATAATCAGCTTGTTGGCCAGCAACTCTCCTTTTATCTGCGTCAGGTACTGTGAATAGTACTCTCTCGGCAAAAATTGCATGCCCAGAGAAATCGCCAACATAAATCCCAACACTGCCGAGCACGAGGGGGTCAGGTCAACCAGCACGTTGCGGCTGCTCAAACGTCTTCCTGCGGAAACGGACAGGCGTTTGTTGTGCAAAAAATCTTCGCAAGAGCGATAAGCATCATTGACCGCCAGAACCCAAAACAGGAGAACCGGAGGAATCGCCACGAGCGTAATAATCAGAGCGACCTCATATCCGTTTCGTAGCGGTTCTGTAACCAGCAACGGCAATATCGGCCGCGCGATGGTCAAAATCAGTAGCGCCAGATAGCCGACCAGAGCAAAGGACAGAAAGAATATCCCCTTTTTCGGCTGACTGTTTAGAAATTGTCCCCAACCAGGGACCAACAGCGAAGCGCATACCGGCCAGCGTTTCTGCTCCAGACCGAGGAAAGGAGTACTTTGCAGACGCTTGGCTCGATAATAAGCATCAACGGCGTTGGACCCCCAAATCAGCAACCCAAGCACCACCAAAACCCCGCCCACCAGCAAGACATGCAGCCGTTCCGCGGCAAAAAGGGCAAACTCCTGATGAAACAAGATCAATGCGGTGCCCATGATGAAATAGAGCCCCATCAGCGACAGATAGATATATCCCGGCCGATTCTTCTCAAGGTAAAAATGACCACTCCCCCAAACCAACAGAGAGAGACTGAAGGCGGTCACAGGGCTTTTCTCCTGCTTTTTGGTGACCGGCGTATTTATAACCTGGATCGACTCCGCCGCTTCAGGGACTAGGATCGACTCAAAATCAAGCCAACTTGAAGGTTCCCCATCATCAAGCATCCACACTTTTTTTTTCATTTTGTCTCCATGCAGTTAACTTGCAGGCAGGAAATCGATCGGGTAAAGGATGGTCGTTTTCGGCACGTCTTCTTTCGGACCGAAATTAAACCGCATGACCCGGGCCACAATACTCGTCACCAGTTCAGGAGAAGCCAGGTCGGTTGACTCCACCTTGCAGAAAGATACCTCTCCGCCTGGTTCGATAATAATTCTCAGCAGCAATTTACCGCGAAGGGTCGGATCGTTACGCAGCTCCTTATTGTAGATCCGGTACAGGGTCGCCTTATAACGGTCGAAAACGATCTGAATTTCCTCGTCGGTCCGCCCGGCACCGACGCCATCGCTCAACGGCCGCCCTTGCTCTTCGGTCAGATCGGCCAAACTGCTGTCTACCTTGGCGGTGCCGACGCCTCCGATTTGCCCGGCATTGCCATAGCCATTCCCACCACCGGTGCCGCCATTTCCAAGATTCCGGCTGACCGCGTAGTTGCTGATGCCGCCGCTGCCGCCACCCGCTGCCTGTTTCGCTACCAGCGAGCGTTGCGCCCGGGCTTGTCCCGGGATCCTTGGATCGGTCTTCTTCAGCCGGGCTTCGGTTCCCAGTTTAGCCACTGGGACCTCGTCCATCAGGTCGGAAAAACTGCTCTTAAAGGCGAGGACACCGGTCTGCTCAGCTTTCTGCCGGGCCAGCTTGGTTTCACCGCCAGCCGATTTCGACTTGGGCTTGGCGGCGGGCTTGGCCTTTTGTGACGCTTTCTTTGGTTCATCGGCGGCTTTTTTCGGCTCGATCGGCTTCTCCTGTTCAGGGTCGATCTTCTCCTCTTTCTGCGGTTTTTCCGGTACCGGTGGCGGCGTTACCATTGGGGGTTCCTGCTTGACAAGCATCGCCAGCCGCTCCGGAATCTCAAGCATTTCGGTGTTCCGGTCCGGCAGCGGTACATTCACCAGTGGAATTACGATACTGAGAACCAGACTCCAAAACAACGAAATCAGCAGCACCCGGCGGAACCGCCGTTCGCTCTCGGCGTTATTGGACCAAGGCATAAGAGCTGGCCGATAAGTGAAAAACGAGATCTCCCGCTCGATGACGAACTCTTCCTGACGCCGCTCCTCGCGGCCATAGGCCTGACGAACCTCTTCGAACAACTCGTCAAGCTCCAGTAAATTTTCATCCAGCGACTCTTGCAGTGCGGCCTTTTGCTCGTACAAAGTGCGGGTTTCTTCCCGGAATGCGGCGATTCGAGTGCGCATCCGTTCAGCGTGTTCAACGGCGCCATTCTCGTCGGTCAAACCTTCCCAAAAAAGCTCCCCGGCTCCCAGTTCCTTAAGTCGCTCGAGGGCAGTGCAGGTTTCTTGCAGAATGTCGAAGTGCTGCTGATCGGTGGCGAAATTTTCCAGTTCTGTCTCTACGCCACACAGCTCGCCTTCCAACATCACGACCGCCTGCTTGAGCTCCTCAATCCGCTCGTTCAGAGGCTCCAATTCCTGTGACAAGATTGAAGTATTCACGGGATCATCCATCCGTTTTGCCGGCCTTCTGGATTACGGCGAGGGAAATCCTCCCGTATCCGGAATCCGTGCAGGTTGTCATAATTTTTTTGAGCGCCCGGAACGGAATCGACTTGTCCGCCAGAATAGTTATTTCCTGGCTTTGCGCCACCGTTTTGGTGTTGATGCCGATGATATTCCGCTCCAGCTGTCCCAGTCGCTCTCTGATGGCAGCAACTCGGTCGGTTTTCTCCGCCAGCAGTTCTGGAGTGCCGATAACACTCTCCCCCTGCACCAACACGGCCTCCGGGCTGACCAAGATCACCACCGTCTCCCGCGGTTTTAACTCCACTACAGAATCCGGCAATTTGATCTGTTTGGGAGTAGTCAGCACCTCGCTCGAAGAAGAGTTAGCGAGGAGAAAAAATACCAGAATGGTGAATACGTCCATCAGTGAGGTCAGGTTGAGCCCCCCCACTTTTTTGCGATTACGTTCCATACGTCTGATGCGTCTGGTCTTTCTCATGGCGCGTCTCCGATCGATATCAGGGGGAACAACTCCAGTTTCTGAGACGTGTCATTCCCCTCTTCGCTCAGCTCCGTTTCCCGCACCGTGTCCATCAACCGAATCAACGTGTCGTATTCGATATCCGGTTCCATCAGTACGGTAGCGTCCTTCTTCTCCGGGTAATCCTTCTTCAGCCGGATCAGCATTTGGGTCAGCTTCTCCAAATCGTATTCATCCTCTTTTTTGGGAAACGCCGCGACCACCTGTGAACCGTTGGCAAGCTCGAGGCCGGCTTTGCGCACCACCACTTCGATGGTGAAGCTTGGTTTCACCTCGGCAGCTCCGCCGGCGGCAGTCGGCACGCTCAATTCCAGGATCGTTACCCGGGAAAAAACGGCACTGATCAGAAGAAACGGAACCAGGACCACCATCAGGTTCAGGAAGGTGGTGATGTCCAGCTCAGGCGCTTCCTTCGCTCCCCGGTGTCTGCGATAACGAAGTCGACTACCCATGGTCAACTCATCGGATGCTGGCGTTTGGCAAAATTGGTGATGCTATTCAGTGCCTTGACCGAAGCCATCTCCAGACTATCGACTATCTGGCCGGTGGTAGAGGTCAACTTGGCATGAATCAACATCAGCGGAATCGCAGCCATCAAACCGAAGGCGGTGGTGTTCATGGCCACTGAGATGCTGGCGGAGAGCAGATCGGCCTTCTCCGCCGGATTGGCGTTCGCAACGGCGGTAAAAGCCTCGATCAGCCCCATGATCGTGCCGAGCAGCCCCAACAGGGTGGCGATGTTGGACAAGAGGGCAACATAGGGGGTTCTTTTTTCCAGCTGCGGGATGATCTCCAT
Organism: Malonomonas rubra; assembly: GCF_003247215.1. Classification (GTDB taxonomy): domain Bacteria; phylum Desulfobacterota; class Desulfuromonadia; order Desulfuromonadales; family Geopsychrobacteraceae; genus Malonomonas; species Malonomonas rubra_A. The sequence continues at coordinate 33,533 of NZ_QKAP01000135.1, read as the reverse complement.
CATGCTCTCTTCCATGGCGATCTCTATATCTTCGCGCCGCCGAACTGCTCCCTGACGAGCCAACCCCATCGACAACATCCGTGAGATTGTGGACTGATCTTCATCCACCATTTCGCGAGCCCTTTCGAACTCGCCATCTGCCAACACCGGCTGAATCTGCTCCCAGACTTTGCTATTTTTCACCCGGGTGCGGCTCAACTGCACCCAACGCTCGATCGCAATCGACATGCCGACCGTAAAAACCAGCAGGATCGGGTACATGAACATGCCACCCTTCTGAAAAAATGCCACGATTGAATAAATTCCCATTAGTTTACCTCCAGCTTACTCTTTGAATTTTAGGGTTGGTGCGGCTCAGTGTTTCGTAACGGTGTATTAGTTTATTTTCAACGGTGTCGAACGAACCTGATAGTAGTCCAGCTGCCGGGCAAAGACCTCCCGATCGAGCGGGGCCTCGCCTTCCTGTGCCAGCATTTTCAGACTGGTCTCGACACCGAGTTCAGAACTTTTCCAGGGAACGATATAGAGGGATTTGGGGGCTTCATCGTTACCAACGATTGACATGCCAGACAGCTCTTTGGCGTCTGTTGCTTTTCGGACCGGTTCTGTTTCAGGCCCTTGAGCCACGACCGGCAGCACTGTCAACAGAGTCAAACCGATACAAAGAATCCATTTCCGATACATGCGCTTTCTCCTTTGTACTTTTCATTTACTTTCTCATTTGGCCCATCTGTACAGGGCCGCTTTTGACTTAAGTTACTGACCGAGTCGCATCCGTAGATCGGCCACCCATAACTGCACCTGCTCATCATCCGGATTGGCCGCGCCATACTGCTCATACTGATCGAGTGCACAGCTCAAATCCTGCAGGTAGAGGTCGCAGAGAATGCCGAGATTCCTGCGTAAGGGGGTATAATGGGGGAACATGCTCAGAGCCTGTTCGTAAACCGAACGAGCCTCGGCAAAGCGCCCGGTTGACCGTAACAGCAGGCCGTACTCGTTGCTGGCTACAGGATGTGCCGGGAAAAGCTCCAGTGCTGTTTTCAGCTGTTTTTCGGCTAGCTCAAGTTTGTTCAGTTTCCGAAAAGCGATGGCCAGATTAATGTACGGTGCAGTAACGTCCGGTGACTGCGCTACCACATTTTCCAACAACTGGGCGGCGGTGGAAAAATCCTCTGCTTGCAGATGCCCGATTGCAGCAACGAAATCGTCCTGCCACTCTGCTGTCCGCTGCGGCACTTCGCGGATCACGAATCCCGTCCGCCCATCTGAGAGCGGCGTCACTCCGGCTTCTTCATCTACAACCGGCACCTTCTCAGCCGGTTCAACTTGCTTGCCCGCCAGCCCGCCAGCACAACCTAAAAGCTGGACTGACAGAGTTATTAGTGCGGCCCAATAAATTGCCCGATTCATGGAACCTCGCATCCGCTGACTGTATCTCTTCTGTCTCTGGTCGATTTTCATCCCTTGTCTCATCCTTCTACTCCAGCCTGACTTGGCCCGAAGCAGCGGTCATCTCAGGCTGACTCTGGGTATCATTGCTTGGATGCGGCGCTGCTTCCTGCTGCTCTACGGCAGTCGGTTCGGCAACGGTCGGGGTAACGACCACTTCCGGTTCACCGTCAGGGGACATTTCCTCTTCATCCGGTACTGGAAGCGGCTCGTCTGGCTCTGCCCGCGGCACTCGCGCTTCGCTGCTCGGCACCTCTGCCCCCACTTCCTCTTCTTGGCCCGAAGCAGTGGTCATCTCAGGCTGACTCTGGGTATCATTGCTTGGAAGCGGAGCTGCTTCCTGCTGCTCTACGGCAGTCGGTTCGGCAACGGGAGGGGTAATGACCACTGCCGGTTCACCGTCAGGGGATATTTCCTCTTCATCCGGTACTGGAAGCGGCTTGTCTGGTACTGCCCCCACTTCCTCTTCTTGGCCCGAAGCAGCGGTCATCTCAGGCTGACTCTGGGTGTCATTGCTTGGAAGCGGAGCTGCTTCCTGCTGCTCTACGGCAGTCGGTTGGGCAACGGTCGGGGTAACGACCACTGCCGGTTCACCGTCAGGGGATATTTCCTCTTCATCCGGTACTGGAAGTGGCTCGTCTGGCTCTGCCCCCACTTCCTCTTCTTGGCCCGAAGCAGCGGTCATATAGGGCTGACTCTGGGTATCATTGCTTGGAAGCGGCGATGCTTCCAGCTGCTCTACGGCAGTCGGTTCGGCAACGGTCGGGGTAACGACCACTTCCGGTTCACCGTCAGGGGATATTTCCTCTTCTTCAGAGGCCGGTTGCTCCGCATGAAGTTCTGGGTGAACGATTTCAAAGCTGAACGTCTCGAACGAAACGAGCACGGTGCTTTCCTGCTCCGGTTTGGCGTAACGTACCGGAACCAGCTTGGCCAGTTTCTGCAGACTCTTGGCGATCCAGTCGTTGTAAACCCCGATGCCCATCAACTCTAGATTGCTTTCGTGCACGACGATTGCTTTCTCTTCAAAGGGATAGGCCTGCTCTTCGATGGCCAGCTCGTATTCCTCCAACTCCAGCGGGCTGAGACCATCGGGACGTTCCGAGGCCATGAGAGCCTTGCTGAAGTGGTCGTAAATCTCGGCCAAATAGTAGGTGGCGGCGGCGGTGACATCTCCAACCTCGTAGTCGAGCAGATCGCTGAACGCCTTGGTGGCCGCCTTCATCGCTTTTTGTTTGCGGCGCAAGGTGTCCTTGATCGGGTTTACCAGCTGGATGTTCGCAAAGCGCTCGAATCCAGGTTCCGCCAGCACCAAGGCGGCCTTGGCGGCCAGATAGCGGGTTCTCGGAGTCCGTTCTTCCCCCGCAGACGCGTCGATAGCAACGATACTCTTCAGCTCCAGCAGATATCTCTCAAGATCGCCGCTCTGTTTCAACAGTTCGGCAATCTTGTTGCGGGTTTCCAGATTGATTTCAACTGGTTGCGGAAAGTGTCCGACATAGCGTTGATAAACTGCCAGGACCCGTTCGCTTAACCCGACCTCTTCGTAAAGCTCGGCGGCAACCAGCAGGGCTTCCCGACGGATCTCCGGGTCGCTCGATTCGCGTTCGATCCGTTCATATTCCTCGGCGGCCAAAGCAAGTTTGCCGTCCTCCCGGTAGACGTAGGCGATCTTTTTCGTCACTTCGCGCTGCAGCTCGTGCTCAGGGAAGGCGTCGCGGAAAGCGACCAGCACCTCGGCCGACCGTGTCCAGTCCTTTAGCTGGATCAGGGCAACCGCCGCATCGTATTCGGCATTGGCCCGGAGCTTGGAGGTCGGTGCCATCGCCCCGACCCGCAGGAAATGCTCGGCTGCGGCCAGGTAATTCTGTTCTGCATTTGCCTGCTCCCCTTGCTTATAGATCGAGGCCGCCAGATTATCGATCAACCCGGTTCGAGTCTTGTCATCCTTCGGCAGCAGATCCAGTACCTGCACATAGGCGGTCTCCGCCTCTTCAAACTTCTGCAATTCGTAGGTTGAGTGCCCGATTACCAGCCAGGCGGCACGCCGGACGGCTTCATCGGCCTCAGGAAAACTCGTGATCAGATGTCGGCCGACCGTCACCGCCTGTTCGAAGTCTTTCAGGTCATACAGGTCATCTACTGCGGCGCCAAGCACCACGTCCGCTTTCTCGTGCTGCGGGAAAGTGTCGGCAAAGCGTACCGAGCTACTGATGACATCCCGACGGATCGGATCGTCACTGCCCGGCTTGGCCGTCTTAAGGTGCTGCCGATAGGCGTAAACCGCCGCATACCCGGCCTTGGAGGAGCTGTCATGCACGGGATAGTCGTAGGCGGTTCGCTCGTATTCGACCGCCGCCTCGACGAAAGAACGATTTTCCAACAATAGATCGGCCAACTGATGATTGATAACCGGCGATTCTTCCGCCTGCGGGAAAGAGACCAAAAACTCTCGGTACCAGTGCTGGGCCTCAGCGAAGTTCTCCCCTTGCTTCTCCTTGAGTTTCGGCTCTTGGTAGAGGGCGTGATAGTGGTTGGCCAAGTCTGTCAGATTGGTCTTCAGGAAGTCGAGCACCTCAGGCCGATCTTCCGGCAGAAAGTGTTGCCAGTACTCCGCTTGCAGTCCATAGCGGGTGGCGAACTCCTTCTTCCCTTCGATAACCAGCGACGGGAAACCGCCGGCAATATTGATTTCGATCGCCCGCATATGGAATAGGGGCGCCTTGCGGTGGAACGGGTTGCGATCAATAAAGGCACTGTAGCTGGCGATGGCATCGCTGTAGCGCCGCTTGGTGAAGTAATATTCGGCGAGATTGCGATAGACGCTGTCCTCGTAGCTGCGCGCACCGTACTGGGTGAAGTAATCGACCACGGCCTCGGCCCCACCGAGATAAGAAAAGCTCAGGCTAATCACCCGGAAGGTATCTTCCATCCGCTTCCGTTCCTGCTCGTCTTCGACCTGTTCGAAGTCGTACCCCACGGACACTTTGTAATCGAGGAGGCCAATAAATTTACGCAGGCCATCTTCGTAAAGTTCCTGTTTGTAGAAGGTCCAGCCCAGTTTGTAGAGAGCCAGCTGGTAATAAAAGGAGCCGACGCCGTGGGCAACGATGCTGGCGTAGGCGTCCTCCGCCTCCAGATAACTGCGCCGGGTGAAGAAATACTCGGCGCGGCGGAACTGAACCTCGTCAAAATAGCGGGACTCGGGAAATTCTCCTACTAGTTGGTCCATGATCTCCATCGCCGGGTCGATCTGACCCAGTTCCTCATAGGCGCGGGACATCTGGTATAAGACCTGATCGTTGCGTTCATATAACGGGTATTCCCGAAGCAGCTTCTGATAAAGCTCAATCGCTTCCCGCGCCCCGGCACGCTCAAGGTCATCGATTGCCAGAGCAATGTCGTCCTGGCTCTGGACAGGTTCCTGCAGAGAGATGCTTTGAGTAGCCCGCTGCTCGAATTCGTCCTCCAGCTCAATTTCCTCTGCCCCGCTCGAGAGCTCCTGGGCGGGCATGGCAGTGCCCCGACGAGACACCGTCTCCGGCGCCGACAAGTCGGAAACATCGGGTGCGGACTGGACCCCGCCGATGTAGCCGTATTCTTTCTCCACCTTCAGGTCTGCCAGTCGCCGAATAGCCTCGGGGACCATGGCCGATCCTTCACTCTCCGCCAGAAATTGCTCATAGCCGGCCATCGCCTTGTCGAGCCCGTCTTCGATCTGCTCTTCCCGGATTTCAATCTTCACCGAACGTAACGCAGCAATGGTTCTTCCGCCATCCCCCGACGAACAGGCAGCCACCAACACCGGCAGGATCAGTATGCAGAACCGCAATCCGTTCATTGCTCCACCCTCTTTTCCCCCTCAGCGCGGACGGCACGATCATAGCTGTCCGCCATGGCAAAACGGGCCTTGACCTGGTATTCCGCCAACCGTTCGCGGCGGCTGATAAGTTCATCCACCGCCATCGTCTCCAGCAGGTGACCTTGTCGGGCCGCCAACGATGCGACCTTCTCCGCGGCGGTATCGATACGGGTCCGCAAACGGATAATCAACTGATCGTACCCCTGATAACTCTGAGTAGCGGCCTGCCGAGTACGGACGAAGGCAGTATACTGCTGACGTAGCTTCTCGATCTCCCCGTTCAGCGTCTGCAGATGCTTATAGGTTTCTGTCAACCGGCGATCATAATCAGTATGAATGTTCCACAGCAGCGTTCCCTGCAAGCGATCGATCCGAGCCTGGCTCGGTGAGGGCAAACCGACGTCCTCGGACAATTTCTGTTCCAGCCGGTCGAGCCGTTCCAGGCTGACCCGCTCCGCCCCGGTCGCCAGATAATCGGGCCGCGGCACCACCAGCATCGTCTGTAGTCGCTGCGCGACCCGGTCTTTTTGCTCCAGGCGCAAACGCATTTGCGCGTCTAGTTCCCGGAAGCTCTGGTCGATCTCCGGCAACAACGGCGCATAGTAGCCCCGGCGGGTGACGATAAGCTCTTCAAACACGGCCAGGTCGCCGCGCCAGCTGCGCAGTTTTTTACCCAGCTGTTCAAGGTCGAGATAGTTCTGCAGCGACAGTTGGAAATCGTGCGAAGCCAATAGTTCGAGCAGATAGAAGGTCTCCGGGGAATCGGGCAACTCCCGTAGTTTGACGACCCAGTCGGCATCCTCCTGCAGTTCTTCCTGCTTCAGAGCCAGCAGAAACTTCCCTTCCCGGATGCTTTTAATCGAGATACTCAATTTGTCGATCTCCGCGCCGTACGCCTGCAGCGCCTGACTGTATAAGTTCGCAGCCTTACTGAAGACCCCCAGCTTGCCGTAGGCATAGGGAACGGAGAGCAGGGCTTCCTGAACAGCATCATCGGTCACCTCACGTTCCGCCAGCAGGCTCCAGGGAACCAGGGCACGCTCAAAGTTCTGCCGGGACGCCTCTGCCCAGCCAGCACTGAGCAAAGCCCGGTTGGAGAACGGCCCGTCGAGCCGGACCCGGTCGAGTGCCAGCGCGGCCGCCGTAAAGTTCTCTGTCTCGAGCAGTTTTCCGCCGAGCATCAGGTTTGCCTTGTCTTTGATGGCCAGAACTTCGGGGTTCTCAGTATTGAGCTGTCCGGTCTGTTCGAGAGACTTCAAACCTGCCAATTCCTGCCCATCCCTGATCAGAGCAATCCCCAAGTTGTAATCGCTGAAACCCTGCAACCGCTCCGTTTTCTGCAACTCTCTGAAAATTGCGGTGGCCTCTCCGTAGCGGCCGTTGACCATCAGAACCTGTCCACGCAGGAAGGACAGATCATCTTTGACATCTTCGGGCACCGTGCCCTCGATTCGCTCCAGAGCGAGCAACGCATTCACTGGCTGGTCTTTCTGGAAATAGATTCGTGCCAACCGATAAAGCCCTTCGTTGCGCACCTCTTCGGCCACGTTCCCCTCGATCACCGCGCTGATAGCCCGGCCGGCGCGGTGGTGCATCCGGTAAGCCAGCTCAAAATCGCCGACGGCGAACTTGGCCTGACCGATGTGATAGTAGAGAGTGTCGAGCTGCGGTTGATCGAGGCGCCGGTATTGAGCCAGTTCGGTATCGAGCCGGGCGACGGCATCGAACCACTCCCCCTGAAAAGCGTAGTAAAGCGCCTCCCCGAAATAGAGATCCCGCAGGTTTTGTGGCGTACTAGCGCTGGTAGCCGGGCTTGCCGTCAACAGCAAAACGGTCAGCAATGCAACGAATCGAGCCATGAATTACTCTTTCCTGAAAGTAATCTCGCTTTTAGCCAGTGTGATTTCAACAATTCCGGGCCCCGTCTCTTTCTCTACCGTGAAGGCCTCCTCCTGACGGAAATCGCTCCCGCCAGAAGATTTGCCTTGGTAGACCAGTTCCAGCTGATGTTTTCCGATCCGCACATTGCCGGTATAGAGTCGCTGCACGCCCCCTTTGCGCAGAGCTTCCAACTCCTTATAGGTGTAGAGGTGGCGGGTGACTTTGTCCCCATCTAGGCGCAGCTCAACGGCATCGAGGCGGAAGGTTTCCCCCTCAGCCAAGGAAACGAAAATGGCCAACTGGGTATTGGATGGGTAAAGCAGCTTTTCCTCCAGCTGATTCAATTCAGCGGCGATCGACAGGACATCACTTTTGATCTCCTGCACCTGTTCATCCAGCCCCTTAAAACGCTCTCCGGGGATCTCTTCGCCACGAGCTGCTAGGCTCACTCCCAGCAAGATACCGAAGCCGAAAACGATCACTTTTAAGATATTCACCATAGTTATCACCCTGTTAAAACTTTCCGACCAGATTAATGAACAGCCCCTGGTGCTTGTAATCCAGGTCGGTCAGATCATCCGAAAACGTGCTGAAGTTATAACCGACCCCCAGTTTGGCGTGATTGCCCAGATGCCGGTAGATACCGAGCAGAATCCCGCTACGCTGGTCTCCGGCGTCTGGGAGATCAAGGATGCGCCCCTCAACCAGTGCATCCCAGCGATACAGGACATGCCAGTCGGTGCGCAGGACATACAGATGTGCCCGGCTGCTGAAGAACTGTTGATCAACCCGGTCCTGGCTGACCTCCCCGTAACGATAAGCATACTTGCCACCAATGGTCAGTCGTTCCGTCAGGTCATACATCAATTCGAAAGAAGCGATATGACTGCGTTGAACGTAAGTGGTCTCGGTCGAATTGCCAGTCAGTTGATCAACGGTCGGGAGGTTGGCAAAATAGGTATATTTGAGCAGAGCATTGAGTCGATCGTTGGCCACCGGTCGATAAGCCGATCCCAGCACCGCTTCTGTGTAAGAGCCGTCGTAGAAGGTGCCCTGCGAGCTGTCGCTACGAGACAGGTTGAGCTTGCCGATCAGCCGCCAGTCGGGCGATACCTGATACCTGAGGCTGTTCTTCAGCAGCCAGGTCGTCCGCCGGATGTTCTCGGCAGCAACCTGCTCCGTATCATCTAGCCGGTATTCGACGGCAGAGTAGAGTTTCAGTTTGTCGAAACCATAACCGGCACTGAGCCCCAAGGCGGTCCGTTCGATCTCGGCACCGGACTGTTGATCTTTGAGGATGCCGTAATCGAGGTTGGCAGAAAGGTTGAGACGGTCGTTCAGCGCTAGTTCCACCCCAGTGGCATGCGTTAGCCCAGTTGGAACCTCGCCGTGAGTATAACGCTCTTCGAGAAATACACTGGCACTGTCGGAGTAACGGGTGCGGAAACCGGAGGCCAAACTCCCCTTGTGGGCGCGTAGACCGTTGTCGGAGCGCTCGTTCTCTAAAGCGTAATTGAGATAGAGGGTGGTCCGGTCGGAGTAAAGGTATTCGCTGCCCAGCCGGGCGGCCTCTCCTAGGTCACCACTGGATAGTTCGCCATTCAACTTGAATCGCTCACTGACACGATAACTGCCACCGGACCCAAAACGGGCATTTTGCTCTCGGTTGCCGGAGGTCTGCAGCGAATCCTGCAGGAATCCGTAAGCGGTCCAACGCTCCAGAGAATCATACTGTAGCTGCAGCAAGGCATCGGTCCGCTCTCCCTCTTCCTGCGTAGGAGGAACAACGGTGGAATGATCCTCCCGCCGGTCATGTCGAACACCGCTGCTCAGGGTCCATTGTTCGCTCAGCTGGTAGTCGACATTCAGTTCCCCGGCGTCGGTTTCAAGTCCATCCTGCTGAACCTGACGATCGGCCTTAAGTTGCAACTGGACACGTTCGCTGACTGGCCACTTCAGAGTCCCACCGTACTTCGTAGTATCCTTGGCGGTCAGTAGACCCGGAGCCGAATAGCCGGCGGCAACTTCCTGCTGATAGAGGGTCAAGTACCCCGGGTAGGCGGCAAAGAAATCGCTGAAATCAACGCTGAGCTCTACTCGGTGCGCTTCGGCCTGATCGTTCACAGCGGCCCCCGATTCAACCGTAGTGAAGTTGAAACCGCCATTGAGTGACGTGGTTTCCTGCACCCCGCTCCCCTCACTGCGGCCGGCTTCAAGCTTCAGCCAGGTCCGCGCCGTTTTCCGCAGGGTGACATCGACCGCGCCGAGGTTACCGGTCTCGTCTGCATCTTCATTATCGCTGGCGGTAACGCCAACCTTGATATGATCGTTGACCCAGTAGTGCAATCGGCCGCCAGCGGTCAGGGTATCGGGCTCATCAAAGCCGGGAGTGAATTCGTAGCGCACCACCAAAAATGCGGGATGTCCGCCGCTGGTATCGCTTTGCACTAGCAACCCGTCATCGACGCTCGGCGAGAGGGGCTGGTTCAACAGCATGCGTCCCTGGAGATAATCAACATCGTAATCGAGGCCGGGGGTCAGGTTTTTCACACTTAGGACCAGTCCGGACTCCTTGTCACGCACTTCAATGCGGACCCGTTCCGAGCCTTGCAACAGATCCTGATGGCGCAGGTAATAAAGCGACCCGCCGGTCCCTCTGAACTCATCGCGCCCGGCCACAGTGCCCGGTTCGGCGGCAAACCCGTCGACTTCCAGACGACGCTCACCAAAAGTGGTCAAGGCGCCAGTCTGGTAATGCAGCCTGGCCCCGTACAAGCCTCGGTCTACATGAGCCAGGCTATTGTCGGTGTAGTCGACCTTGAAATTCCCCCACAGGCCGTAATTGTCCCCTTTGTCCAACTTCAGGTAGAACTTTCCTGAAGTCGGTGCAACTTCGGTGACGGTACTGTCATCACCGTAAGTCGGCAGGTGATAGTCAGGATCGATTCGCCGGAACAAGGCCTCCGGGGATTTGTCCAGGAAGTTACTGAAAATTTCGTCGAACTCCTCCTCGCGGGTATCGGCGCTGGCGGTCAAGCCCCAATCTTCCCCAAAGCGCCCCTGGGTAAAGAAGGCCAATCGTCCCTGCAGACCGACATCCTCGCGATAGCGCTTTTCATCCGGGGCGACCAGGTTGGCCGGTCCGTCGGTACTACTGGCCGACAGGGTCAGATCGGCGATCCCTACGGTGAACCAGTCGTTGTGCTCCAACTCCAGATCACGAAGGAAAAGTTCGCCGTTCCCCACCTGATCCAGAACCGCCACTTCAACTGTATTCACCCCTTCCGGCAGGATCTCTTCGGCGACAAACTTCCCTTCCCGATCGACTGGAACCGGGTAACCGGCAAGCCAGACCTGATAACCGGTTGGGATGGCTTGACCGTAAGCCTGCACCGTACCCCCGTGCAGCGGAATCTGCCGGGTGGCGAGTCGGCTTTCACCATAGCCGGCCAATAGTTCCGTTGCCGGCTCGACGGTCAGGGTTTCCGCATCGAGGCGGTCGGTCACCCACAGGGGTTGGGGAACCGTCTCGTCATAACGTCCTTGGGAATCGTAGACCCGCACCAAGTATTTCAGGTTTCGACCGGTGGCGGAGAAGGTAGTGAATTCCGGCTGCCAAGCAGCCAAACCATCCTCATCCATTACCACCACCGCCAACGGCAGATCGCGGACCGATTGCTGTTCATCGAAAATCCGCACTTCCGCCCGGTCGATGAAACTGCGATAATTGAGATAAAGACGGAAACCAACCCGATTCTCGACAAAAGCAGTCTCCGGATCATCCTGCCACCGGATGGCGCGGGGCCAAGCGGTCACGTTGAGCCGCGGCTCTCGTTGCAGGCTGTTGTGCTTGAACCGCACCTGTGCCCGGTCCAGGGCCACATCAGTGCAGCGCTGCAGATCGGTCACATCCTTGCCCGGATCATCGAGCGGCCGGCCATCGACCGAGATACGCATCAGGTTGAGAGCATAGGGATGCTCGGTATGAATCTCGCGCGACATGCGGGTGATCTCCACCCCCTCGAAGTCATCGAGAAGCAGCAACTCGTCATAGACGATCTGCACTTCAACCCGTGAGTCATTCGACTCGAGAAAGCCCTCATTGACCACATCGTCCGCCTGAACGTAGCCACGCCCTTCGGATTCCGTCTGTTCCTCAGTGAGCCCTAGCATCTCGCTGACCAGGTGCTTGACCCGCACAGCGCGGACTGTTGACCAGCCGATGTCGTCGCCGTAAACTGCTGCAGTCCGTCGATCCAGAGGTTTATTACCGATATAGCCGATGAAGCGCAGTCGCACATTGCTCCGATCGCTGATCTCGTCCATTTGCTGCCGCAGCCGTTCGACTTCAGCCGCCGTTACCACTGGGTTGCCCTGCTCAAACCGGATCGGTTCGATACTGCCACCCGGCGGCTCGTAGATCCGAGTTACTGTTTCGGCACCGCTATCATCAGGACAGATCTGGGGTTCGTCGGGCAGATCCTGTAATGGGTCGTCATACCAGAATTCCACTTCGACGCGGCGGTTTCTGCTACGCCCCTGAGGGGTGTCATTGGAAGCGACAGGCTGATCCGTCCCTTTTCCCTCGCTGGCAAGGCTGTAGCCGGTCAACCCAAGCTCTTCGCCCACCGCCAGAGAGACGCGGCGCGCAACCGCCTTGGTCAAACCAAGGTGATCTTCATAGATCCGCTTTTCCCGACCATCTAGCGGCTTAGTGTCGGAATAGGCGATAAATTTTACGACCGGATTTCGCTTGCCGCGTAGGTTGTCCAGGGACTGCTCGATCTGCCTTTGGAAACTGTCCGGGACAGTCAACATCCCTTCGCGATAGTGCAGAGGAGCGACCAGGTTCCTGATCCGGGCACGATGTTCATGCCCTTCCCGGTAACGCAGCTTGCAGACGGTTTCGGTCCGGCAAACCTTGACTTGGTTAACCTGGCGGGGAACGATAACTTCCCGATCGACTGTCTTCTCACCGATTTCGTCGTACCAGACCTCGACCTCCACCCGCCGGTTGAGCGCCCGACCGGTCTCCGTCGCATTGTCGGCAAGCGGCTGGCTGGCCCCGACGCCTTCGTAGGAAATACCTTCCGGGGGAAGATTCAGAGCTTGCTGAAAATACTCCGCGGTCGTTCCCGCTCGCTCCCGGGATAAACCGATATTGTCGCCATAAATCGCTTCCAAGGCGGAACTGAGCGGCTGAGAATCAGCATGCCCGACGAAGTGCAGCCGCACGTTGTCACGATGCCGCATGCTGTCGAGTACCTCCCGCAGCCGGGACAGGTGTTCCGTGGGAATCTGCGCTTCCCCCTCGTAGAAATGAATCGGCGCCACCAGATCGGTGAGCTTGACGGTCTCGATGTCCGGCTCTACAACCTGCTGCACTTCCACCTGATCGCCCTGATCGGCGTTGAAAATGGACGGGTCGAGCAGCCAAGTCCGGGCGATCTGCTCGGGCGGCAGATGCCTTTCGGTTGCAGCCCCAAAGCCGGCTGATTCCCGAACATCCACCTGTGGCTCAACAACCAGTAAGTCAGGCATCGCAGCTGCGAACACCCCACCACCCGTTGCAAGCCATATGCTCAGACAGAAAATGACTATCGTACGCTTTTCCATTTACCCACTTTTCATTTGCCCACGAGGTAAGGTTGCATTTATCAGGGAAAGAACGATTCATGTAACCGAAACCGCCCTTCCCTGAAACTAAAGGTCCGCACCCGCCCGCTTAAGGCGGGCTGCCGCGCCTCCAGAACACTTCGCTTTCAATCGCCAGACGATAGTTCCCCTCGCCCTGTTCCCAACGTTCCGTCAGGGTCCGCTTCAGCATGGCGAGGCGTTTTTTCACCAGACTCTCCGCTTCGATATCGGCCAGATAGGAAAGCCGTAACACCGAAGTCGCCTCCTTCAGAACCTGCAGCAACTGATCGATGCGGGGTTGCCACTGCGGACGCAGTTCGGTACTGTCCGGCTCAAAGGCTCCGTCGGCCACATCGATGGTCACCACCCGGTGCAGGGTCGCGCCGAAATTGAAGCGCAGTGTCTTGCCGCGAGTGGCACGCTGCACCCGCGGGTTCTCGGTGGTCAGACGGAAGCCGCTCGGCAGGGTGCGATCATCCAGCTTCAAAATGAAATTGCTGCCCCGCTCCAAATCCGGCACTTGGGCACAGGTGATATGGAAACGCCCGTTGGGATCGGTGGTCACGAGCAGTCCACGCGCCGTCGCCAGCCGGACCCCGGCCAGCCCGTCTTCCCCCGATTCCTGCTGCCCGTTCCGGTTGCGGTCATCGAACACCTTGCCAATAACATCGCTGCAATCGAAGGTTGGATCGGGGACAATCCGCACAGTCGCGGTCGCTTCGCCCGAGTACTGATCGCCGCTGACACTGTTGCGTACCAGCGCCCGGTTGACGTACTCCCCTTCGCTAACACCGCCCCCCACCACCAACAGCAGTTGCAGGGTGAGGCTGGCATCCACCGGCAGATCCAGATTCTCCCAGCTCAACTCTCTTCCGGTCCAGTGAGGTTCTGCGGGCACCGCGTCCAACCGAGCGGACCCCGTCACGTACTTGAAGCCAGCCGGGAAACGATCGATCAACGACACATCGGTCAGTGGTACCCCGAAAACATTGTTCACCCGGATAGTGTAGGGCACCAGGTCTCCCCGGCTGGCCGTCAGTCGAGCAGCAGTCTTGGTGATCGCTACCGCCTCGTCGGCCACCGGATCGATCGGAATCGGGTTGTTAAAGATCTGGCTATCCCCGGGAACCAGACTGTTGTCCAACTTAAGATGCAAATGATAGGCGGTCCCTGCGGTACGCGGTGCAACCTCCCGCAGCGGCACTTCGGCGTCGACTACCACCTGGCAACTGTCGGCACTGGTCGGTACGGCATCAGCCGCACTACCGAGACAAGCAGGAACGGAAAACGCTGTCGTTGTGGCGTCACTGGTCGGAGGAATGATCCGCGAAGGCATCCCCGTGTAACCGCTTGGTGGCGGCACGACCTCGATGAGATAATCGGTACCAGCCGGACAGGCCGCATCACCGAAGTTAAGCGCGAACTTGTAATAACCGTCCAGAGCAGTTAGCTGTTCCTGCTGACGGGGATCGTCAAAACAGGTGCTCGGCAGAGTGTTTCCGGATACCGCATTTATTAGGGTCACCTGGGCACCGGCAATCGGCTCACGTCGGATCGAGTCGTAAATCACACCGTTCGGCGTAATCGGCAGATTCAGGTTTTGCAGGTTGGCACCGTCGGGAACGGTAATATCGCTGATCTGCTGTGGGCCATTGGTAAAGGGGGAGTCGCCATCCCCCAAGGAAGCGGTGTCCGGCCCGGCTCCCCGCGCCAGAAAGCGTACCTGGTAAAATTCGCCGGTCGTTTCGTTGGTGGGCAGGCCGCTGAAACGATACTCCCCATCGACATTGGTCAGCACTGAAGCAAGCATGCGGCCAGCGCGGGACAGCTCAACGGTCCACCCCTCCAGAGGGCGTTCGCCGTCGTCGTCAAGCAGGTTCAGGTCGGCATCGTGCCAGACACGCCCGTTCAGGGCGGCACTTTCCGGAGCCCCGCCCACGTCTAGGGAAACCTCCGCGCTCACAGGCGGATTGTTGTCCCAAGTGACCTGAGCACTGTTGGTAAGAGTCGTCCCCCGCGCCACCGTCGGTTTGATCCTGACCCGGAAGCGCACCTCGAAATCAGCGCCCGCCGGCAAATCGCCATATTCGGCGGCATAGTCGGCCGTCAACTGTGTCCCCATAAAGGTCACACCGGTGGCAGAGCCATTCAAACGGGCGGAGTTGGCGATATAGTCCACATAATCGGCGAGCGGAGGCAGACCATCTATCTTTAGAGCCAGATCATCGGTCACTAAGACCTGCGTAGCCGGCAGGCTACCGATATTGGTCACCCGAATCAGGTATTCGAGCTGGCTGCCGGCCTCTGCCGTACCGCCGTCAATCACTGCAACCTGCTTGAGGATACTTAGCTGTTGAGCCGCCCCCACCACGATCTGGGTCGGCTGATCGCCGTTGCTGTCGATACCGTCGGCGTCTGTTGGTTCATCGGCCTGTTCGGCGCTACTGACAAAACCCTGGTTGCTGATGATGGTGCCCTCAGCAACTCCGGCCTGAACCTCGACGTCGAAACTGATCGTGGCGGTCCCGTTGGCTGACAGAATGCCGCCGTCCGCACTCGGCAGGGGCGGTGTCAGGTCGGAGGAACTCAGGTCGATACCGGCAGTCAATGGTGAGACGCCGAGGTCCGGCTGGCCTACCGGAAGGCCGTTCAACTGCACGGAATCGTCCACATAGGTAGTGAACGCGGGTACTGCATCACGGAGCACCACAGCGGTGGCCGGCGTCGCAGCAGTATTGGTGACCACTATCGTATAACGGAGCCGATCACCCGGATCGACGATCCCTAGCGAACCGTTGTCTACGAGAATATCCACCGTCTTGTGCGCATCGATCAACGGCAGGTTGCCGACTACATCTCGGGTTGGATCATCCGCAACCGCGGTAGCCGGATCGTCGGACGGTTCTTCCGGGGCCGAGCCGCTGCCGGTTCCGGCAAAATCGACGAACCCCTGATTGACAATAACCGCACCGTCGATGACATCGGCATTGATCACCACGTCGAAACTGACCGTAGCAACATTTGCGGAGTTGCTGGTCGCGTCAGCCCGCATCGCCCCGGCCGTTGCGTCCTCCGGTGAATTGAGAAAAAGTCCGTCCCGTAGCGGCGAAACACCGGGAGCCGGGTCCGCCACCGGGTTGTCGTTCAGGGTCGTCGTGCCGTTCAGATAACGGGTGTTAGCCGGGATCTGGTCCCGCAGCAAGACGTTGACGGCATTCTCGGTGCCGACGTTTTTGACGGTAATGGTGTAACGCAGGGTATCACCGGCCATCAGCACCGCGAGATCGTCGGTGAGATCCTGTGATGTCTTCCAGACCTCAAGGGCAGGAGCCGAAGTGATCAGGGTGCTTGTTTGATTGCTGATCACGGTGGCCAGATTATCACCACTCAGTTGCGCCCGGTTCAGCACCTGAGTCCCGCTTTGAATGACCGGGGCGAGGGTCGCCTCGAATACCAGAGTCAAGGAATCTCCAGCCTCACCTTGCGCCGCCAAACTCAGGTTTCCGAGATGAACCATCCCGGTTCCGGCCGAACCGCCGGAAGGGTTGGTCGCAGTGATATCGGCATCCGGCGGTACGCTGATCAGCTGCAAGCTGCCGGCTGCGAACTGGGCGGATAATTCGTCAATCAGCACGCCGTTGGTCAAGGGCGTCAGACTCTGATTGCTGAGCACCAGCGTGTAGCGCAGCCGGTCTCCAGGCGTGGCGTTCACGCCCGGGTCCTCGCGGGTGGTGAGATTAACCACCGATTTACCAAGGACAACCGACAGCGCCGCAGTCAGGCTGATTTCCGCCGGCGTAGTGACATAATCATTCTCCTCCGGCAGGCCGCTTCCGCTACGTTCGAAGGGATTATCGCCGTCCTGCCCAGTCCAGCGAGCCACGGCGCTATTGGTGAGTGTTTGTCCCGGAAGTACGCTGCCAAGTACCTCCACCTCGTAGGACAGAGTCACTTGAGTTCCTTCCAAAACATCGATATCCGCCGTGGCATCAGCCAGACTCCAGTTGAGCGTCTGGGCGGTAGAAACCGCATCAACACTCACCGTCGGGTCAGCAATCGTGTTGCCGGCCCCGTCGATAACGACAGTCCCGCCTCGATAGGCGAGCCCAACCCCCAGACTGTCTTCTATCGCCAGATCGAAGGCGGAAGAATACGCATCTCCCACCACGCCGCCGGCAGCCATGAACACCAGATCGTAACGGAGGATATCGCCAATTACAGGGGCGCTGCTGGGGTTGCTGAGATTCACTGCTGACTTAGCGATGGTCAACGTCGGTTCGACAATCGTCAAAGGGCCGCTGGATGAGGCAGTATCCAGACCGACCGGCATTCCCGCATAAGTGTACGAAGCGGTGTTGATAATACTGTTTCCGGCGTTGGCCGCGGCATTGTTGACGACCCGGGTCCGCAAGGTGATGGTCACCTGTTCGCCGGCCGGAATTTGCCCGATTCCCAGACTAATATCGCCTGGGGCCGAGCTGTTGTCGACCAGACTTACAGACGCGCCACTGTTGTCGATCGCACTGGCAGAGAGATATTCCAGAGCGGCTGGTAAGCTGTCGGTAATCACCAGGTCGTCCAGCGCCCGGTTCATCGGCAGAACCGGCACCCGGATGCGATAGGTCACCTCGTCGCCGATGGTCGCCTCCGGTGCCGACTCAAGGGATTTCAGCAATTGCTCGACATTCACCAAGTTGGTCATCCAAACATCAGCTGAACTACCTGCCGCATAGAGGCGACCCGCCTCGGCAAGAGGCAAGGAGCGGTATTCCGCTAACCGAGCCCTGTTATTCCAGGTTTTAGAAACTGTCAGATCAGTGTGAAAACCGAGGTTGTAATCGACGATGACACACTCACCCGGATTGACCGGAGCGCTGTCCTGCAGGGCGATGCGCAATTCGCCCCCACGATTCGGCGCGGTGAGGTTGTAGTCGGTGCCGACACTCAAGGTGGTCGAGCCGATACGCACCACCGGTGGACTGCTGATCAAACCGCTTTCGTCAAACTCGGGTGCCAGTTGGTCAGTCAAAACCACACCATAGGCGGGTGCCAGCCCCTCGTTGCAGGACGATAACCGGAAGTTCATGACATCGGTCGCGATATTGACCCGATATGGATCGACCGCCGTGCCGCTACCGTCCCGACCCGTTCCGAGATCACTCTTGCTGATTGCGCTCATCTGTGGCTGGCGAACACTGATTTCCGCCGAAGCCGTCAAACGATTGGGAAATAGCACCGGATCGCCACCGGCATAGGAGAGTTGCACCTGATTGTCACGCGCGGTATCGATGTCGTAAGCAATTCCCAGCGGCGGGGCATCGGTAATGACCCGCGTGACATAACGGATCACCAAGGGATCAAGCGGCGTCCCGTCAGCACTCGGTGGGTTGTTGATATCCCCGAATTCCCAACGTAGGGTGCCGGTTGCCCCGGCAGCCGGTTGGCTCGTCAATGTATAGCCAAAACCGCTTCCGCCAATGATGGAGAAACTTTCCAGACGCATCCCCACTGGCAGTTGATCTTCGACCGCCACATCCTGAGTTATGTATTCTTGCAGATTGAGGGTCAGATCGTAGGTAACGGTGTCACCAACCCGAACTATCGGAGCGCCGCTACTGGCGGGAGTTTCGGCAAAGGAATCGTCCGCTACCGTTTTGATGATCGTCGTGTTGTCGAGAGTACTGACGCTGACCGTCGCCGGGCCATAACAGTAGTCGTCGGGCGCCGTGACCGTCGGGCATCCGTCGCCGGTCCGCTCCGCCGAAATGTCCCCGTCCAAGGAACTCCAGTCCAGATACACGCTGTTGCTGAAAGCGGTGCCGGCTACCGATGAAACGGTCACCTGATAGGTCAGTACCAGAGTCTGCCCAGCGGGAATGTCCAAACTGCCGTCGTCGTTTAATGGCCCCCAGACCAGCCCGCCGCCGACAAGTTCGGTGGGCTCGGCAACAAAGCCGCTTATGCCGACCCCATTGAGTTGCGCCGTCGCTGATCCCGGCACCAGCAGCACTTCAGCCGGCGGAGTATCCACCACACTGACATCGAAAGCGGTCGAATCGCCGTTGTTGGTCATGCTGATCCGATATTCGAGAATATCACCGACTACAGCCGGATCGGTGGATGGTTTGCCCGCCGGCAAAATAAAGCTGACTGCCTTGCTGCCGCTCAAAGCCGGCTCAACTATCCGCATGTTAGGACTGCTGCCAGCGCCACCGAGGGTGCGGGTGGTCTCGTTGCCGTTACTGCGGTTATAGCTGTAGCTAGCGCTGTTGGCGAACGACAACCCAGTCTGGTTGGTGACGCTGTTCAAAAGCTCCACCCGGATCTTGATAATCGCCTGCCCGTTAGCAGGGATATCAATCCCGGTTGAGGTGTCTGCGATGATCAGATTTGTGTCACTCCCGACATTGTTCGGAACCCAGCTGCCACCCGCGATCTCGGCACTGATAAAACGCAGATCGGCAGTTGACAGACTCAGGTTGTCCATCACCCGAACGTCGTACAATGGAATCGCCACCGGCTCTGCAGGAACGGTGATACTGTAGATGAACTGCTCGCCGATGGTCGCAGTCGACTGATCATTGGATTTTTCCAGCGGCCCGGGAGACTGGATCTCCACCCGGGTCGGATCGGCCGGTTCACCAGGCGGGGCAATACCGTTGAAATAGGGATCGTCGCTGATCGCATTCAGAGGCCCAAAGGCAGTGAATTCGGCTTGATTAACAACCAAAGTCCCGTTACTCAAAGATGATCTGAGAGTAACGTCAAACTCGATCACCAATTCCTCACCGACCGCGACATTCAGATCTCCTGAACCGCCATTGATTTGCAGCATTCCGGTGACGGGATCGAAACTGAAGGCGCTGCCCGCCGGTAACGTCACCATCGAGAAACTGCCCAAGTCAAAGTAGGTCGGGTTGAGTTGATCGAGTAAGGTGATGTCATTGAGCGTCTGATCGACATTGAAGACCCGCAGGCGATAACGTAACTGGTCACCCGGAGCGGCGGTAGTTGCCGGACTAACGTTACTGGTCAGGTTGGTTACCGTTTTCTGGAAATAGTAGCCAGACAGGGCCGTGGTCACGGACTGGCTGTCCTGATGATCGTCAACACCCGGTGTCCCGTCACTAAGCGTGCGACTGATCGGCTTGGGGCTGGTTCCCCCGTTGGGATCGGCGCTGAACCACTTCACCGCCCCGGCCACATTTGTCAACGTCAGTCCGTCGGCAGTGGTGTCGCCATCCAGTTGCGATTCATAACTGATCAGCAAACGCTCTGAGGGACCGATCACCGCCTTCGCTGATTTCAAATCCAAACTCAGCGGGCAGGTTGGCGCAGGGGTGGCGTCATAATTCAGGGTGAAATCTATTCCCTGTTCTAGAGTGGCAACTGGACTACCGTCGGCGGCGATAATCCGGGCGGAGAGAGTCGCCGTGGGATCCTGGTCGCACATGCCATCCGGAATCTGATCAACAACACTGGTGTTCCAGGCCTCGCTGCCACCGACATTCTGGACCTCGATCGTAAAGGTTACCGGCACACCTAGATTTAGGGCTGTTTCATCACTTGTTTTGGTCACCACCAGTTCTGGCGCGGCGATTGTCATCGGCTCGGAAACACCCCACTCGCCGGGAAGAGGAGAATAAAACTCCCCCTCGATCAGACGGCCGAAGGACCACTTGGCAGTGTTGGTAAAGCTGGTTCCCACCGTATTAACCGGCGAATCATCCAGCACAACCGTAAGCTCAACGATAATCTGCTCCCCTTTCAGAATTAGGGGAAGCGGCTTGTACGAAAGGTTCTTAGAAGTCCAAATTCCGCCTAGGGCGTCGGGGTCGTTTTCAGGCACCAACGTCACGGGGGTGCCGCTATTCTTGTAATAGGCGTTTATATCGACATAGGTCAGGGCTGCCCCTGTGGCGGTCAGATCATCCCAAAGGGTGACGGTGTGCAGGTCGTTCAACGATGGCCCGCCGACTTCGGTCATGGACGGTAGCGTCAGGGTATAGGTAAAGGGGACACCAACAGCCGCCGTTTCCGCGGGTGCCTGCTTGGCAATGCTTTCCACCGGAATGAACAGATCCTGACAACTGTTGCTCGACCCATAATCGGAACCGTTGGAGAACCAGATGCGGTGATCGATACTGGCGCAAGCCATGTGCCCGGTAAAAATGACGTTGTTGAAAATGATCAGATAAATCGAGGGATCGTTGGTTTGGAAATTAACCGTCGTTGTCAGCGGATTGGACTCTGGAAAATTCTGGAAAGTACAATCGCGATCGATTGTGATCTGGTTTGGAACCGGATGGACATTGCCATCAATCACACCGAAGTAAGGGGCATCACTGCAGAATTTATCTACCGCTTGTACCGGTCCGGCGACGGCCAACAACAGGACGAGAAGCAGCAGTCCGAACCATCCTCCCCGGATTCGATTTCGCTTTTCTTCGATATGTAAGTTGTGCGTTTGCAATTGCATCTTCGCTTTGCTTTTCCCTTGTTAGGCATTTCCTGTTCTGGGCACCTCTAACAAAAAAAGAGCGCCCACCTTCTGCCGTAGATGAGCGCTCTTGAGAATCGGTTTTCGCCGGTGCCAAGATGCATATCTCACCTCTTCGGCAACCCGGCTGTCCTTATTCAAAGGACCCGTGGCTTTGCGTCACCGGATTACTCCGGTTTTGCCTTTTCGGAGATTGTACCGTCAGTTCATTTATTAGTAGGTTTACACGAAATAAATTTAATGTCAAACATATTTTTTCCACAATGGTAACAACCGAACTACACCATGGCGGCTAAAAACCTCCATAACCATTTAAAAATAAAGGCAATGTAGGTTTTCTATCTTTGTACGACTCTCCTTTGAAATTGGCTTTGCATTATCAGAATTTAAATTAGTCCGGAGCCAGTGTCGTCCAAGATAGACATTCAATCCGATTATCAAATGTCCCTAAAAAATGAATTTCTTATAGGGTCATGACACGTTAAGCACTCGCAAAGGTGTGCTAAGCTGCTGTCATGACAATGAAAACAAGTATGTTTGGCGTTCACTCATTCCTGAGCATCAATTTCGTCGGATTGTCAGGCTGTTTTCTGTCGATTTGGACGCCTCTCAGATTGCTCGTTTTACAGGTCTGAGCCGTAATGCGATCAATCGTTATTTGAAAGCGATCCGGCGGCGCCTGGTTGAATATCGCGATACACAATCTCCCTTTTCGGGAGAGGTCGAAGTTGACGAATCGTTCTTTGGTGCACGCCGCATCAAAGGAAAAAGAGGCGTGGCACATATGGCAAAACGATGGTTTTTGGCATCTTTCAACGGAACGGTCATGTCTACACAGAGATCGTTCCGAATTGTTCCAAAATCACGCTACAAGCCGTTATACGGGGCAGAGTCGAGTTGAAAAGCGTCATCTGCTCTGACGGCTGGCGCGGCTATAACAGCTTGGTCGACGTTGCCTATGGAAAGCATCTGCGCATCGATCACGACCAGAACGAATTTGACAAAGGTCGAACTCACATCAACGGGATCGAAGGTTTTTGGAGCTACGCAAAAACAAGACTCGTTCGCTTTCGTGGCATGGCTCCCAGCACCTTCATCTTGCATCTCAAAGAATGTGAGTTTAGGTTCAATCATAGAGGTCAGGATCTCTACCAATTGATCCTCAAAATCATCCGTGATTGACCTCTTAAAGTGTCATGACCCTTCTTATATATTTTAGAAATTTTGTGGGAGTGTTTCATCAGATTAAGTATAATTTGAACAAAACGAGACTCCAACCAGCCAGAAAAAGAGGGAGCAGAATGTACGTCGTCAAAGCCTCTGGCACTTTTGAACTAACAATCTAAGAGGCACATTCCCGAAGCATTGTGGATTTAATGATTTAAGCTTTCAGAGGTGCTAGCCCCTGATTTTCTCGATGAAGCGAAATAGTCTTTAGCAGTGATGGATACCGCTTAGATTGTCTATTAAACGCTTCGAACAGCTACTAAAACAAAAAGCCCTCTTCATTTACAAGAATGGAGATCTAAACCTTCTCGATCTATAAAGTTAAAAGTTAGGCAATTGGAGTACTCAGTGCTAAAACCGATATTACAGGAAGAAGCAACAGGGTGTGGAATTGCATCAGTTGCAAGTATTTTGGGAAAGACCTATCAGGAGATGAGGATCATAGCAAACGGTATGGGTATCTATGCTGAAGATAAATCCCTTTGGTCTGATACCCAACATGTCAGAAAAATGTTGGCCAAAGCAGGTGTTAAGACATCTGCCGAAGAGATTCCTTTTGAGTCATGGCGTGGGCTACCGGATCTTGCCTTATTGTCCATTAAACACCATCAGGAAGATGGCAAGAATTTCTGGCACTGGGTTGTTTTTAAGCGTGAGGGTAGTCGATCCTATGTGCTTGATTCGGCAAGTTCCCTGCCGTCCAATATCCGAACCGACTTCAATGCAATGCACCCCAAGTGGTTCATTGAGATTAAAAACATATAGTTCTTCGGAAAGCAACAACCGCATTTAAGTTTCCTGATTTCTTATGTTAGCCATCTGGAATCAATAATGAGTACCTACATTAAAAAAGCAGTTCCGTCTGATTCACAAGTAATAGCTTATTTTGCAAAAGCTCTTACTGATGAAATTATAGTAAAAACAGGTGCACAACATTTCAATGTAGACATGGCAGAAACGGTAGATCTTTGTCGCAAATTAATGGAGCAAGGCAAATATACTGTTTTCCTGGCAATAAAGGCGGGATCGGATAAACCTATCGGTTTTGCTGCCCTCTGCGAAAGTTACTCACTATACGCCGAAGGAACCTTTGGTATCGTTCAGGAATTTTACATTGAGCCCGGATTTAGGTCTCAAAAGGTTGGTCATGTATTGCTCAAAAGTGTGGTTGAGCATGCGAAATCTTTCGGGTGGAAACGACTAGAATTATGCACCCCTCCTCTCCCAGAGTTTGAAAAAACCATCAATTTTTATAAAAAAAATGGTTTTGAAGTAACTGGCGGTCGAAAAATGAAACTCGTTGTGAAGTGATGAACGGGAACAGGTAACTTTTTCAATCTCAAATGTCGTGATTTCTGCCATGTCTACGCCAACTTGAGAGGTGCCTCTCTGGAAAATGCATGCTTACTTGTCTGTTTTTAGCCCGGCTCTGCGCCAGCCTGCCATATGTCCATCAAGGAGAAACAGGTTAATGTAGCCGCGTTTTGTCAATAATCCTCGCACCACCTGTGCGCGTGGCCCGTGTTCACAAGTCAGCACCACCTCGGTATTTTTATCCTGCGGCAGATTGACCAACCGGAAGAGAATTTTCCACATCGGCATGTGAATCGCTCCAGGAATGTGTCCTCTACGAAACTCAATTTTGCTGCGCACATCGACAACTGTGGGCGGTTTGTCCGATTTTAAACGCTGCATCAATTCATTTGCTTCCATGTTGCCTCCAACGACTGGGTATATCTTAAATCGAGTAACTTAATCCTCTCAAGGCTCCACACATTCGATGCAATCAAGCACCTACGCATCGGGGGTTTATTCAGGCCTCCAATTTGGAACGGTCGCAGGTTTTGTCTACTTCGGATAGGTAGCAAAAACCCGAGTCCGGCCCTGCTTGTCGAAGGACAGAACGCTGTACGGTTCCGGCTCGACGCCAGGTTGGTCCATGCCGGGTGACCCGCTGGGCATCCCGGGCACACTCAACCCAATGATGTCTGGTTTCTCTATGAGCAAACGGATAATCTCGTCGGCAGGGACGTGCCCTTCAATGACGTAGCCATCAACGATGGCCGTATGGCAGGATCGGAGCATCTTCGGAACTTTGTAGCGGTTCTTGACCTCAGAAATCCTGACCACCGATTCCTTTTTGATCACGAAGCCTCGTTCTTCCAGATGCTTGATCCAGCCACCGCAGCAACCTCAGCCAGGCGACTGGTAGACGTATACCTTGGTTTGCGGGCCTTTCTCGATTGCATGAATCTGCGAGGTAAAAAGAACTGTCGAACAGAGCACCACGATCAGGGTAGTGATCAATCTCCACATCATGACCCCCTACTGGAAAACGGTAACGGCATCCACTCCTCTAAAGGTGCGGCATGGCCTGCTAATCCAGTGTATGCGAACGGTGCGGCAAAAAGCAAAGCGAACTGGAGAGATCTTTTCAAGGTTAGTCGTTTGAATTGTCTCTCAATTCCGCCACAAGTAAGCTCCGGACCTAGCCGAGGCTTCTTCGTTTCTACATCTCAAATCTCGTAATTTAATCCTCACTTCTCTATTTTGAAACATGGAAACTACACGTTCGCGTCGCTGTGATTTCAGTAACTTAGTGGGAGAATCCTTTTGATCCGGACTTTCCAGACAATCTTGCTGGAAATAGCAAAAAGATTCTCGCCAAGCAGGGATCGGACTAGGTGGATATGCCCGTTAAAGTACCAGTTTATATTTCCTTAACCTCTCCCATTAGTTTATCGAACTGTCCTACGTCAACCACGGGGGAAGTTGTAAAATGGATTCCGGTCAACTTATACAATGCGGCCGAGGCGGCCATGGCCATGGCCGCCTCGGGAAAGTCGATGGTGAAAACCAGATCGTGCTCGCCCATGACGGCAAACATGGATATTATTTTCCCTTCGTTCTTCATAATCAATTCACGGGCTTTGACCGTCCTGTCCAGACTGATGTCTTTTGCCGCCTCGGATGTATACCTGCCGAACATTAAGAAGATAGCCATTTTCGATTCCCTTCTTCAACTGTAATGTCATAATTATACATACTTTCCGGGCCCTAAATAGCGCTTCAAAAATCGTTAGTTATGTCCGCTGCTGCGGTGAATTTCTATTTCACCACCTCCGTGGCGAGTAGGCTCAATTTCCCCATGGCGATGATCATCGTCACCGTCACCGTGATGGTGATTGAACAGGCCATTGCCATGATGGTGATGGCCTTCATCATCGAATTCCAGTTTCAATTCCCCCCTCTTTTTATGGTAGCCACTGCTTTTAGGGTGGTCATCGTCATCAAAAAGGTTGTGGTGGTCGTCAGAATGTTTCGAATGGTTGCTCCCACTCCCTGAATGACCACTACCGCCGCCTTTTTTTGCAATGCCCTGCGTTTCGGATGTAAGGATCATGGCGAGGACGAACAACATGATTATGAAGAGACGTGACATATCTGACCTCCTCGAAGAACCTTGAACTTGAAGTATAACCTAAAAAGTAATGATAGGCACAATGTCATACAAAACAAAAGGGCGACCAGAAAATATTATTCTGGAATGGCCTAAATGGCAGGGAATATCAGGGTGTCTGACAGTGAGGGTTTCAAAAGTCGTAAGTTATTAGGCGAATGCCCTTGGGAAGTCCAAGGCATCATCCTGAAACTCACAATTAAACCAGCTTATGGCAACTCCAACCCACTTTTACTAATTTTCATTGACGACAATGACTTTTCTATGGGGGAATGGTATTTCTATGTTGGCATCATCCAGGGCTTTCTTGATTTGCTCCGGAATGGAATAACGAATAGCAAAATAATGCTGCCCTTCACAATATGGTCTAACCAGAAAATCGACGGAGCTATTATTTAAGCTTTCAACCTCCACAAAAGGAGGCGGATCATTACGGACGAGGGCGTGATCCTCAAGCACCTTATCGATAACCTTCCGGGCATCGTCAATGCTTTCTCCATAAGCGATACCAAACCTCATATCCACGCCACGAATGGTGTGATGGGAGTGGTTAACGATTTGCTCACCCCATATCTTACCGTTGGGAATAATTATTTGCTGATTATCAAAGGTTTGCAGGATAGTAGTAAACATATCTATTTCCGTAACCTTCCCGAACTTATCAGCCACATCAACAAAGTCATTTACTTTATACGGCCGGAAGATCAACAGCATGACGCCCGCGGCCAAGTTGGTGAGAGTGCCTTGAAGCGCCAATCCAACGGCTAGCCCCGCCGCACCTAAAAGGGCGATTATAGAAGCTGTCTGCACCCCAAAGCGATTTAAGACTGCAATTCCAACAAACGCCAGTATTGTGTAGCGCGCTAGACTTCCAAAAAATCTGAAAAGGGTATCGTCAAGTTGTTCGTGCTTATTTGCTATTCCGACAATGCCCCGGTAAACCTTGCCGGCAAACCAGATGCCAATAATCAAGATAATCAGGGCAAGAAAAATGTTAGTGGCCCAATCCAGAGCGGTTGGTAAGTATTGGTTTATATCGAGTTTTTCAATTAATTGCGACATACTTTACCCCCTAAGGACAACATGGCTTTGACTTAGTAGCAGGCGATTTCCTTAGCCCCTTTGATCTCTCTACTTTTTTACTGCCCCAAACATGGAGCTTGATCGCTATTTATGATACTGAAAAATGTCAATTTGGTAGCCGATGTTCACTTCTTTGCAATAACCCAAACAGCATGAACAATGCCAGGAATATAACCCAAAAGAGTGAGAATGATATTGATCCAGAAATGTTTACCTATACCGACTTGGAGAAACACTCCCAAAGGTGGCAATATGATGGCAAAGAGAATGCGAATAAGATCCATTAACTACCCCTTCCTAAAAGAATTTTTCTAAGTTTAACATAGTTAGCATTGATCAAAAGGGAATCACCGTCCGAGTAGACATTTTACAGTTTCATAATTGTGATTTCTGACATGTCTACGCCAACTTGAAAGGTTATTTTCTGGAAAATCCATGCTTACTTGTCTGTTATTAGCCCGGCTCTGAGCCAACCTGTCATATCTCCATCCAGGAAAAACTGGTTAAAGTAGCCGCTTTTTGTCAATAGTCCTCGCACCACCCGTGCGCGTGGCCCGTGTTCACAAGTCAGTACCATCTCGGTATTTTTACCCTGCAGCAGATTGGCCAACCGGAAGAGAATTTTCCACATCGGCACGTGAATCGCTTCAGGAATGTTGTCACTTTGACTGAGATGAGTAATTTGCATTATAGTTCCTGTTGCCGAGGGGGGGGGGTGTCGCAGTTGCTTTTCAAGCCAGCCAGATCTTTAGGCCGACCCTTCCCCTGTCGCTTCCTTTTAAGTTGCACATGCCACAATAAGTGTGGAGGGGAATTTTGTTATTAATAAAGCCGTTATATGTACAGGTAAACTTTCATTTTCAGTGAGGAAGGTCAATCCTGAAAATCCCTGTGTCGGCAATTCAGATTCTGCCTCTGAGCACCAGTTAGTAAAAGGGTTACAGTTTTCGCTGTAACCCTTTTTATTTTTCCGCCAAGCCTCCTCTCGCACAAACTGTGCTATTTACCCCTCAAAAATGCAGCTTCGCTCCAGTTTGCTATGCTTTATGAGATCATAATTTATTCCAACATGCATTTTTCTGTTGCTGGTAAACCTCAGTGCGAACCGCTGCGTGCGGCAACAAAGGAGCAGGGAAAACAATGAACCAAAATCGGAAGATCGACTTTGAACAGTTTTCAGCGGTCCTATTCGACCTTGATGGTGTCTTGACGGCAACTGCGAAGCTGCACGCCATCTGCTGGAAACAGATGTTCGACAACTATCTGCAGCAGAAATTTCTCTCCACCGGGGTCGCCTTTCAGCCGTTCGACATCGATCTAGACTATCGCCACTACGTCGATGGAAAACTGCGCTACGAAGGGGTAAAGAGCTTCCTCCAATCGCGGGGGATTGAACTCCCATACGGCAGCCCGGAAAATGATCCCGAGGAAGAAACAGTTTGCGGCTTGGGTAACCGTAAAAATCAGCTGGTCGGCGAGATGCTCGCAGCCGGTCACGTAGGTGTTTTCGAAGGCTCGATCAAACTGGTCCATTACCTGCGTGAAAAGAAGATCCGCATGGCGGTGGTTTCGGCGAGCAAGAACTGCGAAGCGATCCTGAACGCGGCCGGAATTGCCGAACTGTTCGAAGAGCGGATCGACGGTAAAGTCGCCGAAACGTATGGCCTGCCCGGCAAACCGGAGCCAGCGACCTTCCTGAAAGCGGCGGAACTGCTTGCCGTTGAACCGCAAAAATCGGTCGTCATCGAGGACGCGATCGCCGGCGTACAGGCTGGAAAGAAAGGCGGTTTCGGCTTGGTGATCGGCGTCGACCGACACGATGATGCCGCCGCCCTGCGAGAAAACGGTGCCGATCTGGTTGTCAGCGATCTGTCAGAGTTACTACCGCAGTAAATAAATAAGTTGCCGGGGAAAGGCCTAAAAAAGCGATGATTAGACATGAGACCCTCAATCCGCCACTACACATCTACCCGATCAATCCATGGAAGATTATCGAGACCAGTTTCTACCCCCGCTTTTTGGCTCAAACCGAAACGTTATTTTCACTCGGCAACGGCTACCTCGGCCTGCGCGGCAACTTCGAGGAGGGCAGCCCTTACTTCCAACGCGGAACCTTCATCAACGGTTTTCATGAAACCTGGCCGATCGTTTACGGTGAAGACGCTTACGGATTCGCCAAGACCGGGCAGACCATGCTTAACATCACCGATGCCAAAGGGATAAGTCTTTATGTTGATGACGAACCTTTCTACCTTCCGGCGGCCAGCCTGCTCCTTTATCAGCGCACCCTCGACATGCAGGCTGGTACTCTAGATCGAGAGATCCTCTGGGAAACCCCTTCCGGAAAACGGATTCTGATCGAATCGCGGCGGCTGGTCTCTTTCGATCACCGCCACCTGGCGGCATTTTCCTACCAGGTTACCCTGCTCAACGCCGAGGCACCGGTGGTGATTTCTTCGGAAATCATCGGCGGGCAGACCAACCAGACGGGACAAAATGACCCCCGGCAAGCGAAAGGGTTTAAAGATCAAGTCCTGCTCCCGGTACTACACGACTGCCAGGAGCAACGTTTATTCATCGGCCACCGGGCGAAGCAAAGCGGCATGACTCTGGCCTGCGGCATCGATCATCAATTTGACACCGCCTGCCCCTATACCTGGCATAGCGATTGTTCGGATGATTCCGGTAAAGTCGAATATCTGATCGACGCCAAACCGGGACAGCCGATCCAACTGATCAAGTATGTGGCCTATCACAGCTCGCACAGCGCACCGGTGAAGAAACTGCATACCCGCTGCAATTGGACTCTGGATCGCGCCTGCAAAGAAGGCTTTAAAGCGCTGTTGAACAGCCAGCGCAGCTACCTGGATGATTTCTGGCAACGCAGCGATGTGCAGATCACCGGTCCGGAACAGGAGCAGTCGCCGGTGGGAGAGTTCCAGCAGGCGCTGCGCTGGAACCTGTTTCAGATTCTGCAGGCTTCTGGACGTGCCGAGGGGGCGAGCATTCCGGCTAAAGGGCTAACCGGACAAACCTATGAGGGGCATTACTTCTGGGACACGGAGATTTACGTGCTGCCGTTCCTCATATACAGCGCCCCGCACATCGCCCGTACCCTGCTGCGCTTCCGCCACAGTATGCTCGATCAAGCCCGCCAAAGGGCGACTGAGCTGAATCAGCAGGGCGCCCTTTTCCCCTGGCGTACCATTAACGGCGAAGA
Organism: Malonomonas rubra; assembly: GCF_003247215.1. GTDB lineage: Bacteria > Desulfobacterota > Desulfuromonadia > Desulfuromonadales > Geopsychrobacteraceae > Malonomonas > Malonomonas rubra_A. The sequence goes on along the minus strand of NZ_QKAP01000135.1, from coordinate 3,211 downwards.
AGCGAGCGCCTATTATGCCGCCGGTACTGCCCAGTACCACATCAACGCCGACATCATGTACGCCCTGCGTAAATATGTAGAGGTTACCGATGATAAGGCTCTGCTCTTCAACGAGGGAGCCGAGATGCTGGTTGAGACCGCCCGGTTCTGGTACGATCTCGGCTTCTATTCGCAACGCAACAACGGCCAATTCTGTATCCACGGTGTGACCGGCCCCGACGAGTACACCACGGTGGTCAACAACAACGCCTACACCAACCTGATGGCTCGCGAAAACCTGCGTTACGCGGCTAAAACCATCACCAAAATGCAGGAGTGCCACCCGGAACACTTTGCCACTCTGGTGCACCGCACCGGTCTGGACTTTGCCGAAGCCAGCGATTGGCAACAGGCGGCCGAAAAAATGTACATTCCCTATGACGAATCACTCGGCATCAACCCGCAGGATGACAATTTTCTCGACCGCGAACTTTGGGATATCAAAGGAACCCCGCGTGAAAGTTTCCCGCTGCTGCTCTATCATCACCCGCTGGTCATCTACCGTTATCAGGTGCTCAAGCAGGCGGACGTCGTGCTGGCGATGTTTCTGCTCGGCCAGGATTTTTCCAAAGAGCAGAAAAAGCGCAATTTCGATTATTATGATCCGCTTACAACCGGGGACTCATCTTTGTCAGCCTGTATCCAGTCAATTATCGCCGCTGAAATCGGCAACATGGAACAGGCCGCCAAGTATGCCCGTTATGCTGTGCTGATGGACTTGGCAGATGTTGGCGGCAACGTCAAGGACGGCTGCCATATAGCTTCGATGGGTGGAACTTGGATGGTCGCGGTTTACGGCTTTGCCGGCATGCGCGATTACGCTGGCAAGTTAAGTTTCGATCCGTGCCTTCCCAAACAGATGCATCAGCTCAAATTCCCGCTCTGCATTCGCGGACAGACATTGGAAGTCTGCTTCGAGCAGAAAAAAGCTCACTATCTGCTTCGGGATGGGAAAGAGCTGACCATCACCCATCAGGGACAGGAACTGCTGCTGAAGCGAGGCACACCCGTAGAAACTGCTATCAAATAGACCTACCCCCATTCCCTAAGACCGGTTGACAGGAAAACTTGCGATAGCTGATAGTGAACAAAATGCTATTCAATGGAGACGATTGATGACAGAGCAGATCAACTGGAACCTCAATCCGCTATACAAGACAGCCGACGACCCAGAAATCGACGCGCACCTTAAACAACTGGCCGCGCAAGCCGATCAGTTTCGTAACCGCTATAAATCACGAGTCGCGCAACTTGATGCCGTCGACCTAGCTACCGCCCTGCAGAATTACGAACAACTACAGAGCAAAGGACTTCTGCCCTATCTCTATGCGCAACTGCTGTTCTCGGCCGACAGCCGTCCAGATCAACACAAAGCGCTGTTCGCCAAAGTCCGGGAGCAATGGGCGAAGATCAGCGAAGAGCTACTGTTCTTCGAACTGGAGATGATGAAGGTTGAGAAAGCGCGGTTTACCAAACTAACCGCGACAACCGAACTTTCACCTTATCGACACTACCTCAACCAGCTGCGCAAAGGCGCTCACTACACCTTGAGCGAAGAGGTTGAACAGGCGCTCAAACGGAAGGATCTTTCCGGCAAGGAAGGGTTCAGCCAGCTGTTCGAAGAGCTGACTTCCTCCTTCAGCTTCGACTTTGTCATGCCGGGAGAAACAGAAATAAAGGAGGTCACCGGCGAAGAACTGTTGGCGCTGCTTTACCACCCGGAGGGCGCAGTACGCGAACGGGCCTTTACCACCTTCCTCAACAAGCACCAGGAAAACGCGCTGGTGCTGACCGCCTGCTTCAACAACCTGCTGCTCGATCATGAGCGGGAGTGTGCCCTCCGCAACTATCCCGACCTGATGACGCCGACCCACCTGAGCAGCGAAACCGAACCGGAAATGGTCGCGCAAATGATGGCGGTCACCGAGCAGAACTACGGACTGGCCCGTGAATATTTTGCGCTGAAAATGCAGCTGCTCGGCTTGAAAGAGATGAAAAACACTGATATCTATGCGCCTCTGCCGGGCAGTAAACGACATTTCGATATCGCCGAAGCCAGGAAGTTAGTTTTCGATTCATTCAACAGTTTCTCACCGCAACTGGCGACGCTCGCCGACAGCTTCTTTTCCGATCAGCGGATCGACTGCTTCCCGGCCCCGGGCAAGACCGGCGGCGCCTTTTGTATGGGGATGCTGCCTGGTTATCAGCCGTACGTGCTGCTCAACTTCACCGGCAACCTGCGCGATGTCTCGACCCTCGCTCACGAGCTGGGGCACGGTGTACATTTCGCTTTATCACAAGACCAAAACCTCTACCACTATCAGGCGCCGCTGCCGATGGCGGAGACAGCCAGCGTGTTCGGAGAAATGTTACTGACCCGCAGGATGCTCGACAGCGAACAGGACAAACAGGTACGCATCGAGCTGCTCTGTGTCAAGCTGGAGGAGATCATCGCGACCACTTTCCGGCAGAACGCCCTGACCCGCTTCGAGATCGCCGCCCACAAAAAGCGAGCCGAGGGATTGCTATCGCCTGATGACTACTGCGAGCTCTGGTGGCAGGAGAACGCCAAGCTGTTCGGTGATGCGGTGCAGATGATCGCACCTTACCGCTGGGGCTGGGCCTATATCAGTCATTTCATCCATTCCCGCTTCTACTGCTATTCCTACGTTTTTGGTGAGCTGTTAGTGCTGGCGCTCTATCAGCAATACATGGAACAGGGAGAGAATTTTGTGCCGCTCTATCTCGACCTATTGAAAGCTGGCGGGAGCGCGCCACCCCAGGAATTGTTGAACCCGTTTGGTATCGATCTAAGCGATCCGGGATTCTGGCAGAAAGGATATGATTTTGTGCGAGGGCTGCTAATGGAGTTAAAAACACTGACAAGTAGCTAAATCAAAGAACAAGTCGTTCACATATTTTCTTGTTCAGTAAACAAAATCGGTTTTTCTTGCTCAAAAGCTTGGAATCAAAAAGGCAATCCGATTGGACTTGCCATTCAATAAAGTTGTTGAAGCAACATTCTCAATGCAATCGAGTAGGGTGAGGTGGGTTGATCAATACCCACCTCATCCCTCTCACAGAACCGTGCGTACGGGCCTCGTACACGGCTCCTGTCCATCCTCCCTCAATCACGCTGAGACAGGCGGGGTCTACAACGCTCCCTCCCCTG
>NZ_QKAP01000128.1 GCF_003247215.1 Malonomonas rubra | reverse complement strand
TGATGTGCAAAGCAGGTATTAACGACGTCCCCCCACATTTAGTAGCACAGGGCGTTGAGTTAGTAATTCGCTATCGAAGGGCAGGTAAGCTGTCAATCGTTATTCGCTAGGCTGAAAGACTGTCAATCAGCGCCCAATAATTTCCAGCAATCAGCGTCCAAGAGTTTTCAGTTGATCAGCTTGGTTTCCCCTGCTTTTTGCGCTGTTTGAAACGGAAGGAGTCGTTGCCCGTTTCCAGGATTTCACAGTGGTGCGTCAGCCGATCAAGCAAGGCAGTGGTCATTTTGGCATCGCCGAAGACGCTCACCCACTCCCCGAATGACAGGTTGGTCGTGATGATTAGGCTGGTCTTCTCGTAAAGCTGACTGATCAGGTGGAAGAGCAATGCGCCGCCCGATGTCGGAAACGGCAGATAGCCCAGTTCATCCAGAATCACGGCATCGATCTGAACCAGTTGTTTGGCCAGATTGCCTGCCTTACCTTGCTGCTTCTCTTTTTCCAGCTGATTCACCAGATCGACCGCATTGAAGAACCTCACCCGTTTGCCTTGATGAATCGCAGCTACGCCCAGTGCAGTCGCCAGATGCGTTTTGCCCGTTCCAGTACCGCCGACCAGAATCAGGTTATGCGCGCTTTCCATGAAGCTGCCTGTCGCCAGCTGTTCGACCTGCGCTTGCGGCAACGGCGTTTCGGCCCAGTCGAAACCGGTCAGATCCCGATGGATCGGGAACTTCGCAGCTTTGAGCTGGTAGCGCAAACTACGTACTTGTCGGTCGCTTTGTTCGGCTTCAATCAACCGATCCAGCCAGGCTTCCGGCACAGCCGGCTGTCGTGGTTTCTCTGCTTGCCATTCCCCCCAAGCAGCTGCCATGCCATACAGATTCAGTGATTTCAGCTGGGCCACGCGATCAATGCAGGACATGGGCCCCCCCACGCAGCATGTCATAGCGGGCGCAGTCGGCCAGTGGTTCGGCCCGCAGTTGTAGTCGGTCCGGCAAGTTAAGTGATTCCGGCCGAGTCGGCGCTGTCAGCCGACGCAACTCGTTCATCACCACCGCACCAGTGATCACGCCCGATTCCAGCGTGAGTTCACACGCCACCTGCAACGGTTCCAGTCCCACCTCGCGCGCCATCAGCAGCAACTCCACAAAGGCGCGATCACCCTTGGGTTGTTTCAACAAACGATCACGCACCGCCTGAATGGCTTGCGGTAAATCCCACTCCAGAAACGGCGCGCCATTGCGCAGTGCGCCGGGCTTCTTCTCCAGTACCGGCAAGTAATGCCAAGGATCACAAATCAACTGTTCACGCCCGAAACGGCGTGGGTGGGCGGCAATCACTTCGCGCTCGAAGACAACACGCACTTGGTTGGCGCTGCGCCGCACGGAGACCGCTTTACCGGCAAAGGCGGCCGGTACACTGTAGCGGTTGTAATCCACCCGGATTAGGCAGGTGTTCGAGACGCGAACCATTTCTTCGACATAGCCGTCGAATGACGCAGTCATCGGCCGAAGTGCGGACAGCTCTTCGGCAAAGACCTCGGCAATCGACCGGTCGAATTCGGGGTGGCGACGTCCGGCCAACTCGCGGCAGCGCAAGGCGAGCCAGTCGTTCAACTCCGCCAGACTGGCAAAGCGGGGCTTGGGGGTGAACAGCCATTCGCGGATATTGCCGACCTGATTCTCGACTTGGCCCTTCTCCCAGCCGGACGCCGGCGTGCAGGCGACTGGCTCGAACAGGTAGTGATTCGCCAGCGCCATAAAGCGTGGATTGAATTGACGTTCTTTGCCGGACAGGATGGTTTGGACGACGGCCTTCAAGTTGTCATAAACCATGCGCAGTGGCACGCCGCCAAAGAAGGCAAAGGCGCGATTGTGCGCATCGAAGACCATCTCCTGTGTCTCGCGTGGATAGGCCACCACAAACATCTGGCGGCTGTGGACCAAACGAAAGTGCGCCACCTTGAGCGTCTGCGGCATACCGGCGATCTCGACCAGTTCGTGGCTCCAGTCGAACTGACAAACCTCGCCCGGCGCAAAGCGTAGTGGCACAAAGGCTTGGGTCGAGGATGGCCGGGATGACTGTGTCTTCCAGCGTTTCACAAAGCGCTGCACGCTGTCATACGCGCCGCGATAACCTTCGGCTTGCAGGCCTTCAAATAATCGTTGTGCGGTGCGGCGTTGTGACTTGGGCAAGGATTGCTCTGCCTTAAGCCAAGATTCCAGCATGCCCTGGAAATCGCCCAATTTGGGAACGGGCTGGACCTGACGTTGGTAGACGGGTTCGGATGTGGTTTGCAGATGTTTGCGAACGGTGGGACGGGAAAGATTCAGGCTGCGAGCGATGGAACTGATGCTCTCGCCACTGACCAGATGACGGCGCCGGATTTCGGCAATGATGTCCATGGATAACACCCCAGGTTTCTCCGGCTAAAAGACCGGATGGTTGCACAACCCGAGGTGGAAACTATTGGACGCTGTTCACCCCGGAAACCTGGAAAGTTTTGCACGCTAATTACCACGCACTTCGAGCGCAAGCCCGGATGATGGGGCGCACGCAATATCAATTCGTTAGCACAACTGGCCGCTGTAATTGGAGTTCTGTCGTTGGTGTATTGACCTGTCCTGGCAACCATCTATGTCTATGAATTTCAGGCTACCTCATCCAACCCATACATACATTTTTCGGACAAGCTTCTTCTTTGTCACATATGAAGCAGTCGGTCAAATTCAGATAGGCTGTCAATAAAATAAATATGTGCAGCCAATTCGGGTGAGGTCGTTTCGCGAGGATGGAGTGCAAACACTTTCATTCCTGCCGCCAACCCAGCCTTTATGCCTGGCAAGCTATCTTCCACAACAGCGCATCGACAAGGCTCTACACCAAGTACCTCCGCAGCATGAATGAACAGACCTGGGTCGGGTTTAAAACAACCAACCTCATAGGCAGAAAATATCCTGTTACCAAACAAATGCCTCAGGCCAGCCAAACCCAATGTCATTTCGACTTTCTCTCGAGGCCCGTTGGTTGCTACACAGAATGGGAGATGTAAACGGGTAAGCAATTCGAGTGCCCCTGGAAAGGCATCGAGGCCCTGCAGGAAACGCTCCGCCATAGCTTGTCGGATCTGATGGGTCAATTCAGCTTCAAATTCAGGTGATTTTCCATCCAATTGCTCGGCCATCCACCCGATGTAGTTGGCCATAGGTG
>NZ_QKAP01000082.1 GCF_003247215.1 Malonomonas rubra | reverse complement strand
TCTGTTTGACGACGTCGCAATGCCTTCGAAACTTCACCAGAACCAAACGCCTCTATCCCTTACGGGTAATATACGTTTGGCAAGTCTGGCTACTCCGCTAAGCGGCCCAGGCAGACAGAGAGTCGCTCCCGACTTTACCATCCGCTCAGGTCTTATCCTACTTCAGACAACTTGTGCTTAAGCTTTGCGTGTTCGGTCCAACTCCAGAAATCTTCGAATGAGCCTCATCCCTTCGCAACCCAATGAGGCTTTTGGCGCTCACCGGCTCCTGCCGATCAGACGACAGGTCGTCCCGGTTTTACCCTCCAGTCTGTTACCAGCTTTCACAGGCAGGGACTTCATCACTACTACGGAATCATCTGCCACCTCGCACCGCATCGAAAAGCCTTGAGTTACCTCTTGTGCTTTTCTTACTCTCCCCTCTGACCATGAAGTGAGAGACGATACGAGGCTTCCCCAGTTACCTTCCGGCTCCCTGTAAGCTACCGCATCCTCAACCACGCTACGGGGTATGATCAGGTATCGGGCTTCGCGATAGTTTGCACGCTTACCCTCCCGCAGCGCCGAATCAGGTTCGCTTGCGCTATGTGCAGCTTACCTCCTATCGCTTCCTTCAGACCCTGCCGTTGCCAGCAACGCCCTTGCGATTCGGATTGTCTTCCCCCTGGTCGGGGCAACGCCTGCTTCTTTCAGCAGGCCGGGTTTGCCAGCTCCGCTGGACAAACAAAAAAAGGGCCCTGCACTCGGAAAGGGCCCTGCACTCGGCAGGGCCCCTTGATCACTTTATTGCAGCTCAGTATCAGTCTTGAGCGCTCTGCAGAACCAGATCTTCCTCTTCTGCGGTAACAGTTTCCGGCACCTCGACAGTGGCCTTTTTCGGGCGCAGCGAGAGAGCCATCACGGCACCGACCAGCAGCATCACACCAGCGACGGTGAAGGAGGTGCTCATACCACCGAACTTGGCCGACAGGAAGGCCGACAGTTTAACCAGAACGAAGGCGCCGACGCCCCAGGCGGAGAACAGGATACCGTAGTTCATGCCGTAGTTGGAGCTACCCCAGTAATCCTTTGCGAAGGACGGGAACAGAGACAGGTTGGTACCATAGTTGAACCCGATGAAGGAAGCGAGCAGAGTCACCAGAACTGCGCTGGAGCCTTCGCCGGTAACAACCGGGATCGCAGCAAACATCAAAGAAGCCTGGAAAACCAGCATTATCGTCAGGGTTGCGGCACGACCGATTTTGTCGGACAGGACACCGGCAATTACGCGACCGGAAGCGTTACCGATCGACATAACGCAGACAGCGATGAAAGCCATCTCGCCCATGCTATGCTTGGCAAGACCAGCGATGCTACCGATAACCATCAGACCAGCTCCAGCACCGATGAAATAAGTTAGCCAGCAAGCGTAGAATCGACCATCTTTGAGCATTTGCCCCGGAGTTTTGTCTTCAACAGCAACTTTTTTAGCGGCGGTTGCACCCTTTTTAGCAGGGGCTTCAGCAGGAACATAGCCTGCCGGCGGGTTTACAACCAGCATCGCCATACCGCAAACAACCACGATAAAAGCAATCCCGAGGAACATCATGGTCTGGTGCAAACCGTAGGAAGCTAGCAGACCTTTAGCAATCGGTGCCAAGTAAACCGGAGCAATACCGAAGCCTGCGACAACAATACCAGCAATCAGGCCGGTTTTGGCAGAGGAGAACCACTTGAGTGCCGGCGGAGTCGCAGCCGAGTAGCCGAAACCGAAACCGAGACCGGCCATTACCCCGAAACCGAGGATCCAGCCCCAGTAGCTAGAGGTTTGTGAACAGATGATGAAACCGGCGCCAACCAGCAAACCACCAACAATAGCGGTCAGGCGCGGACCAACTTTATCCTGCATCTTACCGCCGATGATCATCGACAGCGCAAAAGCAAGACACGCAGTTGCATAGGGGTCACCAGCGCCCGCGAACAATTTCCCGATTTCACCTTTGAGCATACTGTAGGCATAAAGGACACCAAGGGCCAGGTTGATACCGGTACCAGCGATGACGACCTGCCAACCGCGATTTTTGATAGCGTTACTCATAACAACTTTCTCCTCTCTCTGGGCTTCGATAGAATGATTGTGTGCACTTAAATAACGAAGACGATAAGACAACGGCCACTTATTGCGAAAAGCGATATGTACTTGAGCTTTTGATCTCGATTCCTTAGTCGCCATGGTGGATCTTCCGACCCGGGCGGAGGTCGGCTGATAACTCAATTCTTCAGGGTGCCGAGCGGCCAGCTCCTGAAACTTGCCACATTCGCTGTAACGGCAGGAGCAGAAATGTGAGATCGCCTCTACGTCATGCGGCGAGATGTAATCTGCGCCAACATCACAGAACTTTTCTCCTCGACCGTAAAAGGGGCAAACCGACATGCTGTCCTCCAGCGAAAAACGATAACGACCTATTCGTCGCCCATTTCTTATCGCAACCGCCGTACCAACATGCCAAAAAAAATTTTCTTTTTGATATCAGCGACTTATCGAATTGTCACATATCTCGCAAAATCTCTAAAAAACTGTTTTTTTTGCAGCGCTGCAAAAAACTTGCTTGCTCGCCACAAGAAGAAAAATCAAGGAGAAAATAAATAATTTTCTCTATAACCAGCTGTAATTTTAGGCACTTTATCAGAAAGGCAGGCGCGACTGCGTATACCAAAAACAGGGTTTTGCATTTGCGCAAAACCCTGTCAGGGCATTTTTGCGTAAATGCAAAAAAATGATTTCCTACAAACCCCTTTTTCGGGCTGCAAATTCGGAGCTGTTGAACATATACTTATTTCGCTAAACGGATACTTAACAAGGAGGGCAGCATGACGAAGCAGGACACGATTACAACCCGTGGCGGAGACAAAGGAGAAACCAGCCTGGTCGATGGCACGCGAGTGGCTAAATCATCATTACGGGTTAATGCCTACGGTACGGTAGACGAATTGAATTCGGTGTTGGGCTTGATTCGTTGCGAACCTCTTCCGGAGGGCTTGAGTGAAAGGATCCTGCAGCTGCAGAATGAACTGTTCGACCTCGGTTGCGAACTGGCGACACCCGCGAACAGTGAGATGGCGAATAAGATTCCGAATGTCCGCCAGTTTCAGATTGATCTACTGGAAAACTGGATGCAGGAAACCAATCAACAGTTGGAACCAGCTGGAAACTTTGTCCTCCCAGGTGGCAGCCGCGCCGCAGCAACCCTACATCTCGCCCGTACGGTAACCCGCCGCTGCGAACGTGAAGTCGTTGCCCTGATCGAATCGGGCGAACAGATCAATTCCTGCTGCCTGCGCTTCTTGAACCGGCTGTCCGACCTCTGCTTTGTCTGGGCAAGATTGTGTAATGATTACGGCAAAAGCGATATTCGCTGGCAACCGGGGCCACATCGAAGTTAGCCCCACCCTGAGAACACCCTGAAGTTCTCGGGCAACTGGGCTGACTTGCCAACCGATATAGGACAATCGACTTTATTGGCTGAGCGCGCTCACCGTCGCTTTCGGCACCTTCCGCGCCTGAGAGAGTCCATAAAGAACAAAGCAGAGCGAAATCATCTGCTGAGCCGCCAGCAGTCGCTTGTTCTGCAGCAACATCAAGGAGCCGGTGCTGATATTCATCAACAAAAAAAAGAACCAGCCGGCGGAGTTTTTCTTCGCCAGCAGGTAGCTGCCCAGCAGAAACCCAACCACTAGACCAACCTCCAGCAGTTGCGAAAAGGAGGTCAGACCACCGTAATCGTAGAGGCTGTAGCCGATTCCCAAACCAACAAATGCGTAAGTAATCAGCGCGACAATGCGGTCAAAGTATTTATTGAGCACCGCAGCGCCCTGATATGCATTGAACAGGCCGAACAACATCGCTGGCATTCCGCCCGCTTCGATCGAGGCAGCGATCCAGTCATGCTTGCCGATCAGGATGATGACCCAAGCCGGAACGCCGAGCAGATAGACGCTCCACCCGGCAATCCGCAGCTGCCTTGTTACTTGTTCCGATCGGTTCTCAGCAAAGGCGAAAAAAATCTTGTTGAGAAGATAAAATCCGCCACCCCAGACCTGCAAAACAACATCCATATTCCTACACTCCGCAAAAGCTGCCGGTTCCAGAGAACTATTATGCTCAAACCGACAATCGGTGAAGCGGGAAAACGGCTTTCCCATTTTCAGCGCCTCTCCAGTTTCTTCTCCACATCTTTTCTGCTACAGTGACATTTCAGCACCATAGCAGGAGGAAAGGCTACGATGGTAGAGAAAGACCCGGTTTCCCTAGAGCAGATCCACCTAATCATCAACAATTTCTGGGCAACCTCACCACTTAACAGTCTGCATCTCGACACCGATGAAAAAGCCTGGTCCGAACCACAAATCGCCGTTGCCAGAGCCGACGATCCACTGTTTGATCAATTCAAAGGAATGATCGGTGATTTCCTCTGGACCCCGGAAGAAGCCTTTGCTATAGCCTTTCCGGAGCAAACAGTCGCCGCAGCAGAGCTAAGAGTTATCAGCTACCTGTTGCCACAAACCGAGGCAACCCGTGCCGACCAGCGCCAAGAGCAAGAGATGCCGTCCGAGCGCTGGGCGCGTTCCCGCTTTCACGGCGAGGAGTTCAACTGCGCTTTGCGACTGCACCTGGCCGAGACGCTTACAGAAATGGGCTACCCTGCCGTTGCCCCGGAACGACTGCCTGATTTCGCCTACCAAGAATCGAAGCGTTTCGGGATCGCCTCCAACTGGTCGGAACGACATGTCGCGTTTGTCGCCGGGAACGGCACCTTCGGCCTCTCCGACGGCTTGATCACCCGTTTCGGCAAAGCGGTCCGCTTCGGCTCGGTAGTGGTCAAGTGCGACCTGCCCCGCTCCGAGCGTCCTTACGGCAACGACCATCAAGCATGGTGCCTCTGGTACGCCAAAGGCACGTGCGGCGCCTGTGCCCACCGCTGCCCAGCCGGTGCCATCGCTACCGCTACCGGGCACAACAAACCGGCCTGTTTTACCTACATCCGCGAAGCCACCACGCCTTACTCCACCAAGACCTACGGGACCGGGTCTACCCCCTGCGGGCTTTGCCAAGTGAAAATCCCCTGCGAACACAAATCACCACTCGCGACTTAACTGTTTGACAAATAACAGCTTTACGTGCTTGCAGACTCGTTTTCAAGCCAAATCGTGATAAGCTGGAATTATGACAACTCCCGCTCATGTCGGTGTCAAACGGGAAACCTTCTTCTCCCTGCGTTCCCGGGAAAGAGAGGTCACATGGGACACGCAACCAATATTGAGCAGTACCTGTTCCCAGACAGTAAACTGGGCGAAAGCAAGCTGACCGCGACGGTCAAAACAGGCAAGAAAGCAGTCCTTTGCATCCTGCAGATTCTCGGATTTGCCATTTTGGCAAGCTTCGGAATCTGGCCAGCCATGGTCTACTTGATCTACTTGGCCACGACCTCCTGAGCCGCATAAACAAGGAACCCTGACCGCATGTTGCGTCGAGTTGTCATTCCTTGAATAGAATTTGGCCAATGGAACCTTTTGTCCCCGAGCACTTGGCTCGATACCCTTCCGGCGAACGCGCCAGACGCGCCGAACAAGTGCAACTGCCATTGTACGCCTGCGACCTGTGTGCAAACGATTTCCGGGCCAATAGGCTGCAGAACCAAACCGGCTACTGCCTCCCCGGTCGCAAAGCTCGGAAGTTGCAGTAACGGCCCACATTTAGCCCCCTCCCCATTCGTCGATCGAGTCGCAGGAACCTGACAGCGGCCCAGGCAACGGCGAAAAGGTTGGGGATCTCTCTTGTGGATCGTCGCTGAAAGGAGCGAATTATGAAACATGTCGTGATTACCGGTGCCAACCGCGGCATCGGACTGGAGTTAGCCCGTCACTATCAAAGAGAAAACTGGCGGGTGACCGGGGTCTGCAGGGAGAGCTCCCCTGAGCTTGACCAAGCGGCCACGCGGGTTATTGCCGGGATCGACGTTACCGACGAAAAGCAGATCGAGCAGTTGGTCATTGCGCTCGAAGGTGAAACGATTGATCTATTGATCAACAACGCCGGGCTGCTGCAGGACGATGTCCTCCGCAGGATCGATTACGCTTCACTCCGCCGGCAGATGGAGGTGAACGCTTTCGCCCCGCTACGCATCAGCGAAGCCCTGCTCCCCAATTTGCAGCCCGGGAGTAAAATAGCCAATATCACCAGCCGCATGGGCTCGATCTCAGACAATGATTCGGGAGGATACTACGGCTATCGGGCCTCAAAAGCGGCTCTCAATGCCCTCGGCAGGTCGCTGGCAATCGATGTGCGGGAACGCGGTATTACCGTTGTCCAGCTACATCCAGGCTTTGTGAAAACCAGAATGGTCAATTTCGGCGGATTGATCACACCGCAGGAATCGGTCGCTGGACTGGTCAAATTGATCGAATCGCTCACCCTGGAGAATAGTGGTTCTTTCTGGCACAGCAACGGCGAGGAACTACCCTGGTAAGAAGCGGTTATCGAGTCAGCCGATCTGTCCAGTTTTGAAGTGCAAGCAGCTGTTCCATAACTTGCTGCTGAACTTTCTCGCTGGTCAGGTTGCCAGCCTCGTCGAAATTTCCGGCAAAAGCACTGACGAGGACCTCCGGCTTGTTAAGTGGATGCAGATCGAGGAAAACGCAGACTTGCCGCAAGTGATACTGCGCACGTGCCGTCCCCAGGCCACCACCCGAGCCGAGGATCGCTACCGGCTTACCGGCCAGCAGCCGATTGTCCGGTTCACGCGATGCCCAGTCGAGCACGTTTTTCAGCGCCGGCGCCAGCGAATAATTGTATTCGGGGCAGGCCAGCATCAGCGCATCAGTCTGCGCCATCTGCTCAAACAGTCGCAACACTGCAACCGGTTTTTCCACAAAATCGGCATTATAAAATGGCACATCGCTGAGGTCGGCAATCTCAATGTGGCCCCCCTCCGGCGCGGCTTCCCGCGCGTAACGAAGCAGTCCCATATTGGTCGAGGCCTGGCGCAAACTGCCACAGATTCCGAGTATCTTCATGCTTTCCTCCTCAGTTTAATTATCGATTCATCGGTACTTCGATCACCAGCAGTTCAACCGGCCCGGCAGCCTGAACAATCAATTCATCATCGGAACAGATTCCCAATCCGTCCCGCGCTTCAAGCGACTGTCCAGCGATCGTCAGTGCGCCAGAAATGACGAAAAAGTAGACCCCGTTTTCCAGCCGCTGTTTGCGATAGCAAAGTTCGCTGCCGACATCGAGCATCGCCAATGAGAACCAAGCATCCTGGTTAATCCAGATTGCCTCCGCATTTTTTTCGGGGGCAACCAATATCTGAAAACGGTTTTTTTGCCCATGCGGATCGAAACGCAGCTGACCGTAACGTGGGGCAATATTCCGCTCTTTGGGATGAACCCAGATCTGAAGAAAGTTCACCTCCTCCTGCTCAGAATTATTGTACTCCGAGTGCGTGATGCCGCTGCCGGCCGACATCACCTGAACTTCTCCGGCGGCAATCACATGTTTATTTCCCATGCTGTCCTGATGGCGCAATGAACCGGACAACGGGATGGAAACGATTTCCATGTTTTCGTGCGGATGTGTTCCAAACCCCATCGCAGGCTTGACGATATCGTCGTTGAGTACCCGCAGCAGGCCGAACCCCATCCGTTCCGGGTCGTAATAATCGGCAAAGCTGAAAGTATGTCGACTCAGCAACCAGCCGCAGTCGGCCAACCCGCGCGAATCGGCTTTATGTAGCACCTGTTTCATAACCTGATCCTTTCTCTGTCAAAACCGTTTCGATATCGAAATATTTACTTAAAATTTTTCTACCCCTTGCCAAGCTTTTTCAGCAATCCCCCCAACAGTTGTTGTTCGGCCCATGTCAGCAGGCTGAACTCACGTTCAACGATCTGCGCATGCCGGGGAAACACCTTGCCGATCAACTCTTCACAAGAGCGCGTCAGTTTCACCACCACCCGGCGCCGGTCCTCTTCGGTGCGCTGGCGCTGTACCAACCGTTTCTTTTCCAGGCTGTCGACCACGGTGGTCAAGTTCGCATTGCTCTTGAGGATTTTCTGCCCCAACTTGCCCTGGCTCAAATGGCCGGCATGGTAGAGGGCTTCCAGAACGGCGAATTGGCTGTGCGTCAGATTGTCCTGCTGCAGATGCCGATGGATATCACCGGTCGCCCGATAGGTCGCCCGCATCAGCTTGACGTAGGTCTGCAGGGCGCTTCGCTGCTTTTCTGGCAATTGATCTAATTTCATCTCATCTCCATTTGTTTCGACATCGTAATGTTTGATTTCAAAATAGCAACAAGTCGAATTTTTTGCAACTCACCACAATTAAGGCTCCGCCTACGGAAAGGAGTAAGGTATAAAAGGGATTTCAATTAATACAAACATCTGGAACAGGCAATGGCTCGCAATGCAAAAAATCGAAAATTTGTCATTCCCCTGACCGACAACCTGCGGGTCGAAGCGGTCTGGTATGCCAGTGGTACTCTCTGCCTCTCCAGTCAGGCCGGCTGCGCCCTAGGCTGCCCCTTCTGTGCCTCGGGGAAGAACGGTCTGCTCCGCAACCTGACCAGAGAAGAGCTACATCTGCAGCTGGAAAGCTGCCGTAGTGCGGGGATCGAACCAGAACGCCTGACCCTGTCCGGCATCGGCGAACCGTTACAGAATCTGGCAAACCTGAGCCGGTTTATGGAAGACTGCTGCCGACAGAAACTGCCGGTGTCACTGACCACCACCGGGACGCCACTGTCCCGACTCACTGAACTGCTGCAACTGCCCCACAACGGCATCATGCTTTCAATTCACGCCGGCACAGAATCGATCTATCGGCAACTGATTCCGAGAGGGCCAGGCTTGCTTTCGCTAAGGCAAAAGCTCCAGGAACGCTGGACGAGGTTAAGTCGCCGCCAACGCTGCAAGCTGGGCGTGAACTATCTGCTGTTGGAAGGAATCAACGACCAACCGGCGGAACTTGGCGCCTTGGCAGACTGGCTCATCCCTTTTCCGGAGATGACGCTGCACCTGCTCTATTGCAACCCGGTGCCTGCGTCCACTTACCGAAGCCCATCAGCAGAGCAGACCGGTCTGGTGCATAGCTTTTTTCGCCAGCGAGGAATCAACGTGCGACGTGCCAATCGCTGGCGTCAGCAGGCCGAAGGAGGTTGCGGTACGCTGACAATGAGAAGAAACGAGACGAATTTTCACAGCTAGGGGACAGGGAGGAAGTCATGAAAAACCAGCGCCGAATCTTAGCCAATGCCGATATCGCCGAAATTATCCTCGCGCCCCCATCGGGACACCAGCACCTACGCGCCACCATCAAATTGCTGACGGGAGAAGAAATCATCCTCCAGGAAGCGACCGTGGCCAACCTAGTGCGCGCATACGTGGGGATCAAGACCCACCCCAAGAGGAATAGCTGCAGATTAACAGGCCAAAACTTAGCTGAGGAAGAACGGAAAAAGGGCTTTGCCGACTGGCAGTTGCTGGAAAACTAACAAAGCTTACCCTCAGCAGCGCAGAATTGTGGCTGCCTGGAGAGGAGTCGCATGAGCATAAACGGAAAAGCTGCTAAAATACGCGAAACGAATCGGGAAGATTACAGGAGAATTACTGCGAACAAGAGCTAAAGCGACTATTCGCGTGACCAGAAAAGGAGAAAAAATGTACGCATTAGCAGTCAACGGCAGCCCACGCGAAGGTGGCAACACAGAAGCCTTGTTGAAAGAAGTTCTCAGCCCGCTTAACGAGAATGGCTGGCGGACAGAGTTGGTTAAGGTCGGAGGGACAGCAATTCGCGGCTGCACCGCCTGTTACAAATGTTTTGAATACAAAAACAACAAGTGTGCAATCAATGACAACTTCAACGAAGTCTACGCTAAACTGTTGCAGGCCGATGCAATGATCCTCGGCTCGCCGACCTACTTCGCCGCCGTCTCCGCCGATCTGAAAGCGCTGCTGGAGCGGGCCGGACTGGTCGCCATCGCCAACGACAATGCGTTTTCCGGAAAAATTGGCGCAGCGGTAGTTGCGGTACGCCGCGGCGGGGCGACCCATGCCTTTGATAGTATCAACCACATGTTCCAGATGTCGCGCATGATTGTACCCGGTTCAACCTACTGGAACATAGGCGTCGGCCGGGAAAAAGAGGAGGTTATTCATGACAATGAAGGCATCAACAACATGCGCCACCTCGGAAAAGTGATCGACTGGCTGGGAAAATCGATAGCAGACAGCAAGGCTGATTACCCGCAAGGTTAACGCCAACATTTTCAAATCCGGTATCACAGTTTGGAGCTGGCATGAAACAAAGTTCAGTCCGTCAGATAATGAGTGGAACCTTTCTGATGCCATCTTCTGAGTAACGATCAAAGCCTAGGAGTTTACTCCTGGGCTTTCGCTTTCCTGTAATAGAACAGCTTCTTATCTTTGCGCGCTGAGAGAATTTACTTCTGCAAAATCAGAGCAGATCATTTCCGGCGCCAGGGAGCTTCCCGGGAATCTATTTCAGCATTTCCAAAAACCGCTTTTGATCAAGGCAGACATGCCGGGCAACTTCCCTATCAACTTTCCGCTCATTGACCAGCTGTGCCAGATTTACATCGAGCGGAACAAATTCTTCCGCGTTGATCAACTGGCTACGAATTTGATGGTCTTTCCCTTCCCGGATCAGGTTGGCCACCCGATGACTGTTGGTCAATTTTTCGTAGGCCGGGATCCGGAAATCGCCGTGCATTGTTTTCAACAACCGCTGATGAAAAGAGAGTAACAGGTTGTCGGCCAGTTGGACTCGAATCTGTTGCTTCTGTTCCGCTTTAAAAACATCAATAATCCGATTGATCGCCATCACGCTGTTGTTGGCGTGCAGGCAGCTGATCACCAAATGCCCGGTATCGGCGGCTTGCAAAGCGATCGCGATAGATTCATAATCGCGCATCTCGCCGATCATGATCACGTCGGGGGCTTCGCGATAGATATGGCGCAACCCCGCTTTGAACGAGCGGGTATCGATGCCTACTTCACGCTGGTTGACGTTGCTTTGCTTGTGCTGGTGCAGGTATTCGATCGGATCTTCGATGGTAATAATATTCCGCTTGGTTTTCGTATTGATGACATCGATCATCGACGCCATGCTGGTACTGGTGCCATGCCCATTCGGTCCGGAAAAGAGGATCAGCCCCTGCAGCTTGAGAGCATAGTTTTCCAGCCAGATCGGCAAATTCAGTTGGTCGAGGGTCGGGATATCTTCGATAATGTGGCGAATCGCGATCGAAATACTGGTCCGCTGGCGATAAATGTTGACTCGAAAGCGGCCAAGATTCTGATCGGTTAACGCGAAGTCGATATCCTTGTTTTCCTGAAACTCGCCCCGCTGCTGCTTGTTCATCAGCTCGTTGGCATAATGTTCCATCTGACTGGGAGTCAGGACCGGGGTATGAATCCGGACCAGTTCATGATTCTCTTTCAGCGCCGGATAGGCACCGGCCACCAACAACAGGTCGGAAGCCCTTGATTCCGCCAAGCGGGTGCAAAGATCCCAAATTCCCGGGTAGCGAATCGTATCAGGCGCTTCCAGCTTGAACTTCTTCGCCGGAATCTCCCGGCTCTCCAACTCCTTGATCGCCATCAGCAGCTGATAGGCAGGAGCCACCATCGTCTGTATCGGCAGCCCGAGAATCGCCGGCAGTTCATCAACCGCTGGTTTCTGATCGGGTGACAGAACGGCCAGAACCACCTGCTTATCATAAAAAGCGACTGGCAACACCTGATATTTTTTCAGCTGCTCGATCGTCAACAGCTTCAAAGCCTTGGGATCCAGGTTTAGATCGAGCAGGTTGGCAACCGGATGACCCAGCTGTTTGGACAGAACCTTGACCAGAGTCTTGGCTTCAATCATGTTCAGTTCAACCAGCTTCGAACCAATCGGTCCGCCAGCTTCTTTTTGCCGCAACAGCGCTTTATCCAGCTGTGCATGCGTTACCACCCGCTCTTCCAGCAGGTATTCTCCCAATTTACGTTTTTTTTGCTTTCCGCCCATGCTGACTCCGTGATTACCTGCTAGAAAAGTTCGTTGTCCCCAGGTTCTCCGTCCTGCTGATCGGAGCAGGAAAGCATAAGGGCCTCTTCGACTGTGGCACTCGTAAGGATTGTAGAAACGCGTCGGGTGCCCGATAGTTTTCCCAGGGCGTCGAGGCTTTTGCTGACATGCGCCAGCCGGTGGCTTAACTTGTCGTAGAACTGGAAGGCGACAATTGTGGCATTTATTTTCCCCGATGCCGGGTTGACGTTCGCCTCGATGGTCTCCTTTTCGGAGGTGTCGGATAGATTATGCGCCGCCCTCCCGATCGCCTGAATCCTGTCAACCAAAGAGGTAAAGGTTTGGTCAGGGCGGTTGACCGATTCGCTGACATCGCTCATGGCTCTTTCGACCTGGGTCACCGCCAATTTTAGCATCATCACCGTTTCCCGAACCTAATTCCAGTCTAGTTCCAGTTTCCGGTGGACAAAATCATTGGTATCTTCAGACATGCTCAAGCTCCCTTCCACATTTCATTCGTATTCTATAGAACCTCTTCAATCGGCTTCCCCATATCGAGGTGCAGCTGCCCACGCAGATGGTGGGAAATCGGCCCGACCTGCCCCTGATTGATGGTGAATCCGTCGACCCGAACCACCGGCATCACTTCCAGCGAGGTGGAAGTAATGAAGACCTCGTCGGAAAACTTCAGATCCTGCAGCTTGAATTCGCCGCTGATCACCCGCAGGTTGAGCTGTTGCTCACAGAGACGAATGATGGTCGAGCGGGTCACCCCCTCGAGTAGACCGGTCGAAGCATCC
>NZ_QKAP01000134.1 GCF_003247215.1 Malonomonas rubra | reverse complement strand
ATATGCTGGTCACTGGGTATCGTCGTTTTTTTAGTGTGCCGAGGGTAGAGGTCTTTAGCTCGACCGATTGGTACAGATATTGACCAATATTGACGTAGATTTTGTCAAGCAGAAAATGCCCAGTCTTTATTGTTCTTTCCTGACTCATCAGTTAACTTTAAAGAGCAACTCAGACTAAGAGTACGAAAATCTTTGAACATGTATATTCCCCGATATTTTTGGATGTCGAAAAATTAATCATTGTTTTGACTTGACAAGGAAGACCTGTATGGCGACAATATACCGAACGGTCGAACAAGGGTGGGTTGCAAATCTTATTCGAATATCACCCTGCGCTTTTTCAAAAATCTATGGAGGTTTGCCAGATGGCGATGAAAAGTGGGAGTGACTACAAGGAAAGTCTCAAGCAGAGAAACATCAATGTTTACGCCTTCGGTGAGAAGATCGAAGAGGTTACAGCACACCCGCTGTTTCAGCCGCACGTTGAGGCCGCATCGTTAACATATGAGCTGGCCTTCGACCCGAGTACAGAGGATCTGGTAACGGCGAAGTCGCATTTAACGAACAAGAAAATCAACCGTTTTACCCATATCCATCAAAGCACCGACGATCTGATTAAAAAGGTCAAGCTACTGCGGCTGATCGCTGGCAAGACCGGCAGCTGTTATCAGCGCTGTGTCGGCTGGGATGCGATGAATGCAACCTATTCGGTGACATTCGAAATGGATCAGGAACTTGGCACCGATTACCACCAGCGTTTCCGCAAGTACCTGGAGTATATTCAGGAAAACGATTTGATGGTGGCTGGCTCGATGACCGATCCGAAAGGTGACCGGTCGCTGACTCCTGGCAAACAGAAAGATCCGGACATGTTCGTTCATGTTGTGGAGAAGAACGACAAGGGGATCGTCATCCGCGGAGCCAAGGCTCACATGACCGGGATTGTCAATTCGCACGAAATGCTGGTGATGCCGACAATGGCCATGGGAGAGGATGACAAGGCCTATGCGGTCGCCTGTGCCTTTCCGGTTGACACTGAAGGTGTTATCCATATTTTTGGTCGCCAAACCAATGATGAACGGCGCACCGGTGATGGAGGTGAGATCGACCAGGGGAATGCCAAGTACGGCACCGTCGGTGGAGAAGCCCTGACCATCCTGGAGGATGTCTTTGTTCCCTGGGAGCGGGTTTTTATGTGCGAAGAGGCACAGTACGCAGGTTTACTGGTGGAGCGTTTTGCGAGCTATCACCGACAGAATTACGGTGGCTGCAAGGCAGGAGTCAGCGACGTAATTATCGGTGCGACCACCGCAATGGCTCAGTCGAGCGGTGTAGACAAGGCGTCTCACGTTCGCGATAAGGTTGTTGAGATGGTTCATCTCACCGAAACTCTCTATTGTGGATCGATCGCCTGCTCCTGCGAAGGAGCAGCAACCCCGTCGGGCGCCTATTACGTTAATCCATTGCTTGCCAATACAGTGAAGCAGAATGTCACCAGGTTCATCTACGAGATTGCTCGTCTTTCCCACGATATTTCTGGTGGATGCATGGCAACCCTGCCTTCAGAGAAAGATCTGAACCACCCAGAAGTCGGTAAGTATGTCAAAAAGTATTTTAAAGGTGTGGAAGGAGTTTCCACCGAGGACCGCATGCGAATTGCCCGACTGGTTGAAAACATGACTGGTGGCACAGCGCTAGTCGAGAGTATGCATGGTGCAGGCTCTCCTCAGGCTCAAAGGGTCATGATCCTGCGTCAGGCCAACCTTGGACACAAGGTGAAGCTGGCTAAAAAACTGGCTGGAATTAAGGATAAAGAAAAAGATTTATGATCGAATATGGGGAAAATTAAGGTTGGCGTAAAACTTTGTGGGCACTGCAACCCACTCGCTGATGGTCTGTCAATTGTCAGTGCCGTAGGGGCCACACACAATGGATTGGAGTTAGTGCACTGGGAGGATCCCGATAAGGATGTGCTGCTCATCTTCAGCGCTTGTCCAAGCAATTGTGTGAGTAAGCCGGATTTTTCCGGGCCGATTATCATTGTGACAGATAGCACGATAAACGGAGCAAAGGTTTCAGCTCAACAAATGCCAGAGGCTATTGTCGAAATGGTACTGGCCGAACGGAATTCAGATAGCTGATAAACATTGAGTGTTTGCTAACATTGGAGGATTAAGTGAATATCCACGAGTATCAAGCAAAGGCAATTTTACGCAATTTCGATGTGCCGGTTCCTGATGGGCACGTGGTCTACAACAGCAACTCGGCACGCGACTGGGCTCGGCGGCTCGGTGATGGCCCTTGGGCGGTAAAGGCCCAGATTCACGCTGGCGGGCGCGGCAAGGGGGGCGGTGTCAAGATCGCCAAGACCGCCGACGAGGTCAAGCAGTTTGCCCGCGATATGTTCGGCATGACCCTGGTCACCCACCAGACCGGCCCGGAAGGGAAGATCGTCAAACGGGTGCTGGTGGAAAAGGGGAGCAACATCGCCGATGAATATTATGTGTCCTTTCTGGTCGACCGCGCCACCGGCAAGGTGACCCTGATGGCTTCGGCCGAAGGGGGCATGGACATCGAAGAGGTCGCCGCAAATACCCCGGAAAAGCTCTTTTTCGAGGTGGTCGATCCGGTGGCCGGGCTGACCGCCTTCCAGGCCCGCAAGGTGGCCTTCAAACTCGGCTTCGGTACTGCCCAGGTCAAACAAGCGGTACCCCTGCTGATGAATCTTTACAAGGCCTTCGTTGACACCGACTGTTCGCTGTTGGAGATCAATCCGCTGATCCAGACCGCCGAAGGGGACCTGCTCTGCCTGGACGCTAAGCTCAACTTCGATGAAAACGCCTTATTCCGCCACGAACGGATCCGTGACCTGCGCGACTATGACGAAGAGGACCCGATGGAAATTGAGGCCTCGCAGTACGATCTTTCGTATATCGCACTGGATGGCAACATCGGCTGCATGGTCAACGGCGCCGGCTTGGCGATGGCGACCATGGACATCATCAAATACTACGATGGTGCCCCTGCCAACTTCCTTGATGTCGGCGGCGGTGCCACCATCGAGCGGGTCACCGAAGCCTTTAAAATCATACTCTCCGACGCCAAGGTCGAAGGCATTCTGGTCAATATCTTCGGTGGCATCATGAAGTGTGACGTCATCGCTACCGGTGTGATCAAGGCAGCCAAGCAGGTTGGCGTCAAGGTGCCGCTGGTCGTGCGGCTGGAAGGGACCAATGTCGACCTGGGGAAGAAGATGCTGGCTGAATCGGGACTCAATATTGTCAGTGCCGAGGGCATGACCGACGCGGCTGAGAAGATCGTCAAGGCCGTCAATATCAAAGGAGAAATGCAGACGACCCTCCATGCTGTGGCTAACCTGCACGCCCCGGGCGTTGACAGTATGCTTTCTTCTGAAAAACATTCAATCAACGAGTAGGGAAATAAAATGAGCCTATTAATTGATAAAAATACCAAAGTTATTACTCAAGGGATCACTGGTGCCACTGGCCTTTTTCACGCACAAGGGGCCCGGGATTACGGCACATTGATGGTTGGTGGAGTGACTCCGGGAAAGGGAGGAACCCAAGTTGACGGCTTTCCGATTTTCAATACCGTGGAAGAAGCTGTCAAGGCAACCGGAGCGACGGCATCGGTTATTTATGTGCCACCGATTGGCTGTGCTGATGCCATCATGGAGGCGGTGGATGCTGGAATAGAACTGGTGATCTGCATTACTGAAGGGGTGCCGGTTCTGGACATGGTTAAGGTCAAGAAATACATGGAGGGCAAGAACTGTCGGCTGATCGGCCCGAACTGCCCCGGCGTTATCACTCCGGGTGCGTGCAAGATCGGCATCATGCCCGGTTACATCCACAAACCCGGCCCGGTTGGCGTCGTCTCACGCTCCGGCACCCTGACCTACGAGGCGGTCTGGCAGTTGACCTCCCGCGGCATCGGCCAGTCCACCTGCGTCGGCATCGGCGGTGACCCAGTCAATGGCACCAGCCACCTCGAAGTGCTGAAGATGTTCGAGGAAGATCCGGAGACCAAGTCGGTGATCATGATCGGCGAGATCGGTGGTGACGCTGAAGAACAGGCCGCTGAATTTGTCCGCGACCACATGACTAAGCCGGTCGCTGCCTTTATCGCTGGCGCGACCGCCCCGCCCGGTAAGCGGATGGGGCACGCAGGCGCCATCATTTCCGGCGGCAAAGGGGACGCCGCCAGCAAAAAGTCCTTCCTGCGCGAGTGCGGCATCAGCGTCGCCGATTCCCCGGCGGAGATGGCCGAGGCCCTGCTGAAGGTCTGGGCTCCCTAAGCGTGAGCTCAGAAAACCAGAAGGTTGGAACCGAGTTAGCACGTGGGAAAAAAGAGTTCTGGAGCTGTCAGGAATTCTTGGCCGGTTAGTGGACAGCAGCTTAAGTCAAGATGAACCGCCAGCAGTCTCTGGAACGCACTTTGGTATTAAAGGTTGTTTCAGGATGGTCACATAAGCGATAAGTATTAAATCGATACATTAAGGCTTGAATCCATCAAACAAATCAACGCAAGTTCCATTGCTACAAAGAATAGGCTGCAGCTTTTGGTCAAAGCTGCAGCCTATTCAGTACTAACCACAGGTCTGCTAATTTTTTTTGTTAGCTTGGTTTGATAGCAACTCTACGAAGCAGGCTGCTGGCCCATGACAGTCCGACCCCGAAGCCGCTGATGGCAATAAGGTTGGCCGGGCCGTTTAACTCATCTTGAAGTAGCAGAGGAATGCTTGAACCGATCGTGTTACCGGTTTCCTGAATTTTGTAGGGGACTTTGGTCTTTTCAATCCCAAGCTTATTGGCAATGGTTTCGACGATGATTTTACTTCCCTGATGCAGCAGAAAACAGTCTATCTCCTGCAAGTTAACCTGATTTTTCTCGGCCATTTGGCATAAGTCTTTGGGGATCGTTTTTGCCGCAAAATTGAAGACCGCCCGGCCATTCATGTGTAAATAACCCTGCCCGTCGACTTCAAGACTTCCGCGATCTTTACCGATAGTGCCGAATGTGGTTGCCCCGGATACGAAGACAGGATCATCCGAGACCAGGGTCGCAGCAGCAGCGTCACCGAAGAGGAGAGCAGTATTTTTGTCTGTAGGGTCAACAACTTTAGAATAGGGGTCTGCAGTAATGAGGACCCCTTTTTTGAGCCCATTAGCGCTCATAAAGGCCTCAAAAACAGATAGCCCGTAGACGAAACCAGAGCACCCGAGAGAGATGTCATAGCAGGCACAATTGCTGGGCAGATCCAACTTGTCATGGACAATCGCTGAGGTGTGAGGGATGTTCTTGTCAGGGTTTTGTGTTACCACGACAAGAGCTTCGATGTCGACTCTGTTGAGTTTGGATCGAGCTTCTAACGCCTCGAACGCTTTCACGCAAAGATCAGAGGTTTCTTCAGAACTTGATTTCTGTGAAATTCTTTTGATTCCGATCTTGTTTTCGATGAAGTTATCATCGATGGAAAATTGCTCTTTCCGCTCATAATTAGAAATCCTGCCATCCGGAATGAAGTAGCCAATATCCTCTATGCCGATCATGAGTCTATCCTTTGCTTTACTTTGGTAGGCCGCGGCCCGGTGCCAAACATTAGCTGGTCGACAGGGGAGAGATGATGAATGTCTCTCATCCATTGACGCAGAAAATATGCTTTATCTTGACTTTGTTGGAGTTGCTGTGGCAACATGACTCTACCAACCGTTCGGTAGAGCTGGCTATTAAGTTAATTTGTAGCAAAGTAGTTACAAAAAAACCATGATTTTCTCTGCCGATAGCTTGGTGTGGTCGCTGTGAAATCGTAGCAAGGCCGAATATGTCTACTTTTCATGGTTAATGCTAAAGGAAGTTTAGTAGCAGAGGGGCCAACAGATGAATAAGACACACGAAAATATTTTGAATAGTGCCATCAAGTTAATCTTGGAAAATGGCTACAGCGGAACCTCTATCCAGATGATCGCAGAAAATGTTGGTGTGTCAAAAAGTACAGTCATTCACTATTTCAAAAATAAAGAAGGGATACTGCTGTCAGTTCTTAACAATTTTCTACCGACGGCGATTGAAAACTTTAAATCAGATCTTGAAAATAAAACACTAAGTGGTTTTGAAAAACTTAGAAGATTTATAAGATTTCATATGAAGTTAATATCCGATTCAGGTGATATTTTAACCATTAATATTAATGAAACAAGATACTTGAGTAAAAAATCAAAATCTATCCTTCAAAAACATCAAAAAGATTACGAAGGGATGGTAGCAAAAATTATTTACCAAATATTGGATGAAAATGAGAAAAATTCAAAAGATATGAACCCTATGATACTGACCAAAGCTGTCATCGGAATGTGTAATTCTGCAATGATATGGTTTTCAGCAGAAGGGCTGTTTAGCGTTGATGATATTTCCGAACAACTCTTTGAATTAGTTGCAATTGATGGAATTAGAGCCATATGAACAATCATGCGCTTCTGGACTGCTCGGTATTAACTTTGGGTCCCAAAGTGGTCAAAGAAAAGTAGGGAGCTTCGCTGAATGGAAATCTATACATCACTTTATCAGTTACCTGATGGTTTGAGATCTAGTGTGATTACACTGGGAAATTTCGATGGCGTGCACCTCGGACATCAGGGACTGTTTCGTGAGTTGATTAAGAAATCCCGTCAGCACAACTGTACTTCTACCGTTTTTACCTTTTCGCCCCATCCGTTGAAACTTCTCGCGCCGGAGAAGGCCCCTTTGCTGCTCAGCACACTTGAGGAGAAAAGGCTTTTGATTTCTGCATCACAAGTTGAACGACTGATTGAAGCGCCGTTCACAAGGGAGTTTGCGCAGATGTCACCTGTGCAGTTTGTCGATGATTTGCTTGTCAAACGGCTGAAGATCAAATGTTTAATAGTCGGTTACAATTATGCCTTTGGCTGCGAGCGACGAGGGAATATTGAGTTTTTAAAACAGCGTGGCCGTGAAAAGGGTTTTGAAGTAATGGTTATCCCACCGATTGGTGGCGATGGGCCTGCATTCAGTTCGACACGTATCCGACAAATGGTTGCAGCTGGTCAGATCGCTGAGGTGGCACAACTGCTCGGGCGTCACTTTAGCCTTGAGGGGCAGGTGGTTCAAAAGGAACCGCGGAGTAGAGGGCTCGGGCTTGCTACGGTCACACTTCAGACAAGCAAAGAACAGTTGCCCCGAGCAGGGTTGTATGCTGTCAACGTAAGGTGTGGTCAACAGGGAGTTAAGGGGGTTGCCCGCATTGCAGCTCAAGCGGAAACTGGCACAGGAAAAACAAGCGTCGAGGTGTATATGAGGGATTTCGTTAGCCGACGGGGGGAAACGTCATTAAGCGTCGATTTTCTCGAAACCCTGCCAGGTGAATTCAGAATTCCAGAACTCAAAATGCCCTTCAACGATCTTGCGTGCGATGTTCCCCATTTCCATCAGTGGCAGGGCCTTAACAAACCCAAGACAGGTCAACAGCCTTATTCCCTGATTTGAATTGTTGAAAGGGGCGATCAAAACAGGGCAATTTTTATGATAGAAGAAATGGCGGCCGACCTGTTCAGAGTTGAAATTCCTCTTCCTGGTTCCCCCCTGAAATATTTAAATTCATACGTGATTAGAGGCGGCGGGCGCAACCTGATTATCGACACCGGCCTGAATCGCCCCTTATGTCTGCAAGCCATGAGAGATTGTCTCCATTTTCTGGGGATTGACCTTAAACACACAGATTTTTATATAACGCACCTGCATGCTGATCATCTTGGCTTACTCGATAAGCTTGCGGTTCAGGGATCATCCAGGGTCTTTTTCAACCATCGCGAGGCAGATCAGTTCGGTGGTGATTTTGGTGTTGGAGAGATGCTCAGGCATTCCGTCCGGGCAGGCTTTCCAGAGGTGGAAATCGCCGCGATCGATTTTACTCCGAGCACCATTTATGGCAGTGAGGTAAGGCCCGATTTCTGTCTGGTACAGGAAGACGACCGGATTCGATGTGGAGGCTATGACTTCCGCTGTATCGAAACCCCAGGGCATACCAAGGGGCATATATGTCTGTACGAAGAGCAAAAGGGGATTCTCATTTCTGGAGATCATATTTTGAACGACATATCTCCGATTATCCAACTCTGGTCGGATGACGAAAACCCTCTCGCTGATTATCTAGCCAGCCTGCAGAAGGTTGCTGCACTGGATGTAGATCTCGTTTTGCCGGGTCATCGAACGACATTTACTGACTGCAAGAGGCGGATCGAAGAACTTCGGCAACATCATCATAACCGGATTGCTGAAGTGCTTGACATTGTTCATGATGACAGCCTTCAGTCAGCATATCAGGTAGCCGCACAGATGAATTGGAATCTGGAATTTACTAGCTGGGAAGAATTGCCAGTTGCTCAGCGCTGGTTCGCAACTGGAGAAGCCAACGCGCATTTAAAATATGTTCAGGAACAGGGGGAAGTACGCAGAAGAGAGATTAATGGAAAGTTCTTCTTTTATTCTGCAGATTAAATGAGATCGGTCAACAATAGTGAGCCGCATGATGTGTAGGCTGCTCCTGTCGCAATCGCCCAGTCTTAGCGTTTCTTTGCAAAAGTCGCCATAGTTTTTCATACGATTTCCTTCTCCAGTCGAGCTTTCGTCCGTTCTTTATCAAGCCGAGAAGTCTCTACTTCCTGGTCCGTAACAGCGTAATTGTCAGCAGATGCCAGGCCTTTAGGCTTAAGCATTTTACTCCGGTTACGCCAGATGAGCCGTTGTCTGATTTTATACTTGACAAGGGTTGGATATAACGCGATCATATACCGAACGGTCGGTATGACCCGCAGGTTTTAAAGAACTCGTTTCGGACAATTCGTTAGGTAATATAACAAGTCAGAAAAGGTCTCAATGATGGAAGATGTTGTTATTGTTGGCGCGGCGCGAACTGCAATCGGCGCATTTATGGGAGGACTTCAGGACCTTTCCGCGGTGGAGCTTGGCATTGTGGCGGTCAAGGGGGCCTTGGAGAAGTCAGAGGTCGATGCTGCTCTGGTCGAAGAGGTCGTCGGTGGGATGATTTATAAAGCTGGCGCCAAGGGAAATCCCGCCCGTCAGGTCCAGCTCGGGGCAGACATCCCGGTCGAGGGCGCTGCTGTGACAGTTGAACAGCTCTGCGGCTCCGCTATGCGAGCGCTGGAGATCGCCTCCCAGCAACTGATTCTCGGAAAGACTGCCATCAGCGTGGCCGTAGGCATGGAGAGCATGTCGAAGGCCCCCCATTTGCTCCTTAACTCCCGCCAGGGATTGCGACTAGGGCAAGGTGGGCTTGAAGACCATCTCCTTTATGACGCGTTGGTCGATGCTTTCACCGGCACCCACATGGGGATTACAGCTGAAACCCTGGCGGAGAAATATCAGATTTCCCGTGAGGAGCAGGATGCTTTGGCATTGCTCAGCCATCAACGGGCAGTTCAGGCCATTGAGACCGGAAAATTCAAATCCGAAATAGTACCTGTCAGTGTACCCGGTCGAAAAGGGGAGGTCCTGGTAGATACGGATGAGCATCCCCGTAGTGACCTTAGCATGGAAAAGCTGGCAGGCCTGAAGCCTGCATTCAAGAGGGATGGCACCGTTACCGCAGGGAACGCCTCGGGAATTAATGATGGTGCTGCCGCCTTGGTTCTTATGACCGCGTCTAGAGCCAAAGAACTCGGAATCGAACCAATAGCCAGAATCCTTTCGACAGCCACGAGCGGTGTTGAACCGGAAGTGATGGGAATTGGCCCCGCTTACGCAATTCCAAAGGCCTTGAAGTATGCAGGTCTGGAGTTGGCCGATATCGATTATTTTGAAATCAACGAAGCTTTTGCTGCCCAATTTCTGGCTGTCAACAGAGAGCTGAACCTCGATATGCAAAAGGTAAATGCCAACGGTTCCGGAATCGCTCTCGGACATCCGGTCGGGTGTACAGGCATCCGGATCGTTGTCAGCCTGTTGGGTGAAATGAAGCGTCGCCAAAGTCGTTACGGTGTGGCCTCTCTCTGCGTTGGTGGCGGCCCCTCAATGGCCACAGTTTTAGAGCTGGTTTAGATGAAAAGTGTTGTTAATGCGAGGCAGCTTGTCTTCTGCTTAGGTCGCAGAAAAAGGGACTAAGTTATTCTGGCGTGGAAGAATATACCAGTCGTCAGGACAACTGGCGATAAGGGTTGGGTTTGCCACGGAGCGATAGAAAACCTCCTCAAGCAATTGCTGGGGCTCTCTCCTCCTCAATTGTACTTTCGCTCCGTGGTTTTTTTCTAGGAATGATTGAAAAAGGAGGTGGCAAGTTGAAATATCTGGTTTCAATTCGCTATATGGCAGCCTTCAGTCTGTTTTCACTGTTGATTTTTGTGCAGTCTGCTACTGCTGAACAATGGTGGCCTTTCGCCGAATATTCACCTCCTGATACTATTTATTCCCCTTATCGGAAACAAGGTGTGGAAAAAAGCAATGAGACAAACTTAAATCAAGAAGCACCAGAAACTGAAGATTTCATCAGTAAGTCAGAAATGCTTCAGTCAAGTTCTGATATTCAATATTTTTATAATTTTGAACAGTACAATTGTTTTGTTCCATGACAATTATGTTATCAAAAGGTGTGAAAATGTCTAGATACGAAGATAAACCGTTGAAACATGTGTTGACCTTTAGAATAAACGATGACGAAAAAGATATTGTTAAAGAGATGATCACTATTTCTGGAACCAATGTTTCTACTCTTTTGCGCAAAGTATTACGAAAACATAGTAAAAGCTTTGCCAAGAATTGAGAACCAAATATCAGACATTCATTTTTCTGGTTGATTGATAATGTGTCGGTATGTAGCCGGAGATGGCGATGCAAAAAAACAATAAAGATTCTTATACGATACGAACGGTTGAAAAAGCACTAAGTATTTTAGAAGCAATCAGCGAAGTATCTGGGAACTTTAGAGTTAGCCAGTTAAGTGACAAGTTGGGGATGGACAAGAGCTACGTTTACCGAGTCCTCGCAACCTTCGAAAAACATGGCTATGTTCAGCATGTCACGGACTCAAATAAATACTGTACCGGTCCGATGGCATACGAAACAGGCAGTAAGTTTCTTCATCAGATGCAGCTATTACAAAAGGCCAAGCCGATTATGGAGTCTGTGGCGCAAGAAACTGCTGAAGCTGTTTATCTTGTCATCCCCATTAGCAATGATGTTCTTTTTTTAGAGTTTGTTGACTCTCCTCAACAGGTGCGGGTGATGCCACTGGTGGGCAAGCGTTTTCCTCTGCAACAGGTATCTGCAGGGAAAGTTATCCAGGCACATAATAAGCCTCAGTCTCAGATGTTGAGTCGCGATCAGGGTATTTCTCGTCAGGAAGACTTTGTTGACCACGGGTTGGTTGGTGCCGGAATTGGGAGCCTCTCAGTGCCGATTTTAGACGTACAACAATTTGCGGTTGCAAGCTTCAGCCTGATTGCCCCTGATTTCCGGTTAAGCCATGAGCGTATTGAACAAAGCTTAATGGAGACATTGCTAGATGCGGGCAGGCAATTGTCCGAAAAACTCGGATATTTCAACGCTAAACTTTTCCAGAAGTGCTTCTAATGATGGATTGTCTATTTATGAACTGTCGGTTTGTCCTTGGTCCGGCGAAGAACCAGGAGTTATCACGTTGCAGTGTTTTCGGTTTGGCGGTTGAGGCTCGGCAGAAATTGCGATATGAGGTTGCCGCGAAAGGTGCTCTAAAATGAAAATCACCACCAAGATAGAAGCTGCTCTGGAAGATTTGCGCCAAGGGAAGATGGTCATCCTCGTTGATGATGAAGACAGAGAAAATGAGGGCGATTTGGTCATGGCGGCGGGAAAAGTGACCCCCGAGGCGATCAACTTTATGGCGAAAGAGGGGCGAGGACTCATCTGCCTGGCATTGACTACTGAACGGGCAGAACACTTGGATCTGCCGCAGATGGTGACAGAAAACTCTTGCTCCTTTGGAACCGCTTTTACCGTCTCCATAGAAGCAAAGACCGGGGTTACAACAGGGATATCTGCTGCTGACAGGGCGAGGACGATTCAGGTTGCTGTTGCTGAGAATGCCTGTGCTTCTGACTTGGCTCGGCCAGGGCATGTCTTTCCTTTGCGCGCGAAAGAAGGTGGGGTCTTGGTTCGCACAGGGCAAACAGAAGGTTCGGTCGATATGGCTCGACTGGCAGGGCTTAATCCATCCGGAGTCATCTGTGAAATCATGAATGATGACGGCACAATGGCGCGGATGCCACAGCTTAAGACCTTTGCTCTGAAGCATGGTTTGAAAATTGTCAGTATCGCCGATCTGGTCAGCTACCGGATGCAGAATGAGGTATTGGTGCGTAAGGCTGCTTCTACGATCCTGCCGACTCATGAATATGGTGAGTTTGAAATCGTCGTTTTCGAAAATGATGTCGATCAGGCACAGCATCTTGCCCTCATCAAGGGAGAGGTAGGAGGGGCGGAACCGGTGCTTGTTCGTGTCCATTCAGAATGTTTGACTGGAGATGTTTTCAGTTCGCAGCGATGTGATTGTGGAGAACAACTTCAGATGGCTATGCAAATGATCGCTGAGGAAGGGGCTGGGGTCGTTCTGTATCTGCGTCAGGAAGGGCGAGGGATCGGTTTGATTAACAAATTAAAAGCTTATTCCCTGCAAGATCAGGGGCAGGATACAGTTGAAGCTAATGAAAGTCTCGGGTTTAAAGCGGATCTACGAGATTACGGAATTGGGGCTCAGATATTAGCTGAACTTGGTATTACAAAGATGCGGTTGATGACGAATAATCCCAAAAAAATGATTGGCCTGAAAGGCTACGGTCTTGATGTCGTAGAACGTGTTCCCATTCTGGCGAAACTGACTGGTCACAATAACAAGTATTTAAAGACAAAGCAGAAGAAACTTGGTCATATGCTGAGCTCTCTTTAGAAAGTCTGGCAAGAATACGCGAATGATCAGGTAGCCGCTGGAATAGTACATTTTTTTATTTAAATTTTTCGCAAACTTGTTAGGGAATTCCATTGAATAACTTCCATAACAAAACATTTTGCTATTAATGACTGTTTGAATGTTTAAAGGTGAAAGGGAGTGATTCTATGCTCGTCATTTCTTGTATCAAGCAGGTTCCGGATACGACACAGGTCCAGATCGACCCAGAGACCAATACACTGATCCGTGAGGGAATTCCCTTTATCGTCAACCCCTACGATACTCACGCACTTGAGGAGGGGTTGAGCCTGAAAGATCGCTTCGGCCTGCGGCCCGTGGCCCTATCGATGGGGCCGCCGAATGCAGAAGCGACCCTGCGAAAGGCCTGCGCACTTGGCGTTGACGACGCAATCCTGCTTTCCGACCGCTGTTTCGGCGGCGCTGACACCCTCGCCACCAGCAGGGTGCTGGCCTCGGCGATCGAGAAGCTCGCCGAGCAAGAGGAGCTGGGCATCGTTTTTTGCGGCAAGCAGACCATCGATGGCGATACCGCCCAGGTCGGGCCGGGCATCGCCTCGCGACTGGGACTGCAACAACTGACTCTGGTTGACCGCATCGTACACCTCGACCTAGAGAAAAAACGGATTCGTGTCCGTCGCAAGCTGGAAGGTCGTCATGAGATCGTCGAAGCCCCGTTGCCGGTGATGATCACAGTGGTGCGCGAGCTCAACCGCCCGCGTTATCCAACCGTGCCGATGCGGCTTGAGGCTGAAGATGTCATGGTAAAGACTTGGGACAACTCGGTTTTAGGCCTTGATGTCGAAACGGTCGGCCTCAAAGGCTCACCGACCTGGGTGAGCAAGATTTTCTCCCCGGAACGTGATCAGGGCGAGATTATCGGCGATGGCATTAACGACCCGGAGGGGACCGCAAACCTGCTGATTGAAAAACTGTTGAGCAAGGATCTCCTAGCGATCTGAGCAGAGAAGGGGATATCGCATGAGCGAGATTAAGAAAATCAAGAAGCCGCGCGGCAAGGCCCGCATCCTCGAGGGGAGATGTGTTGCTTGCGGTGAGCGTTGTATCAGTTCTTGTCCGGTTGACTGTATTGAAATGGGCGATGCTGGTGAACCGTTGAGTGTCGCGCTGGAAAAATGTATCGGCTGTGCCAAATGTGTTAAGGCATGCGCAGCCGAAGCCCTGGAGATGTTCTACACACCGGAGGAGCTCGAACAGCTCAAACTGTGGCAGGAACAGCATGAAGGCGGCGAAGAAGAAATCGATGAGGAAGAACGGCAGCTGCGGAAACGACTGGCTCAGTACAAGGGGGTCTGGGTGTTCATCGAACAGTATGATAGTGAAGCTGCCAAGGTTTCCTGGGAACTGCTCGGTACCGGCCGGCAACTGGCCGACCGTCTCAAGGTCGAGCTGACCTCCGTCGTCATCGGCCATCAGGTTGAACCGCTCTGCCAGGAAGCATTTAACTACGGTGCCGACAAGGCGATTCTGCTTGATGCCCCGGTCTATAAGCACTACCGCACCCAGGCATTTAACGATGCCATCGTCCACCTGATTAATACGCACAAGCCGGAGATCATCTTGATGGGCGCAACCGGCCAAGGCCGCGATCTGGCCGGTGCTGTGGCGACCGTAGTAAAAACAGGTCTGACCGCCGACTGCACCGGTCTCGATATCGACGCACACGGCAACCTGGCTCAGACTCGCCCGGCTTTCGGCGGCAACATCATGGCGACCATCATGTGCGACCGGTTCCGGCCACAGATGGCGACGGTGAGACCACACGTGATGTCGATGCCCGAGTGGCGGGAGGGGCGCAGCGGTGTCATTATCCGGGACGATTTCACCCCACGTGAAGAGAATATCCTGGTCAAGGTGCTTGAAGTCATCAACGACAAGGACGGGAAGGATCAGATCGATATCGCCGGTGCCGAGGTCATTGTTTCCGGTGGCCGCGGCATGATGAATAAAGAGAACTTTGTCATCCTCAACGAGCTTGCCGAAGAACTGGGAGCCGTGGTCGGCGCTTCGCGCAGCGCGGTCGATGCCGGTTGGAAGCCCCATAGTTTCCAGGTCGGCCAGACCGGCAAGACGGTACGGCCGAAGATCTACATCGCCTGTGGCATCAGCGGAGCCATCCAGCACATGGTCGGGATGCAGGACTCGGACGTCATCATCGCCATTAACCGCGATCCGGAGGCGCCGATCTTCCAGATCGCGACATACGGTATTGTGGGCGACCTGTTTGAAGTGGTGCCCGCGCTGACCAGACAGGTCCGCGAGTTAAAGGAGCAACGCCGCACCGGTGGGACAGTTGCGCTAAATGCAGCTGTTTGAGCAGGAAACTACTAATTTGAGTTACGAGGACGGTTATGTCGATCAATCAGACGATTTATATTCCGCTGTTTGCTGTGTCAGTGATCTTTTTTTGCTACAGCTGCTACCAACGTCTGCAGTTAATTTCTCTTGGCGCTGACGAGAACCGGAGCGATCGTCCGATTGAGCGCCTGGCCGGAATGTTCAGCTATGCCTTTGGCCAAAAACGGGTAGTCAAGCGCCCCTTCGGCATTAATCACTTCGTCCTGTTCTGGGCGTTCATGTTCCTGCTGTTGGCAAATGGAGAGTTTTTGATCGAGGGCCTGTTCCCCTCGGTCAGCCTGGCATTACTTCCTGATCCACTGCATCACGTGCTGGCCTTTATCTTTGATATGGTGTCGCTGCTGGCGCTGGTTGCTGTGGTCGTGGCCCTGTCCCGGCGCCTGCTGTTTCCGCCTTCCTATCTTAGCAATGAATATACCTCGGCGCGTAGCGGCGAAGGACTACTGATCTTGGCGATGATCGCCTTTTTGATGATCGCCTTTTTCCTGCTGCACGGTGCCCTGATCGGCCTCGGTGATTCAGCAGCTTACCGGCCGATTTCAGCGATCTTTGCCAGTTTGCTGGCGGGGCAGTCGACTGCCGCTCTGCAGAGTAGCGCAACCATCGCTTGGTGGGTTCATGCCGTCGTGCTGCTGGTTTTTATAAACCTGCTGCCGCGAAGCAAACATATGCATATCTTGACCGCCATTCCGAACACCTACCTGCGCTCACTGGACAAACCGAACATCATACCGCGGGAGAGTTTTGCAAAAGGGAAGCGGTTCGGCGTTGGCGTGGTCGAACAGTTCAGCTGGAAAGATCTGCTCGACAGCTTGACCTGCACCGAGTGCGGCCGTTGCCAGGACCTTTGTCCTGCCTATAACACCGATAAACCGCTCAACCCAAGGCGGATAGTGCATGATATCAAGGCAAACCTGTTGCAAAATGGCCCAGCTTTGAAAAATGGAGAGGGTAAAACCTTGCCGATGATCGATTTGGCCCAGAATGAAGGTACCTGTTCCGAAGAGGCGTTGTGGGCATGTACCACCTGCGG
This sequence comes from Malonomonas rubra, assembly GCF_003247215.1. Classification (GTDB taxonomy): domain Bacteria; phylum Desulfobacterota; class Desulfuromonadia; order Desulfuromonadales; family Geopsychrobacteraceae; genus Malonomonas; species Malonomonas rubra_A. The sequence goes on along the minus strand of NZ_QKAP01000134.1, from coordinate 24,027 downwards.
TGCCTGTGTCAACGTCTGTCCGGTGCTGATTGAACAGATGCCGAAAATCGTCAAGATGCGTCGCCACTTGGTGCAAGAAAAATCAGAGTTCCCAGAAGAGCTGCTTAACCTGTTCGAGAATATGGAGCAGCGCAGCAACCCCTGGGGAATCGCCCCATCCGATCGTGGCAAATGGAGCACTCAACTCGGTGAGCGGCCTTTCGAGGCGGATAAGACGGAATACCTTTTCTTTGTCGGCTGCGCCGGCGCCTTCGATACTCGGGCGAAGCAGGTGTCGGTTGCGGTGGCCACCATCATGGACCTAGCTGGTGTCTCCTGGGGGATGCTCGGCAAGGAAGAACTCTGCTGCGGCGATAGCCTGCGGCGGCTCGGTAACGAGTATGTGTTCGATAAGATGGCCAAGCAGAATGTCGAAATGTTTATCGAAAAAGGAGTCCGCAAGGTCGTTACTGCCTGCCCGCATTGCTTCAGCACACTGAAGAATGATTATCGGCAGTACGGTCTCGAACTGCAAGTGATCCATCATAGCGAACTGATCGAAACGCTGATCACCGGAAACAAGCTGAAACTGCCGAAAACCACAGACATGGGGAAATTGCTGTTCCACGATTCCTGTTATCTGGGCCGTCATAATGAAATCTATGATACCCCGCGTAACCTGATAAAAGCTGCAACCGGAAGCAAACCGGCCGAGTTTGAACGGAATCGCGAAAATGGTTTCTGCTGTGGTGCCGGCGGTGGCCGGATGTGGATGGAAGAGCTAAACGGGTCACGTATTAATCAAAACCGGGTTGCAGAAGCACTGAAGCAGAAGCCTGATACTTTATGTGTTAGCTGCCCTTACTGTATGACGATGATGGAAGACGGACTCAAGGAGCTGAATGCGCCGGGAGTTCAGGTCAAAGATGTGGCAGAAGTGGTCGCAGAAGCCTTGAGACTGTAATTGGAAAAATGATTTACAATGTATTATTGTTGAAAAATCTGTAAAACCATACACTTAAAACAATAGAGGAAAGGTCGTGAACTGCCTGATTCCTACATCGTTCCGTTAGATATTGCTTAAGAACTGTTTAAGTGCAGAGACCACTTCTTGCGTTTTTTCTTTGTGTGGCAGGTGCCCGCAGTTCTTAAGCAACAACATAGTTCCCTGCCCGCCGGAATTTTGTGAGATAAATTCCGGGAAAGCGATAGAGCCGTATTCGTCATTTTCGCCATGGATTGCCAGCACTGGGCAATACACGCATTCAAGGGGGGGCTGCAAACTCCAATCTGCAAACTCTGATGACAACCATGTGTCAGTCCATGCATGTAATACCCATCTGGCTTTATTGCCATGCCATTTTTCCAACCGCTCTATCTGTCCAGGCTGAATAAACATTTGTTTCGCAGCTTTTACTCCCTGTATCGTCAAATCTTCGATAAAAGGTTGAGATGACACGGTAATTACCGCCTTGCAGTCAGTGTCACGAGAAGCGATATTAACTGCCATGCCACCTCCAACACTGTGCCCCAAAAGAACATAGTGCTGAATGGATAGGTGTTTTTTTATGGCAGGAAAATATTTGACTGCCTCTTCTTCTAAAAATTTCCGCGCAGGTAATTTTTCCTGTGCATCCGAATTACCAAACCCTAAGCGGTCATATGCCACAACCGAGCGAGAGAGGTTTTCAGCCAGCACTGACGGAAAACCTCTCCATAGATCAACACAACCCAGCGAATCATGGAGAAGAACGAGTGGCGATTTTGATGAAGTGATCTCAGGCGTCCACCTTTTTACCCAGATCTTCCCACCTGGAACTTCAACGTAAAATTCTTCAGTTTTTATGTTTTTCATAATTTCCCATGCGCTTTTTTTCGTACCAATTCGCTACGGTTCATTGCCTTAAACAGCTTTTTTGAGTGCTTAGTTGCTGTCATAAAAGCAAGAAGGGGACAGAAATCAATTCTGCCCCCGGCACAAGGTTGTATTTCGATATCGATATTACAGAACCTGCTTCAAAAAGGTTTTGGCCCGCTCTTCCTTTGGCTCGGTAAAGAAATGTTCCGGGGTGCCTTCTTCGACCAGTTTGCCCTGATCCATGAAAATAACCCGGTCGGCAACCTCGCGGGCAAAGCCCATCTCATGAGTTACGACAACCATCGTCATGCCTTCGCGCGCCAGCTGTTTCATGACATCGAGAACCTCGCCGACCATCTCCGGGTCGAGTGCGCTGGTCGGTTCATCAAACAACATAATTTTCGGATCCATCGCCAACGCCCGTGCAATCGCCACCCGCTGCTGTTGACCACCGGAGAGGCGGGAAGGGTACTCCGCCTCTTTTTCAGCAATCCCGACCTTTTGCAGTAGTTGACGAGCTTTCTGCTGTGCCTCGTCTCTGTCGCGCTTACGGACAATTTTCTGTGCCAGGGTAATGTTGTCGAGTACGGTTTTATGTGGAAACAGGTTGAACTGCTGGAAGACCATGCCAACTTCACGACGGACCTTGTTGATATCGGTCTTTTTGTCGGCAAGATCGACCCCATCGATGACGATATGCCCCTCATCGAATTGTTCAAGTCCGTTCAAACAACGCAGAAAAGTCGACTTGCCCGAGCCTGATGGGCCGATGATAACCACCACTTCACCGGCAGCGACTTCGGCGCTGACGCCGTCTACCGCGCGGACGATTTGCCCACGACCGGTAAATATCTTGGTAACATTGCTCGTTTTAATCACTGGCCGCAAGCCTCCGCTCCAAATAGAAAACCAACTGAGAGAGAATCGAAGTCACTATCAGATACATCGCCGCGATGGTCAACCAGATCTCAAAGGTGGCAAAGGTGCTGGTGATAATTTCCCGGCCTGATTTGGTCAGGTCGGTAATTGCGATCACCGAAACCAGCGAGGAATCTTTGATCAGACTGATGAACTGTCCCGACAACGGCGGCAAAATCCGTTTAAAGGACTGCGGCAAGATGATGTAAACCATTGCCTGGAACAGATTCATTCCCAGCGAGCGAGCGGCTTCCATCTGCCCTTTCGGAATCGATTGAATTCCGGCCCGGACGATTTCGGCAACGTAGGCACCAGCAAAAATTGCCAGTGCGCCTATCCCTGCAGCATTCCGGCTGAGGTCGAAAACCGTGCCGATAAAGAAATAGGCGATAAAAATCTGCACCAGCAGGGGAGTTCCACGGATAAATTCGACATAGAGCGCAGCTAGCCCCCTGAGTGTGTAATTACGGGAAATCCTGGCCAAGCCGGTCAGCAGACCGATAATCAACGCCAAGACACTGGCCCCGGCCGATAACCATAGCGTTGTCCATAGCCCGGTGGTCAGAGGACCGAGTCGCCATTCTTTGACAAAGCCGATGGTATCGCCTTCAAAGAGGTCTTCACTTTCGCTAACCCGGACAGTATTGGTTGCAACCTTAACAGTGACTTTTTCTCCGGACTCGGAAACCAGGGAAACTGTGCTTGTACTCCCCACAGAGATGATTTTCTCAACCCATCCATCAAAGGGGATCTTCCGAGATTCTTCCGATTTATACAAAAAATAATCGGGAACCCGGTTCCAGCGCCAGGTGTAATCGATGCGGTTAACAGCTCCCCAAGTGCCCGCAGCCATCACAATCAGGATTGCTGCCAACAACAATTTCCAAGGCCATATGCTTTGTGAACCTGTCACTCTTCTGTTCCTTCCAAATAAAAGGCAATGTCCACCCAAGGCAGGGACGGACATTGCCTTTGTATTTTAAGTGGAAAGGGATTACTGCAGATCTTTCATCCAAGCGTCATCCTGGAACCACTTGTTGTAAATCTTGTCGTAGGTACCGTCGTTCTTGGCCTGTACCAGAAAGTTGTTCAGCCAGTTGATGAAATCATAATCCCCTTTGCGAACAGCCCATGCCACCGGTTCAAAAGTAAATGGCTCGTCAAGGTGGGTGATTTTACTACTGCCTCGCTGGGCAAGAGCGGTAACATTGTATGGTTTGTCATAGACGAAAGCATCAATTTTACCGTTAACCAACTCAAGGACGCCTTCCTGTTCTGTTTCGTAGGAAATATATTTGGCCTTCGGAATCATTCGCTTCGCAGCTTGTTCGCCGGTAGTTCCAAGTTTCGATGCGACGGTGTAGTTGGAATCATTCAGATCCTTATAGGAGTCAACCTTGCCCGCGAGATCCTTCTTCAGCAGAATGGTCTGCCCAATAACAATGTAGGGAGAAGCAAAGTTGATTTTCATGTTGCGCTCTTGGGTCAGGGTCATGCCGGACATGATGACATCAAACTTCTTGGTGATCAAAGCCGGGATGATACCGTCCCAAGCGGTGCTGACAAGTTCAAGTTCTACACCCATCGCTTTTGCCATCCGCTTCGCCATATCCACATCGAAACCGACGATCTCACCTTTTTTATTGGTTAATTCGAAGGGCATGTACCCTGGCTCCATGCCGACACGCAGAATCCCTTTTTCCCCTCGGTCCATAATGTCTTCCAGGGTGCCAGCAGTAGCGATACTTGGCATAACGATACAGAGGGCCAGTAAACCTGTGATCATAAACTTAAACTGTTTCATAAACAATCCTCCTCAATGCATCTGATAATTGGGCCAAATCACTGGCCGGAGATTAATATGATTTCCCTTCGTCAAGCAATTCGTTGATCATCATTTCAGAATTGCATTTAGGGCAACGGGGAATCTCTTCTTTGGGCAGGTAAATGATTTCGGTATAGCGGCATTTGGGACAGATGATTTCGACTGCTTCTTGTCGGCCTCGTTCCATTCGAATTGGCTCCTGAATGAACATTTGAATGTCTCAAAAAGAGTTTTGAAACCACGAAATTTTGCTTATACCATAGCGTCTTTGTCCGAAACAAGAGTCTAACAACTTTAGCGAATTCTTCATGTCATGCGCAGGGAAAATAATTTTCCGAACTGATTTTTAGCTTCTTAAAGAATTACTTTGATTGTTTTTTAAAACTGCATCCAACGAAATTACTCATCTGTGCTTTGGCACATTGTGCAGAGTTCAATTTCTTCCATATAATTTAAAAAGAGGCAGATTGGACTCCTGATCTGAACAGGTGCAACAATGAGGATTCTCGATTTCGCAATCGACGTTGAGTCAGCAGAGCAAGAGCTATACTATCGCTTGGCAGAATGTAGTACCGACAAATCAATGAAAGCTATTTTTCAGATGATTGCAACAAAGGAGATGTTGTTGTTAAAAAAACTGCGGGAACTAAAGAAGGACCCCGTGCATTACCGGCAGGAAGTTGCCAGGACGCCAAACTCGAATCTGATGAGCAGCAATCGAAATGCCAGTTGCGACTTGCTTGACCAATATGAACTTCGGGATGATCTGAGCAGTTACAACTATATCCTCAGAACCGAACAGTTGGTTTTCAATCTTTACGCAAAGCTGAAAGAGTCGGTTTCTGACCAGGATTCTCAGTCTTTACTCGATCTGTTATTGTCAGAGAAAAGCCAGGAAATTGATCGTATTTCAACGCTCTACGAAGTTGCTCGGGTGGTCCATTAGCCGTCGACTGTGCTTCTCTCCGGCTTCTGTCGTTCAGTTCTTTCTCCTTTACAAAAACCCTCCTACAAGTCTAGTATTGGCGGTTCTCTAAATCACCAAAATCAACAATCACGGAACTATTTTAACTGCATGAATCAAAAGAATATCCGTAACTTCTCGATCATCGCTCACATTGACCACGGCAAGTCGACCTTAGCTGACCGCCTGCTCGAAGCAACCGGTGCCCTCTCTGACCGGGAAAAATCCGACCAGTATCTGGACAAGATGGAATTGGAAAAGGAGCGGGGCATAACCATTAAAGCCCAGGCCGTCCGCCTTAACTACAAAGCGAAAGACGGGCAGAATTACATCCTGAACCTGATCGATACTCCGGGGCATGTCGATTTTTCTTATGAAGTCAGCCGCTCGTTATCTGCCTGTGAAGGCGCGATGCTGGTGGTTGATGCTGCGCAAGGTGTCGAAGCTCAGACGCTGGCTAATGTGTATATGGCAATCGATCAGGACTTGGAAATATTTCCCGTCCTAAACAAAATTGATCTGCCCAGTGCCGAACCGCAACGAGTCAAAGAAGAGGTTGAAGAAATTATCGGTATCGATGCCAGCGATGCGATAGAAGCCAGTGCAAAAGAGGGACGCGGTATCGATGAAATCCTCGAAGCGGTCGTAAACCGGGTTCCGCCTCCAAGCGGCGACACCGATGCCCCGCTCAAAGCGCTGATTTTTGATTCATGGTACGACTCCTACCAGGGCGTCATCATCCTGGCCAGGATTGTTGAAGGAACCATAAAAAAAGGTGAAAAAATCAAGTTGATGGCAACCGGCGCGTCTTATGAAGTGCAAAAGGTCGGAGCATTCAATCCTCACCCGGTTGAACTGCCCCAACTGGCAGCCGGCGAGGTCGGTTTTATTATTGCTGGCATCAAAGTGGTCGAAGACGCCAAAGTTGGTGATACGATCACCCATCAGTACGCAGCAGCAGATAAGCCACTGCCCGGCTTTCAGGAAGTCAAGCCGATGGTCTTTTCGGGGCTCTACCCGATCGATTCCGGCGAATATGATGCCTTGCGCGACGCTCTGGAAAAATTGCGCCTGAATGATGCGGCCTTCTCTTTCGAACCGGAAAACTCGCTCGCACTCGGCTTTGGTTTCCGTTGTGGCTTTCTTGGTCTGCTGCATATGGAAATCATCCAGGAGCGGCTGGAGCGAGAGTTCAATGTCGATCTGATTACGACCGCGCCTACAGTTGTTTACAAGGTGACTACCACCAAGGGAGCGCTGTTACACATAGAAAGCGCCAACATGTTGCCCGATGTGCAGTACATCGAGAAAATCGAGGAACCGTTCGTGCTTGCGTCGATCCACGTACCAAATGAGTTCGTCGGGGCGGTACTGAATCTCTGTATAGAAAAACGTGGTGTGCAGCGCGAGTTGAAATACCTGACCGCTAACCGGGTCATGGTCGTCTACGAGTTGCCTCTCAATGAAATCGTTCTCGATTTTTTTGATCGCCTCAAATCGATCACCCGCGGCTACGCTTCACTCGATTACGAACACCTCGATTTCCGACCCAGCAAACTGGTTCGCCTGAACGTATTGATTAATGGCGATGTGGTCGATGCATTGTCCTTGATTGTCCATATGGACAAAGCCCAGTTTCGCGGTCGGGAACTGGTCGCCAAGATGAAAGAGTTCATCCCGCGGCAACAGTACGAAGTTGCTATCCAGGCCGCGATCGGGAATAAGGTCATTGCTCGTTCTACGGTAAAAGCATTGCGCAAGGATGTTACTGCCAAATGTTATGGCGGAGACATCACCCGAAAAAGAAAACTACTGGAAAAACAAAAAGCCGGCAAGAAACGGATGAAACAGGTCGGCAGTGTCGAACTGCCGCAAGATGCGTTCCTAGCAATCCTCAAAGTAAAAGAGTAAATCAATGCTAATTTTCAAGAAAAAGAAAAATTTTGTAGAAGAAGTCAAAAAACCATGGTACCGCGAGTGGTCGGAAGCTCTGATCGTTGCTGTTATTCTGGCACTGATTATTCGGACCTTTCTCTTTCAGGCTTTCAAAATCCCTTCCGGTTCGATGCTCGACACTTTGCTGATCGGCGATCACTTACTGGTCAACAAGTTCATTTACGGTACCCATATTCCTTTTACGGATGATACCTATTTAAAGTTGCGCGATCCAGAAAGAGGCGATGTGATCGTGTTCGAATTCCCAAAAGATGAAGGGAAGTCCTATTTTCAACGCCGTGATTTTATAAAGCGGGTAATCGGCACCCCTGGGGACACGGTTGAAGTAAAAGCCAAGCAGGTCTATGTCAATGGCAAGCCATACAGCATTCCGCAGGAGGCACATAAAGACAACCAGGTGATACCGAATGTTGCTGGGCCGAGGGACTTTGCCGGGCCGTTCAAAATCCCCGCTGACAGTTATTTTGTAATGGGAGATAACCGCGATTACTCTTTTGATAGCCGTTTTTGGGGCTTTGTCCATAAATCGAAAATTAAGGGTTTAGCCTTTATCAAGTACTGGTCCTGGGACTCAAAAGCTGACCTTTTAGAAAAGGTTCGCTGGGGACGGATTGGGCGGCCAATCAATTAATTTTTTTTAAAAAATAAGCGGTTGACTTTTTCCTGATACGATTGCTAAATTCACGAAAATTTTAAACGCAGCAGCAACCTTTAATCTGATCCGAGAGGTCAGCAAGGGGGCAATAAGTGGCAACGATATACCCGAAATTTATCTTAAAGTACCTGTGCGCAAATTCCGTGCAGGTACTTTTTTTTGTGCGTAAAACACAGAAAGAGGGAGGATCATGGCTGCTGAAAAAATAGAGATTCTGGATCAGGAGGGGGTCAGCCGGGCAATCACGCGTATCGCTCATGAGATCCTTGAGAAAAACAAAGGCGTAGAAAATCTGGTCATCGTCGGCATTCGTACTGGTGGGGCCTATCTGGCAACCCAGTTGCAGAAGAAGATTTCCGAAATTGAAGGAAAGGTAGTTCCGATCGGCAGTATCGACATCACCATGTATCGCGACGATTTTGGCTCCCGAAGTGACCTTTCAGTCGGCCAGACGGACATTCGCTTTTCTCTCAGTGATCGAAAGGTGATTCTGGTTGATGATGTGCTTTTTACCGGCCGCACGATCCGAGCCGCGATGGATGCGTTAACCGATCTCGGCCGCCCGAAGAATATTCAGCTGGCGATTCTGGTAGATCGTGGCCATCGTGAACTCCCGATTCGCCCCGACTATATCGGCAGAAATCTGCCGACCGCCCGCAACGAACGGATCGATGTCGATTTTGATGAACAACATGCCCCGCAAGCGGTGCATCTGATCAGAGTCTAAGTTTGGAGGAGCTCAATGACATTCAACCACAAGCATATTATCGGCATTAAGGATCTGACTGCAGAAGAGTTGACCTTTATCCTCGACACCTCGATCAGCTTTAAAGAGATCAATCGGCGCGATATCAAAAAGGTGCCGACTCTGCGCGGAAAGACCATTATCAATCTGTTTTTCGAAGCCAGCACCCGAACCCGCACCTCTTTTGAGATCGCCGGCAAGCGGCTTTCGGCTGACACCATCAATATCAGCGCATCAGGTTCCTCTGTGGTCAAAGGCGAAACCCTGGAAGACACTGCGAAGAATATTCAAGCAATGAACCCGGATGCCATTGTCATGCGCCATCACGCGTCCGGTGCCAGTGATTATCTGGCAAAAAGACTCGATTGTGCGGTCATCAACGCCGGTGATGGCATGCATGAACACCCCAGTCAAGCGTTGCTCGATGCTTTTACCATCCGAGAGCACAAAGGGAAAATCGAAGGATTAACCGTTGCTATCATCGGTGATATCACACACAGTCGGGTGGTGCGTTCCAACATCTACTGTCTTACTAAACTGGGCGCCAAGGTTCGCGTTGCTGGGCCCGGCACCATGCTGCCGCCGGGGATCGATAAACTGGGGTGTGAGGCTTACACCAATATCGATGATGCAATCAAAGGCTCTGACGTAGTGATGATGCTGCGGATTCAACGCGAACGGCAGGGGGCACCACTAATCCCCTCCGTTCGTGAATACAGCCGCTTTTTCGGTCTGACCCACCAGCGGCTGAAGCTGGCCAAAGAAAACGTCATTGTTATGCACCCGGGTCCAATCAACCGTGGCGTGGAACTGCCTACTTCGATCGCCGATGGTCCTCAGAATGTGATCCTTGATCAGGTTGAAAACGGGGTAGCGGTGCGCATGGCTCTGTTGTACTTGGCCTGCGGTGGCGAAAAATTGCAAGACTGATTTTACGGATAGAGGTGACTACGATGAAAGTATTGGTAAAGTCAGGACGAGTTGTTGACCCTGCGAATAATCTTGACGAAAAACTCGACATCCTCATTATCGACGGAAAAATAGTCGAACTGGCCCCGAATATAGATGCCGGTGACGCTGAAGTGATCAACGCCGCCGGCAACATTGTTACGCCGGGACTGATCGATATGCATGTGCATCTGCGCGAGCCAGGACAGGAATATAAAGAAGATATAATTTCCGGGACCAAGGCGGCCGCCGCTGGTGGGGTAACTTCAGTCTGCTGCATGCCGAACACCAAGCCTGTGATCGACAATCTGCCGATTGCCCAATTCATCATGAATAAGGCTAAGTTCGAAGGGAGCGCCAACGTTTTCCCGGTTGCCGCGATCTCACAGGGGCAAAAGGGAGAAATCCTTTCGGAAATGGGCGAACTGCTTGAAGGTGGCTGCGTCGGCTTCTCCGATGACGGCCTCCCGGTGAAAAACGGTGAGATGATGCGACGTGCGCTTGAATACGCCAGCACCTTCGGCGCTCCAGTGATGGTGCATGCAGAGGAGATGTCGCTTGTAGCCGACGGTTCCATGAATGAAGGTTACGTCGCGACCGAGCTAGGTTTGAAAGGGATTCCGAATGTTGCAGAAGATTGTATGACAGCACGCGATATTATGATCGCTGAACTGACTGGCGGACACTTGCACATCTGCCACGTGTCTACCAAGGGCAGTCTTGATCTGATTCGCCAAGCCAAGGCGCGCGGGGTGAACGTGACATGTGAGGTCACACCACATCATTTCAGCCTTACCGAGGAGGCGGTTCGAGGATATAACACCAACGCCAAAATGAATCCACCGCTACGCAGTCAGGAAGATCTTGAAGCGGTTCATGCCGCACTTGCAGATGGTACGGTCGATGCTATTGCGACAGATCACGCTCCACATCACATCGATGACAAAAATGTTGAATTCGAGTTGGCTGCCAATGGAATTGTCGGTCTTGAAACGCTGCTTCCGTTGACGTTGAAGCTCGTTGCCGACAAGGTTATCAGCCTGTCGAAGGCGATTTCTCTGCTGACCTATCGTCCAAGTGAAATTCTAAGGATTGATCGTGGCACATTGTCGGTTGGGGCAATTGCCGACATCACCATCATCAATCCGAACAAGGAATGGGAAGTCACCGAGGAAAGTCTGCATTCCAAGAGCAAAAACTCGTACTTTATCGGCTATACGCTTAAAGGTTGTGCCTTGAAGACGCTACTTGCCGGTGAAGTGGTTTTTAGCAGAGAATAGCTAAATACAAATAGGTTAAAGGTAGAAACTTAAAGTAAATTCGCACCAACAAGAGGTATAAATGAAAGCAATTCTGGCCCTTGCTGATGGCAAGGTTTTCGAAGGAAAAGCCTTCGGGGTGACCGGCGAAGTTTCCGGTGAGGTGGTCTTCAATACCAGCATGACCGGGTATCAGGAGATCCTGACTGATCCTTCCTACTGCGGCGAGATCGTCACCATGACTTATCCGCAGATCGGCAATTACGGCATCAACCGGGAGGATGTTGAGTCCTGCAAACCGTTTCTTTCCGGTTTCATCGTTAAGGAGTGTTGCCCGTTCCCGAGCAACTTCCGCGCAGAAATGAGTCTTGACGAGTATCTGAGAGAAAAGAACATCGTTGGCATCGAAGGAATCGACACCCGTGCACTGGTGCGCCATATCCGCAACAAGGGGGCACAGGTTGGCGTCCTTTCCTCGGTCGATACTGACCCACAGAGTCTGATCGAGAAGGCCCGAAACTCTCCGAGCCTTGTGGGAAGGGATTTGGTCAAGAAGGTCACCTGCGATTCGGCCTATGTGTATTCCGAAGGGGTATGGACGCTCGGCGAAGGGTATGCGGACCGCAGCGGTGAGCCGTCGCCGTACAAGGTTGTTGCCTACGACTTTGGTATCAAGCGCAATATCCTGCGCAACCTGGTCTCCGCCGGTTGTGATGTCACCGTTGTTCCGGCAGCAACCTCTGCTGAAGAGGTGCTCGCCATGAACCCTGACGGCGTTTTCTTAAGCAACGGCCCTGGTGACCCGGAACCGATTCGATACGCGCAGGAGAACATTGGTAAACTTCTCGGCAAAGTTCCTCTTTTCGGGATCTGCTTGGGACACCAACTGCTCTCCATCGCTTTGGGCGGCAAGACCTATAAGCTTAAATTCGGTCATCGTGGTGGCAATCAGCCAGTTCTCGACTATCAACGGCAAAGGGTCGAAATCACTTCGCAGAATCATGGTTTTGCCGTCGACAGTAATTCGCTCAGTGATAAAGTCAAGGTGACCCATATCAACCTAAACGACAATACGGTCGAGGGGATTCAACATACAGAATACCCGGCATTTTCAGTTCAATACCACCCGGAAGCGTCTCCGGGGCCACATGATGCCCAGTACCTGTTTGCTCGTTTCATCGAATTGATGGCGAAGCACAAAAGCTAGTTTTTGATTATTTATATAAGGAACACCAATGCCCAAACGTACAGACATCAAGAAAATTTTGATTATCGGTGCCGGCCCAATCATCATTGGGCAGGCCTGCGAATTCGACTACTCGGGAACTCAGGCTTGCAAGGCGTTGAAAGAGGAGGGCTACGAAGTCGTCCTGCTCAACTCGAACCCTGCGACCATCATGACCGACCCGGACTTTGCCGATCGTACCTATGTCGAGCCGGTCACTCCGGTGGCGCTTACCCGGATCATCGAGAAAGAAAAACCTGATGCCTTGCTACCAACGCTCGGTGGCCAGACTGCGCTTAACACCGCCGTGGCAGTGGCTGAAGCGGGAATTCTCGATAAACACGGTGTCGAACTGATTGGCGCTAAACTCGACCCAATCAAGAAAGCCGAAGACCGCACCCTGTTCAAGCGGGCGATGGAGAAGATCGGCGTTGAGGTGCCTCGTTCCGGCCTAGCACACAGCTACAAGGAAGCGATGCAAATCATCGATCATGTCGGCTTTCCGGCGATTATCCGTCCCTCTTTTACCCTCGGCGGCACCGGTGGCGGCATCGCCTACAACCTCGAAGAGTATGAGCGGATGGCGATGGCTGGCATCGAAGCTTCGCCGACCAACGAAATCCTAGTTGAAGAATCGGTAATCGGTTGGAAAGAGTACGAACTAGAGGTCATGCGCGATACCGCCGACAACGTGGTTATCATCTGCTCGATCGAAAACTTCGATGCCATGGGCGTGCATACCGGTGATTCAATCACCGTTGCTCCAGCTCAGACCTTGACCGACAAGGAATACCAGATTCTGCGCGACGCCTCGTTGAAGATTATCCGCGAAATAGGCGTCGATACTGGCGGTTCCAATATCCAGTTTGGAGTCAACCCACAAGATGGCCGTCTGGTGGTCATCGAAATGAATCCGCGTGTTTCACGCTCTTCTGCGCTGGCTTCTAAAGCGACCGGGTTTCCGATCGCCAAAATCGCCGCTAAGCTCTCTGTCGGGTATCGTCTTGATGAGATCTCCAACGACATTACACGTGAAACGTTGGCTTCCTTTGAGCCGACCATCGACTACGTGGTCACCAAGGTTCCGCGCTTCACTTTCGAAAAATTCCCGCAGGCGGAAGCGCACCTGACCACCCAGATGAAATCGGTCGGCGAGGCGATGTCGATCGGGCGAACCTTTAAAGAAAGCTTGCAAAAAGCACTCCGCTCTTTAGAGATCGGTTCACACGGTTTCGAGAGCAAGTTGTTTGAAAAACCAGGCGATTATCGTCGCACCCTGTCGCAGACCGAGCTTGACGACCTGCGCACCAATCTGCGTGTACCGAACTGCGATCGTATGTGGTATCTGGGCGATGCGATCCGTGCGGGTTTCAGCATTGAAGAAATTTATAAGCTGACCGGAATTGATCCTTGGTTCCTGCGAAACATCGAGCAAATTATCGAGATGGAATCACTGCTGGTTACCCAGAAAAAACTGATAGCCTCCAGTGACCAACAATTTGTCGACCTATTGCGCAGCGCCAAGCAGTTCGGCTTCGCTGACAAACGCCTCGCTTTTTTGTGGGAAATCACCGAAAAGGATATCCGGGAACTGCGACACAAGCACAACATCCGTCCGGTTTACAAGCGAGTTGACACTTGCGGTGCTGAATTCGAGGCATTCACCCCATATCTTTACTCGACCTACGAGACCGAGTGTGAGGCCTATCCGACCGACAAACGCAAAATCATGATCCTTGGCGGTGGCCCCAATCGGATAGGGCAGGGGATCGAATTCGATTACTGTTGTGTACATGGCGTTTTCGCACTCTCTGATGCCGGGTTCGAAACCATCATGGTCAACTGCAATCCGGAAACCGTCTCGACCGACTATGACACCTCGGATCGGCTTTATTTCGAACCTTTAACGCTTGAGGATGTACTGGAGATCGTCGAAACCGAAAAACCGGAAGGGGTGATCGTTCAATACGGCGGGCAAACCCCACTCAAACTCGCAGTTGATTTGGAAAAAGCCGGTGTCCCTATTATCGGCACCTCGCCAGACGCGATCGACCGGGCCGAAGATCGTGAACGTTTCCAGGCCCTGTTGCATAAGCTGAACCTTAAGCAGCCGGAAAATGGGATTGCGCGCTCTTTCGAAGAAGCGGAAAAAATTGCCGGACGTATTGGTTACCCAGTTGTCGTTCGTCCTTCCTATGTTCTGGGAGGTCGAGCGATGGAGATTGTCTACGATGTTGAACGATTACGCGATTACATGAAGTTTGCCGTTCAGGCGTCTCCGGAACATCCGATTCTGGTTGACAAATTTCTGCAGGACGCCATTGAGGTCGATGTCGATGCGCTTGCCGACGGCACCGATGTGGTCATCGGTGGAATCATGCAACATATCGAAGAAGCAGGGATACACTCCGGCGATTCGGCGTGTGCTTTGCCACCATATTCTTTGTCGGATGATATTATCGCGGAAATCCGCCGACAAACCATCGAGCTAGCGCTGGAGCTTAAAGTTGTCGGGTTGATGAATATCCAGTTTGCTGTCAAAGGCGACACTATCTATCTGCTCGAGGTCAACCCGCGCGCAAGTCGCACGGTCCCGTTTGTTTCCAAGGCAACCGGTCGTCAGTTGGCGCAGATTGCTGCAAAAGTGATGGCAGGGGAACCTTTGGCTGTTCAGGGCGTTTCAGGCGACATTATTCCGAAACATATTTCGGTTAAAGAAGCGGTCTTTCCGTTCGTCAAATTCCCCGGTGTCGATACCCTGCTTGGGCCGGAAATGAAGTCGACCGGTGAAGTCATGGGGATTGATTATGATTTCGGCAAGGCATTCGCTAAAGCTCAGATTGGTGCCGGCGTTAAACTGCCGACCAGTGGCAAAATCTTTGTCAGTATTAAAGATTCCGACAAAGAACACATCATTGAACCGGTACAAAAACTCTACAACGCCGGCTTTAGTATAATGGCAACCGCTGGCACGGCAAAATATCTGAATGAACATGGAATTGTCGCTGAGCCGGTCAACAAGGTCAAAGAGGGGCGGCCGCACTGTGTTGATGCGATCAAAAGCCGCGAAATCTGCATGGTTTTCAATACCACTCTTGGCGCTCAGTCTGTCGCCGACTCTTTCTCGATTCGACGTTCGGCGCTTATGCAGGAGATCGCTTACTACACTACAGTGGCCGGCATTAAGGCTGTGACCGATGGAATTCAGGCGATGTTGCGAGAAAATCTTGACGTCAGTCCGTTGCAAGAGTATTATTCAGCTTCGTAAGCAACATTTAACAATATTAACTACCTAAGTGGGCGGGTTTTCCCGCCCGCTGTTTTTTTTTGCAGGAGCACAGAAATGAGCGATTCTATTCCAATGACTCGAGAGGGGTATCAGCGACTTCAGGAGGAGTTGAAAACGCTGATTCGGGTCGAACGTCCCAAGGTTGTACAGGACATTGCCGAAGCGCGCAGCCATGGCGACCTTTCGGAAAATGCCGAATACGATGCAGCCAAAGATCGCCAGGGCTTCATTGAAGGACGGATTCAGGAATTGAATGACAAAATTGCCCGTGCTCAAGTGATCAACCCGGCGGATATTGACAGTGAAAAAATCGTTTTCGGCGCAAAAGTCACACTGTTCGATATCGATACCGAAAAAGAGGTGACTTACCAGATTGTCGGTGAAGATGAGGCAGACATCAAAGTTGGTAAGATTTCGATTACCTCACCGGTAGGCAAATCCCTGATTGGACATATGATTGATGAAGAGGTTCGTATCGTTGTTCCTTCCGGGGTACGTGTTTACGAAGTTACCAATATCGAATATAAGTGATTAACACTCAAAAGCAGATAAAATGATGGGGCACAGTTTAACGACAGTGCCCCGTTTTTCTTGCTTTTTTTCAATTCATCTGTGAGAATTCGGAAATTCCCTCAAGAATATAATCTCAATCTGGGCAGACGGAGCAAAACAATGAGCCAGAAAATCACCAAAGATATGACTTTTCATCAAGTTCTACAGATGGCCCCAGAGGTTGCCAAGGTTTTGGGAACCTTCAACCTCGGTTGCGTCGGTTGCATGGGAGCCATGAACGAAACCTTGGAGCAGGGAGCCAGAGCACACGGTCTTGATGTTGATGAAATTCTCAAAGCACTGAACACCATCTTTGACTGAGCAGGGCTGATGCCCATAAACAATTCAACGATCAACCAGCAAAGTCTATTAACCCAACCTATCGGCAGCATCCACGGGGTCGGACCGAAGATGCTGCCGAAGCTCAAAAAACTCGGTCTCCAAACGATCGAGGATGCCCTGTACCATCTCCCGTTACGTTACGAAGATCGCCGTAGGCTCACGCCGATTTCCCGTTTGCGGCCAGGTTCTCAAGAAGTTTTTTTCGGACGGGTATTAGCCGCCGGAGAGTCGACAACCACGCGATTAAGGCGAAAGATTTATGAAGTGGTTGTTGCTGACGATAGCGGACAGATCTCTTTAAAGTGGTTTCGCTATCGCAAGCCTTGGCTACAAAAACTATTGCCGCTTGGGAAACAGGCGGTATTGATCGGTGAGGTCAAGCAGTTCGGCTCAGTTCGGGAAGTACATCACCCTGATATTGAAATTTTGCCAGACAATGTTAGTGATCCGCTTCAGGTTCTTCTGAAGGATCCACTCAATTTCGGGCGCATTCTCCCTGTCTATCCACTGACTGAGGGCTTAAGCCAAAAACAGGCACGTAAAATCTGGTTCCCATTGGTCACACAATATGCGGACAATGTTGCCAGCCCACTCCCTGAGGAAATCCTCCACCGCCAGAACTTGATGCCAATATCGAAGGCGCTAAGGCAAGTTCATTGGCCAGGTAATCAATCCAGTTTGCACACGTTAGAGCAGGGTAGGGACCAAGCAAGAAACTCTTTAGTATTTGACGAATTTTTTTTTCTTGAACTCGGGTTGGCCCTAAAAAGGGCAGGAGTTCAATTGGAAAAGGGGTTCAGCTTCAAACTGGAACATCGCTACACGCTACCGCTTAGTAAAATACTGCCCTTTAAACTTACCGATGCCCAACGCAGGGTGTTGGGTGAAATCAAACAAGACATGTGCTCACCTCAGCCGATGCATCGCCTTCTTCAGGGGGATGTTGGTAGCGGCAAAACCATTGTTGCGTTGATGGCTGCGCTCATTGCTATCGAAAACCATACCCAGGTTGCAGTTGTCGCCCCGACGGAAATCCTTGCCGAACAACATTTTCGTACCTTTGATCGGTGGCTGCAAAAGCTCGGTCTTAAAGCCGTCTTGCTACAGGGTAGCATGTCAGCTCCGGTCAAGCGTGAAACGTTGCAACAGATCGCCGCCGGTGAAGTTGATCTGATCGTCGGCACTCACGCCGTATTGCAGGAAGGCGTGGAATTTAATCTACTTGGGCTTGGTGTTGTAGATGAGCAACACCGGTTTGGGGTAAAGCAACGTAGTCTTCTTAAGCATAAAGGGGCTAATCCAGACATGCTGGTAATGACCGCTACTCCGATTCCGAGAACCCTGTCGATGACCCTTTACGGCGATCTGTCGGTTTCGGTCATCGACCAACTGCCACCCGGTCGCAAACCAATTACAACAAAAAAACATATTGGCGCCCAACGCGGAAAAGCATACCAAATAATTAAAGAAGAAATAGAGCAGGGGAGACAAGCCTATATCGTTTATCCGCTTATTGAGGAGTCGGAAAAAAGCGACCTGAAGGCGGCAATTGATGCTGCCGAACAACTAAAAAAAGAGATTTTCCCGCAATTCTCGATAGGTGTTTTGCATGGTCGAATGAAAACTGAGGAAAAAGATGCAGTCATGAATTCTTTCCGGGAAGGAGATTTACAGGTACTGGTATCAACAACGGTCATCGAAGTTGGAGTCGATGTTCCGAATGCCACGGTGATGATGATTGAACACGCCGACCGTTTCGGTCTTTCACAACTCCATCAACTACGTGGTCGTGTTGGTCGGGGAGCCGACAAAAGTTATTGCCTGTTGATCCCTTCCGATAACTACAGCGAAGACGCGGGACGTCGTTTGCAGGTCATGGTTGACACAGAAGACGGTTTCCGCATTGCTGAGGCCGATCTAGAAATTCGTGGGCCAGGGGATTTTCTCGGAACCCGGCAGGCAGGGCTACCTGATTTCCGGGTTGCAAATTTACTTCGCGATGCACGTATTCTAGAACAAGCTCGCCAAGAAGCATTCAACTATGTTGCGCAATCAAAACAACTTACTACGCCAGAATCTCAGTCTGTTCGCAAAGAATTGCTCCACCGATGGGGAGGCCGACTGGAACTTGCAAACATCGGCTGATAAAATAATGTAATCCAAGAATATTCAAAACATTGGAGGAACTCATGAGAGCAATCCAGGTCGAGCAATTCGGGGATCCAGAGGTAATGCGAATAAATGAAATTAGTTTGCCGCCTGTTTCTGAAAATCAAGTCCTCATCGAGGTTAAAGCGATCGGCGTTAATCCTGTTGATACTTATATTCGTGCTGGTCTTTATCCAAGCTTGCCCAATAGACCTTACACGCCCGGCAAAGATGCTGCGGGGATCATTACTGCTGTCGGTCCCGAAGTAAAAGATAGGAAGATCGGAGATCGGGTTTATTGCTGCGGTAGTCTAACCGGCTGCTACGCTGAACAGGTCATTTGTGAAGAATCGACTGTTTTCCCTATGCCTGACAACATCGATTTTTCTTTGGCAGCAGCGGTAGGGATCCCTTATTCGACTGCATATTTTGCATTATATTATCGCGCACACTGTATGCCTGGAGAGACACTACTAGTTCATGGTGCAAGCGGCTCGGTCGGCTTGGCAGCCTTACAACTTGCCAAATCAAACGGAATAAAAGCCATAGGCACGGCTGGCACAACCGAAGGACTCAAATTGATTACACAGCAAGGAGCAATTGCAGCCTTAAACCATAATGAAGAGAGTTATCTTGATAAGGTTGATGAGTTGACCCACGGACAGGGAGTTGACGTTATTCTGGAAATGCTCGCAAACGTTAATCTGCAAAAGGACCTCGAATTATTAGCTAAATATGGCCGAGTTGCCGTGATCGGCAACCGAGGAACGATAGAAATTGACCCGCGCATTATAATGGGCCGGAACGCTTCAATATTCGGAATGTCATTGTTCAATGCCACGGATAATCAAATGCGCAGCATTCATGCTGCCATCTACGCAGGGCTCGAAAACGGGTCTTTAAAGCCAATAATCAGCACAAATTTGCCATTGGAAAAAGCTTCAGAGGCACATAGGAAGGTTTTGCAGCCTGGAGCAAAAGGGAAAGTCATATTGACTACTTGAATCCTTCGTTACGAATAAATAACAGCAGAGGGTCTAACGCATAATGAAGCAAAAGTTCCTGCATTGCAAATCACTTAAGCTCCTTGGATTGAGCCAGTTTTTAGTTTTAATATCCAAACAACTCTCCCCATTTGTTTAGTGATTTTCTTTCATAGGATATTGTGCCAAGCAGAGGGGGAAAGCATTAGTTTGTGCCTCTGATAATTACATGGAGATTAAGTGTCCTCTGATTTGCCTTTTTTATTTGCCTTTTCTGTTACCCTGCTGGGCATCATTTTTTTTGCTTGGGGAGGAAAGGTGAGGGCCCAAAATAGTGACGATTTCTCCCTGGGGGGGCGCAAAGCTGGAAGTTGGAATGTTTCCGGGGCCATTACCGGAACGCTGGTCGGTGGTGCATCGACCATAGGTACGGTTCAGCTGGCCTTTCTGTATGGACTCTCAGCCTGGTGGTTTACTCTTGGTGCCGGGATTGCTTGCTTGTTTCTCGGGCTCTTTTTAGCTGTTCCATTGCGCCAAAGCAACGTAGAAACCATTCCTCAGTTTATTTCCCATTATTATGGTGAACGCGCTCGTGTGGCTGCAAGCCTTTTTACCGCTGTGGGCATGTTTATCCAGATAATTGCCCAGCTGTTAGCATGTGGAGCAATCCTCGCGGTTTTGTTTGACCTTCCACTGTTGTGGAGTGCCCTGATTTCTACTTTGCTGGTCATCATGTTTACTCTGGGTGGAGGGATGAAGTCGGCCGGGCTTACGGGTCTGCTCAAGATGACGCTAATCTACCTTACTATGCTTTCGTCTGGTTGGTTGGCTCTACAACAGGCTGGGGGTTGGCAGGAGCTACGAGAAAACTTTGACACCTTTCCATGGTTTAGTCTGTTCGGTTACGGGGTCAAAGAAGGGGTTTCAGATCTGCTTTCTATGCTTGTGGGTGTAATTTCAACTCAAACCTATTTGCAAGCGATATTCTCAGCCAGCAGCGAAAATAACGCTCGGCGTGGAGCTTTCTACTGCGCGATTTTAATTCCACCTCTTGGTTTGCTAGGGGTGTTAGTCGGGCTTTATATGCGGCAGACATTTCCAGGTCTGGATAGCGCATTAGCATTGCCCACATTTATTTCACTGAAATTTTCAACGGTCTTTTCTGGTATCGCCTTTGCTGCTCTGTTGATTGCTGCGGTAGGAACTGCCTCGGGATTGGCTTTAGGTGTAGCGACAACCTTGAAAGTGGATATTTTGAAAAGTTGTTTCCCGGAAGATATGAAAAGACTTCTTTATTTTCGTGGATTAACTGCCTTAGTAGTGTTGCTGGCTTTTTCCCTTTTGCTATTCAATCTAGGCTCTGCAATCATGGATTGGAGTTTTCTTTCTATGGGGCTGCGTGGTTCAACCATATGCTTCCCACTCCTTTTTACAGTATTTTTTCCGCGATTCAATCTACGCAAATCTGGTGCCTTAGCAATTATTGTTGCCCCAATTTGTGTGATCGGTGCGGGGATCACCTCGTTCGACCTGCTATCACCACTTTACTTAGGTCTAGGGTGTTCCTTAGCCCTTTTGTTGGCTGGAGTACTTGCACGAATTAAAGCTTTTAACTAACGATTCATGCTCAAGCAGCTAATTTACAGATCAAAACAGTCTTAGTACCAGCAATGGAGAATAAAGTAATTGACAAGTTACGGTTGCCGCAACCCAGATGAAAATAAGCTGGGATTTAGAAGACAACTCAATATAGGTGATTGCAACAACCGTGGAGGACAATTTTAATCTCAAACGTTTTCATGAATTCTCCAAAGAACTGTCCGTGGTACTGCCGTTTAGCTGGTTAAAAAACAGAACTGAGCATTTTTCTATTCACTAACCATGAAGGATGCAGATGCACGCATTTAGTTTTTATAAATGAATGGTCATTGGGGGATCAGGCAACCACTCCTCATTTTATTTGAAACATTTAGAAACAATATGGAAGTTTACATAATATCTATTATGCGACGTTAAATATTTTGGCGGGGTCTGCCCATGACCTCGCTATTTCATTATCTACGAGATAGCCTACACGTAACCCCTGTCGATGGTGACAAACTCGAAGTCACTGTCACGCTTCCTTCTGATCACTTTCTCCACTTCCTGAGAATCCTCGAATCCCTCACAGGCTTCGCTCAGATTCTCAACCGTCACGCTCGGCACCAACGAATCAAAGCCGACGAAGAACTCCAGCGACAGAAACAGGATGCTGAACACCAGTTAGCCAGGTACAACAAACGCCTGGTCAAACTGTTCGATCATTACACCGCTCAAGGTCTCGACCGTAATACTGCTATCAAGCAGATTGGTGCCGATCTCCGCGCGGAGCGTCACCCGTGGAGTTCGCCTGACCTTGTGCGCGTCGGTTTGGCCTCTGCTGGACGATCCGGGACTCCCGGACGGCCACGGAGGCAACCGTGAGCGCTCCGCTTGTTTCTAGTCCCATATCTCAAACTTTTTTAGAACTCTATCCGAAGTCAATCCGGATAAAGCGTCCTTTCGTTGGAGAACCACCGACACCACCAGAGCGAGTTGACACCACAATCCAAGGCTTCAATAAGAAGTCTCGTTCAAGGCTTCGTTTCACTGCCGCCAACTCAGACGATAAAATTCTCACCCAGTTCTGTATGACCTATGCCGATGTCTGGCCGGTCAACGGTCGATCCCTCAAGGCCGATCTAAACCGCTTCATTACTTCTGTGAAGAAATCGTTTCCAAGCCTCGAATACCTCTGGATTGCCGAGTTTCAAACCCGTGGCTGTCCTCATTTTCACTTCTTTTCGAACATCGAACACAAGCCAGAGAACCACGAACTATTAACCCGCAAATGGCACAAGATCGCCGGTTATGGGCAAGCGAAACATATCCGAGTTCACGGCCACGAAAGCAACTTCATCCCATGGAGCATGAACAATGGCAGCTACCTCTGCAAATATCTCGACAAGGAACATCAAAAGTCCATTCCTGACGGTTTTTTCAACTTTGGCCGCTGGTGGGGAAATTCAAGAAAACTGGTTCCCGATCCGACAACCGAAGATCTACAGGCACTCGAGGAAAAGTATGAAATCGAGCCAGAAGTAGACGAACATGGCGAAATTATTGCCGAACGAGACCCCGCAAAAATCCTGATTCGGACTCTAGGAAAACACCACGAACATATGAATAAACGGTCGTTTTTTCGAAGAACAAACCGCACAACAACACATCATTTACATCAGAGTGAACCAAATATCAATGCGCCGATCTGCAACAAACAGGACAGTTTGCCAAATGCAATTTTCATCAACCTAAGGATTAAATGGAGCGGCCATGAATCTGCAAGCCTATTTTTCTGAACATTCTGGTATCGGCGTCCTCTCAACTGCTGATGGCAAGGGAATGGTAGATGCCGCTATTTTTTCTCGTCCCCACGTTATGGAGGACGGCACTTTGGCGATGGTTATGCGCGACCGTTTGACTCACAAAAACCTTCAGGAAAACCCCCATGCTGTCTACCTGTTCATCGAGGCAACTGCAGGCTACCAGGGAGTAAGGCTGTTTTTAAAAAAAATCGGCGAAGATAATAATCAGGAGCTGATCGAACAAATGACCCGACGCACACTGACACCTGAAGAAGACAAAGCTAAAGGCCCTAAGTTCATGGTCTATTTTTCAGTGGAGCAAATTCTAAAGCTGATAAGAGGAGAAGAAAAATGAAAATTCTCCTTCTGCTTGCAGTGCTTAGTTGCTTTGCACTAATTCCAAGCGGTTGTAGAGGAGCTAAAAAGGTTGAACATCTTGGTCTGGTTGAAGGGCAACTGCGCCCCTGCCCTGACTCACCGAACTGTGTCAGTAGCGAGTCGTCCGATGCTGGCCAGAAGATCGATCCTTTTCTTCTACAGGTTTCCCCGGAAAAGGCCTGGGCGACTATAAAGAAAACTGTTCCGACACTGACGCGCACTCAAATTGTTTTAGAAACCGACACATATCTTCGCGCAGAGTGCCGCAGCGCCGTTTTCGGGTTTGTCGATGATCTTGCACCAAGTATTGCGCGCTGCAGGGGTGGTACGTTAAAGCAGCGCAAGCCTAGTCCTAAAGCCTTAGAAAAGGCAAAACCATAGATCCGCTAGCAAAATCATATCACCGCGCTGTGATCGGTTAATGCGTATAGATTTTTCAATCTAGAATCCCCGACTCTAGGCTGGGGCTTAATTTGTCACGATGAGATGGTCTCCCCCCGTTTCCCTTATCGGCGTCTATGCGCCATGATGGTTGTTATCAGCTTCCATCAAAAAACGAGAGGAGACCAACATGAAGATTACCACCATCGGTTTGGACTTGGCAAAAAACGTCTTTCACA
>NZ_QKAP01000041.1 GCF_003247215.1 Malonomonas rubra | reverse complement strand
AGCGAATGGGAAATGTAAAGATAGGGGATATCGAAGCGCCGCAGGGTTTTTCGTAAGTAGGGAATGATCTGTTCTTTCAGATTCTTGTCTAGAGCGCTCAACGGCTCATCGAGGATCAGCAAATCTGGACAGGCAAGCAGCGCCCGTCCCAAGGCGACCCGCTGCTTTTCACCGCCGGAGAGCTGACCGACATTCCGGTCTAGCAGTCGGCCGATATCAAGCGCCGCCGCGACTTCCTCAAGTTTCAGTTTACGCCGGTCTGCTGTTGTCCGCCGGAATCCGTACAGCAGGTTGCGCTGCACATTCAGATGGGGGAACAGGTGAGCATGCTGAAAAACCACAGCGATCCTGCGTTTTTCCGCACTCAGGTTGATCCTGCTGATACTGTCGAACAGGCAACGGTTGTTGAGATGGATACTTCCGGCATCGGCTGTCAATAGCCCGGCCAGCAGGTTGCCGAGGGTCGACTTGCCACTGCCGGAGGGACCGAAAATACCAATTCGCTCACCTTCCACTTGGAAACCGGCGGCAAAATTGAAGCGCCCGAAAGTTTTCATCAGCTCAACGTTGAGAATCATTTGTTACCTCTGCGTCTTTGCAGAAATCGATATACGGGGGCGCCAGAAACTGGCTCCCCCGCTAAAAAGTTGGCGCAGACTCAACTGGCCAGTCTTTTTCCTGCTTCCAGTGCTTCCAGATCGATATCTTGCCCGACCAAGCCAGCGGCATCGGCGCGACACTGCTTGCAGTGCCGGGCCTGCGACAGGATCAGCTCAGCCTGATTGCGCACCAACTCCATGGTTACCTCGGAAGGCGGCTCGATATCCTTAAACATACCGACCGGAATCACCGGCATAATGTTCATCATCTCCGCCCCCAGATCGCGCACCTTCACAGCCAGGTCAAGGGTTTCATGATCGTTAACGCCGGGGATATAGACATGATTGACCTTGACCAGCAGCCCGGCCTTGGCGGCCATCTGAACCCCCTTTAGTTGCTCCATCAGCAGAATCTCGGCTGCCTCTTCACCACGGATTTGGGTTCCGGCGAAGTTAATCCACTCATACACCTTGGCACCGGTCTCCGGGGTCAGGGCATTGATGGTGACGGTCAGGCTGTGGACATCAGCTGCGATAATTTCATCTAGCTTCTCCGGCAGCCGCAGCCCGTTAGTCGAAAGGCAGAGGGTCATCTCCGGGAAAGCCGCGCGAACCAGCTTGAAGGTCTCGAAAGTCTTCGGGTTGGCTAACGGATCGCCAGGGCCGGCAATGCCAACCACCTTCAGCTGCGGACCACCCTGCTTTTCCATATGCTGCTTGACCAGTTCGACCCGGCGCACCGCCTGCTCGGGAGTCAGCACCTTGCTGGTGACCCCGGGGCGGCTCTCGTTGGCACAATCAAACTTGCGCTCGCAGAAACCGCACTTGATATTGCACCCCGGAGCGACCGGCAGGTGAATACGTCCCGCTTTGCTGTGGTCACCGCCGAAGCAGGGGTGATCGGTCTCACGCTTCATCTTCATCATCGGGCATCCAGTTGCCATGGTTCGTCTCCTCAATCGCAAAAACGCTTCCGAATGAAACTTTTCGAAAGCGCCCTTGCTAACTGTTTTAAAATTGAGAGCCCCCACAGAACGCTTCAATGTTCGCGGGACCTCATTGCCTGTATATGGTGGGAGACATCATCGTATCCCGAAATAACATCAATTGTTGATTTCACAGTAGAGCATAGGCCATGCCAACTTTTGAAAAGCGCTAAATCAGGGGTTTTGCAGGAGGTCAAAAAACATTCTGCCTAAGCTTTGTGCAAAAAAAGAGCAAACTGATTACGGGATATCGGCAGGTTACAAACTCTCCGTATACTTGACCACCCACTACCTCCTGCAGAAAACAAATTCTCATGACAATACCCATATGTTACTGAATCAATAGAGAGATTTTTTCTAGCCCGAGGGATTAAAAACCTGGAGGAACAAAGGAGAACCGACATGGGTGGTTATAAAATCGGGAAAGACATCGACTAATTGCCCGCACGGGTTAGAACCCTTGAAGACCAGCAAAGACAAAGGTTGTCATGAGGGGGATGACCCGTTCGAGAACGATTACTGTAAGAAAAAAACCGGCCAATGGTGCAGCCTGGTGAAAAAGGAGACCAAGTGGATGTGCACCCTGGCGAGCGACAAGTGCTAAGCAGACAAAAAAAGGGGCTGGGATCGCCCCCTCTGAGCGAATCCAGCCCTTGCCATTGGCCATTGCATCTCTGGAATTTGGAAGGATTCCTAATTCACCTTACTCAAGAATGCTGACAGGTTCCGGCAGCACGCTTGCCGCCCTTGCAGTTCCCGCCACAAACTGAATCGTGCGCAAACTTTAAAGCATCGGCAATCGGCCCCTTGGTCACAACCGGGGTGATACCGACTTTCTGCAGTTCCTGTTTCGGCAGTTCACCAATCATCGCGGTGACCACCACCTTACACCCCTTCAGGGCTTCAGCAATACCGTCGAACTGCGAATGCCGAAAAGGGTTATCAGGATCATAGGTACAGTATTTTTCGACTGTGACCTCTTTTACCGGTTCAGGGTTGCCGCCACCGTAATCGTAAATCAGAAACCGTTCAGCGTGACCAAAATGCTGATCAACATCAGTTCCAGTTTTCGATGCGACTGCGATAAGCATACGCGTCTCCTGTTAAGCTTCCTTGGTGCTGAAGCTAAAGCACTTCTTCGGGCAGGCCACGCCACAACCGGCGCAACCGATACAGTTGTCCTGGTTGACGATGGTCATAACCATGCGCAAGGATTCGGACTCTTCGTCTTCCAGTTCCTCGGGACCGAGCACCTTGCGGGCGCAGGATTTAAAACAGCGGCCGCAGCCGATACATTTTTCGTCGTCGATGGCCTCGACGAAAGTCGGGGTCCAAGTCTCACCCCCGTAGGTAGTTCCGGTGATTAATGCCATTTGTAAATCTCCTGATAATTGTTTGTAGGGGCGAGACATGGCTCGCCAGTTTTTAGACGCGGGCGAGATATCTCTCGCCCCTACACTGCTAACTCTTCATCATCGCCTTGCGCATCCACGGCGGGGGATTCCCCTGCATCACTTCCTGCAATTTGGCGGCCACATCGGCGATCGGCTCACGCTCCTTGCTTTTTAGTGGATGGATCCGTTTCTGCACCAACCGGGCTGCCGCCGGGCCACCGATCTCGCCAACATAAACGATGGCACAGTCGGCCAGGACGTTGGCACGGGCTTCGATTTTGTCATCGACATCCCCTTCGTCCGCCTGAACCTGAATAACCCCGGAAAACTCGGCCACTTCAGGGCCAATTTCCCAGATGTAAAACTCTTCCGCATGGCCGAAATGTTCATCGACATGGATTTTATCGGTGCTGGCAAATGCGACTTTCATGCTTAATCCTTTATTCTTTTTCCCAGAGACAATTTCAAATCGACGGGTGCGAATCATCTTTTCACCCCCACCTGAGCCCTCCCCGCTAAGGGGGAGGGTGGTGTTTTTCAATGTTTAGTTTTAGCGCATTATCTCGAAGTGACGTTCATCACAAGTCTCATCGGTGATATCGAGGAACTTGTTGCAGATCTCGGTCAGCATGTTGATAGCGCCCTGGTATCCGATGATCGGGCGACGATGCAGATTGACGCGGTCAAAGATCGGGAAACCGAAACGGAACAGGGGGATACCAGCATCGCGGGCGAGGCCCTTACCGTGGGTATCACCGATGATGGCGTCGACCGGGTCGGTCATCAGCAGGCTGCGCAGATGCCACAGGTCGTGCTTGTGGTAGATCGTTGCCTTTGCACCGTACGGCGAGCTGTCGAGCAGCGCCTGAACTTCCTTGGCCACTTTCTTGGTGCCCTTGTTGATCAGGACATGGTAAGGAACAGCACCCATCTCCAACAGGAAGGAGATGTAACCCATCAGCTGATCCGGGTCGCCATAGACGGCGAATTTCTTGCCATGGATGTACTGGTGAGCGTCGGTCATGGCATCAACTGCGCGACCACGTTCGGCCTTGAGGCTCTCCGGAACTTCGTGACCGGTCAGCTCAGCGATCTTCATCAGGAATGCGTCGGTGTTGGCGATACCGAGCGGCATCGGCATCGACTCATTCGTTCCTGCGTAATTGTCCTCGACCCACTTGAAGGTCTTGGCCGAAGAGCGGGGACCTACGGTGATGGTCGCCTTGCCGTTGATCGAGTCGGCAGCGTCTTCCAGCGGGGTGCCGCCGGGGTAGGTGCGGTATTCACCGTCGAGCGGCGAATCAAATACATCGGAGATGTCGCCGAGGATCAGTCCTTCGATGCCGAACTCGGAGAAAATCCGCTTGTACTCGCGGAAGTTACCGGTGTTGGCGTCGAAACCAGGAATCAGGTTGAGTTTGCCGGTACAGCGGCCTTCGACCTTCTTCCCATCAGTCAGGGTCTGCAGAATCGACAGCAGCATGGCATCGTAGCCGTGAATGTGCGAGCCGTTGAAGCTCGGGGTGTTGGCGTACGGAACCGGCATCTCCTCGGGAACGAGCCCAGCGTTACGGGCGTTCTTGATGAATGAGGTCAGGTCATCACCAATAATCTCCGGCATGCAGGAGGTGAAAACCGAGACCATCTTCGGCTTGTACAGAGCGATACAGTTTTCCAAACCTTCGTGCAGGTTGTTCTGCCCACCGAACACGGCACCGTCTTCGGTCATCGAGTCGGAAACTGCAGGTGCCGGCTCACGGAAGTGGCGGTTCAGGGTCGAACGATAGTACGAAGCGCAGCCTTGGGAACCGTGTACGAACGGCAGCGAGCCTTCGAAAGCGTGAGCAACAAGCTCGGCACCCAGCGGTTGGCAGGTGTGCGGCGGCATGACCACCAGCGCTTCACGCTTGAAGTTGAGTTCTTTGTATTCTTCGGTATTAATCCACTCCGCGACCCGTTTTTTCTCGGACTCCGGGGTCTCGGTGACCGGCTTGACGGCAAGTCCTAAATTGTTAGCCATTATCTATCTCCTCTGCGCGGGGACTCATCCGTCTCCCGTCGCAAAAATTCGTCTGTCTCGTAGGAGCGAACCGACATGTTCGCCCACTTATCACTTTTTACCGAGGGTGGACACACTGGTCCGCCCCTACGGGATTAAAACGGGCTCTTGACCAGGTTCCAGGTCGGGCTGTTGATCGCCATGTCGATGTCGCGGGCGAAAATCGGGAAGCCCTTGTAGCCATGGTAGGGACCGGAGTAGTCCCAGCTGTGCATCTGACGGAACGGCACACCCATCTTCTGGAACATGTATTTCTCTTTGATACCGGAGCCAACCAGGTCGGGTTTCATCTCTTCGGCGAACTTCTCCAGTTCGATCTCTGAGGCGTCATCGAAGACCACCGTCGCTTCAGGCATCTCCGGAGCGGTACGGTCGTAGTCGTCCGAGTGGGCGAACTCGTAACCGGAACCGACGCAGCTCATGCCGAGGTCCTCATAGGCACCGATGGTGTGGCGAGGACGCAGACCGCCGACATAGAGCATGACCTTCTTGCCATCAAGGCGCGGCTTGTACTCTTCGATGATCGCCTGCATCTGCGGGTCGTACTTGGCGATCACCGCCTCGACCTTCTCCTTGATGGTGTCGTCGAACAGCTCGGCGAGCTTGCGCAGGCTGGTCTTGATCTTGGACGGGCCGAAGAAGTTGAGTTCGATCCAAGGAATCCCGTACTTCTCTTCCATGACCTTGCACATGTAGTTCATGGAACGGTAGCAGTGAATGACGTTCAGCTTGACCTGGTGGGTCGCAGCGATCTTCTCCAGTTCACCGTCACCGGTCCAGACCGCCTTGACGTTGAAACCGCACTCTTCCAGCAACGGCTTGGTCGACCAGGCGTCGCCACCGATGTTGTACTCACCGATCAGGGCGATGTCGTACGGACCGATCGGCTCTTCAAACTCGCGGGTCTCGATGATGTAATCGCGGATCGTATCGTTGGAGATATGGTGTCCCAGCGACTGGGAAACCCCACGGAAACCCTCACAGTTACAGGGGATAACCGGGGTATCGAGATCCTGGGCGACCCGCTTGGCGACGGCGTTGATATCGTCACCGATCAGACCGACCGGGCATTCGGAAAGGACCGAGAAACCCTTGGCCAGCGGGAACAGTTCCTTGGCCTCATGAATCAGCTTCTCCAGCTTCTTGTCGCCACCGTAAACAACGTCGCGTTCCTGGAAGTCGGAAGTGAACTGCATTGCGAACTGGTCGACGCCAAGCTGACCAGTCACCAGGTTACGGCGGGTACCCCAGGAGTACCAACCGCAACCGACCGGGCCATGGGAGATATGCACCATGTCGCGGATCGGGCCCCAGACCACCCCTTTAGCACCGGCGTAGGCGCAACCACGGGCCGACATGACACCGGGAACGGTCTTCTTGTTCGAGTTGACGCAAGCCTTGCCGGAGAGCTGGTCGTTGGGAGCCAGGTGCGGCGCACGCTTCTTTTTTCCTTTTTCAGGATAAAGTGCGAGGACATCATCGATTATCGACTGGGTCGACTCTTTAGTGACACCCTCGACTGTTTTGAGTTCTACTTTTTCAGCCATTATTAACTCCTTAAATTGCCGGGTTATGCCTTGCTGGTTCAAGAGCAAGGGATTTTTCGCCTTGACGATGCGCACGGGAACTGTGGGTAGCGGCGCAGCAACCCTGCGCCGCTCAACCAAACCAGCCGTGGCCTTTCGTCAGGACAGAAAAGTGCCGCTTAATTAAGCGTTTTCGGCCTTACCAACGTTCTCTTCGTCATCCACTTCCATGATGCCGAATTCCATCAGCAGTTCTTCCAGCTCATCCATCTCCAGCGGGGTCGGAACAACGAACATCTTGTTGTCGTTAATCTTCTGAGCCAGGGTCCGATACTCGTCAGCCTGCTTGTGCTCCGGGGAGTACTCGATAACGGTCATCCGGCGCAGTTCGGCGCGCTGAACCTGGTTGTCACGCGGAACGAAGTGGATCATCTGGGTGCCGAGCTTGGCTGCCAGGGCTTCAATCAGATCGGCTTCGCGGTCGGTGTTACGGCTGTTACAGATCAGACCGGCAAGGCGGACGTTACCGCTGGTGGAGTACTTGAGGATACCTTTGGAGATGTTGTTGGCAGCGTACATAGCCATCATCTCACCGGAAACAACGATGTAGATCTCTTCAGCTTTGTTCTCACGAATCGGCATTGCGAAACCACCGCAAACAACGTCGCCGAGAACGTCGTAGAAGACAAAGTCGAGGTCGTCAGTGTAAGCGCCTTCCTCTTCCAAAAAGTTGATAGCGGTGATAACACCACGGCCGGCACAACCGACACCCGGCTCAGGACCACCGGACTCAACACATTTGACATCGCCGTAACCGTACTTCAACACATCATCCAACTCCAGGTCCTCAACGGTGCCAAGCTCACGAACCTTGTCCATAACGGTCTCTTGAGCTTTTGCATGGAGGATCAGACGGGTGGAGTCAGCTTTCGGGTCGCAACCGACGATCATGACCTTCTTGCCCAGGGAAGCCAGACCAGCGACAGTGTTCTGGGTGGTGGTGGACTTACCGATGCCGCCTTTACCGTAGATTGCAATTTGACGCATTTTTTTTGACTTTTCCATGATTCTCTTCCTCTCTTTTCGTGTGTTTAGTGTTTGCGGAAAAATCGGCTGTTACTCTCCGAGGCGGCATCCTCATTGATGTGTCTGGGGCGATCTACCGATTCAACCAAATTTTGAAACTAAAAAACCCTACTTCGCTTGTATGTCATTCGAAGTAGGGCTCCATTGCCCGAAGCAGCTCCACCGTGGCGCCGCATTCGAATTCGTCTGTTGTCGTAAACAAAAACCCAAAAGAGAATCCAATTAATGATCGATTCTTTTGGGCTTCATTGCCGTAATTGAAAAGCAGGTCACTACGTCGTGATTTGCTTTCGTGTTACGGCATCCCCTCATAGCAGGGGCTATGCCAACATCAAAAAAAAAACTTCAAGACCTTGTTTTGAATATGTTTTTTAACTTCATTAATAAAAACAAACGACCCTGGAGAAGCATTTTGATGTGAGATATTCTTTTCCGCATGCACACAAAATGTGCACAAAAAATAGCCGACTGCTTGACTTAAACGCAGTAAGTATCCGACTAAAAAGGTCGGGCTTTGCAGCATATTGATAAAAAAACGGGGCCGGAATGCCCCATCATTTTACTTCAGAATTTTTTCCTTTTTCATCGCCTGCAAAGCTGCAGGAATCAGCCCAAATCTAGACGCCAACGCAATCTGACCAGGATCTTTATTCTGCAGCGTTTTCACTTTGTCGTACAAACCTAGCCAAAGAGCCAGGGCAATCGGTTCGCTCGGCTTGTTTGGTGCAGTTTTTTCCGCAGCACCAACAGCCTGCCCTTCCGCTAATCTGCCTGCGGTTGTTTGGTTACCTGCTGATAAAAACACGCTGCTTCTTTATTGGGAGCGATCAAATCAAACGCATACATGGCCCGTTTATAATCACCCTGCTCGAAACTTCTTTCGCTGAAGCGTAGGTAACACCAGCATGGTAAAAGCTTCTGCAAGCAAATCTTCATAGGCGGGCCCAACACCATCCCCTTTGCCGCTGCTGATTTCGCCGAAGATGCTCGAGCAAGGTTTTCCGGTAGTCGGTACGGTTTGCTCCTGTTGATAAAAATAACCCGCTGCAGGTTGCTTCGCCCAGACAATTCCTGCACCCGGCAGCACCAGAATATACAGGGTCATTATTTGAGCAAGGACGGAAAATTCCGCTGAATAATTTTGCTCAGTCTTTCCTCTCACCATCATACAGTACCTTCAACACTGGGCTCTATTGACTGATCAGCGCAACACCATCTGCCTCTTCGACGATCTTGAATACATTGCTTAATTCTGCAGCAGCCTGCCCTTTATCCAGCACCTGCGGCTAAGGATGATTCAGGCGGCAAGATGGACTTTGTCGCCTTGATGATAGCTGACCTCAACATAATGGTTATTCTTGGGCAGCACGAACAAGGCGACATTTCCTGAGCTACGGCAGCCAAAGTGCACCAACTTTTGTGCCGAAGCAGGGAATTTGTGCTTCTGTTGGTAATATCCCTCCAAGACATTACGGCAGACATGAGCATCTTCAGCGAAAATCTCGTTGTAGCTCAAATTTTCACCGGAAAAGATTCAGACAAAGATGAGCAGATAGAGCAGAATTGCAAACACCGGCAAACCAATTGAAAGGTAGAACTGCTTTTTCTCCGGCGCGGGAGCCCTTTTCGCAAACTCCTCATCGTTCAAAATCGAACTGGGAACAGATTCAATCAGCGCAATCAGCCTAGGGATTCCAGGCCAAAGAAAAGAGCATAAAGACCGGTTGGCAGACGTTTATCCAGATAGATTTTATGACCACCAGCGCTACCGGGCAATAATGTGATCAACAAATATGGCAGCCGTTGCACTTTACCCATTTCAGCAAGCGACTCTTGATCGAGCCCGGCGGCAACCTCAGCATTCTCCCAATCTCTAACTTCTGTACCAGCCGTAGGGCCAGAAGGGCCGGGAGGGCAATCTTCAACTGCAAGACCTTCGGACTCCGGTAATTTCTTCCTCCGACCTTGTCGAATCTATTCTTTTGGTTTCTTACGGCAATTGCTCATCCAAATCAAAACTCCTTTTGGACGAATAATGTTGCCTGAAACCGTTTCAGTTATAAGTGACTTAAACTTAAACCCAATATTTACTTCTTTGTACCAAACCGTGCCTTCAACATTTCGGCTCGATAGGCAAAAATGTCTGTCAACATTTGTTTCACCCAGATCTTGTGCACCAAACGACCGACCAAACCGAACGGCAACTGGTAGGTGACCCGGTCTGTCATGCGAGTCTGCGCTGCGCCAACCGGCTCGACCCAATGCTGATGATACCAGTAACGATAAGGCCCCAGCCGCTGTTCATCAACGAAGGACTCACCCTCCCGGATGTGCTTGATTTCGGTCAGCCAACGACGAGTGCCGAACAGCGGGATACGGATTGCATAAAGAATAAGCAAACCGTTATACATGGTTTCCGGCAGATCGGAGAGAATCTGAAAGTGCAGGTCGGGAGGAGTCAGCTCGTTGAGGTTGGCCGGCGTAGCCATGAACTCCCACACCTGCTCTTTCGTTGCATTGAGGATAATTTCCCGTTCGAGGCAGTACATATGAACTTCTCTTCAATCAAAGGATCTGGGTAATTATAGCGATAAAAATGGAAAGAAAGGTGCTAAACGGAAAATGGCAGGAACACTACTACCGAAAGACACTACAAAGCGGAGGGAAGGTTAACGGGCACGGACTCCCACAACCGTTACATCAAGCGTTTGTCATTTACATCGATGTGCAGAATCTCGAGACGAAAAGAGCCAGATTCCTGGCTCGAAACCACCAGACCGACGCTGCGGATCTCCGACGGATCGAGAGGGGGAGCAGTGGCCAGAACCCGATCCTGGTAGGTCGGGACAAAGGTATCCCAACGGAAACGGATCGTCTGCTCAACCTCTTTTCGGGTCTGGAAAGCGACCCGGTAGGCAATTCCCTCAAAGTCGGTCGCGCAGCGCAAAGAGAGTTTGTAACGGCGCGCATCGCCCTTTACTTTGATAGCGATCCCGGGATAGCGGCTGAGATCAAACAGGTTGGTGGCCGAACGGATCGACGCATAACCGCCGGCGCGGTCACAACAAATTGTTCCGGAAAACACGATGCTCCCAGTCTCGCCCTCCGACAGGGAGCTGTGCGAGTTCCCCCCAACAACAACATCGTCAACACTGTGCCATTGTTTAAGCTCATTTAAGAGCGACAAATCGTGTAGAACCCTGTTGCCCATTTGCCTCTGTAGCCTTTCCATAAATTTCGGAAAACAACGTCACGCGAAGACACTATTTAAAGTTTTCTGTCTGTTTTTTTCAATGAATTAATCCATCCCCCATGCAATTACTTTTGCGTTGCCCCCCCGGTAGAGGTAGCAAACCCTGCAAAACTTTCCGCATGGTCAGATCGTCCTCGATTAAATGACCGCCTCGGTTGGGATATTGCCGTTCCCGCTTGCAAAGAATGCAGTATTTGCTAAGCAGTAATAGATAAGCAACCAGAGGAGGAGGAAATGTGGCAAATCGCAATCGTGGGTGGCGCATTCTTGATTGGCTTTCTGCTCGACAGGCTAGTTTCAAGAGCCTTGAAAAAAATCATCTACCGTCAGGAAAATCTCGATAAATTCAAAATCCGCCAACGCTACCGCGTGCCGTTGATTTTACTGTTGCCCACGTTGGCAATTTTTGTCGCCCTGCCGGCCTTCGATATTCCGAGCGAACTCTTTCCCATCGCCAAACGGCTGTTGTCGATCAGCTTCATCATACTTTTCACTTGGCTGGCCACCTCTTTCACCCTGACCGGAAGGGATTTCATCCTGACCCGCTACGACACCACCGTCAGCGATAATCTAAAAGCTCGGGCAATCCACACCCAACTGAACATCCTGGTCAAAATCTTCCTGATCATCATCGGTGTGGTGGCGAGCGCCTCAATCATCATGATGTTCGACAACATCCGGCAACTCGGCACCAGCCTGATCGCCTCGGCCGGAGTGGTGGGAATCATCATCGGCTTTGCCGCGCAAAGGTCGATCGCGACTTTGCTGGCCGGCCTGCAGATCGCAATGACCCAGCCGGTCAGGATCGATGATGTAGTGATTGTAGAAGGGGAGTGGGGACGGATTGAAGAGATCACCCTGACCTATATCGTCGTCCGGATCTGGGATTTAAGACGCCTGGTGGTTCCGACCAGCTATTTTCTGGAGAAGCCGTTCCAGAACTGGACCCGAATTTCTGCCGATCTGCTCCCTACGGTCACCCTTCACGCAGATTACAGCCTCCCAGTCGCAGCGGTCCGCGAACAACTGCAGGAGATTCTGCAGGAAAGTCCCTACTGGGATGGGCAACTCTGCAAGCTGCATGTCACCGATGCGACCAAGCAGACGGTCGAATTACGTGCCCTGATGAGCGCTAAGAATTCCTCGGCAGCTTGGGAACTCCGGTGCGAGGTGCGGGAAAAACTGCTCGACTTCCTGCAGCAGCAGTATCCTCAGCACCTCCCCAAAATTCGCGCCGAGCTTATCCCGGAAGGCTCCCCATAACGAGCTTCCAGTTCCCGTTTTATTGAGAATTTTAGGGAAGTGGATGACAGCGCGCCAGAATCTACTGCCTGCATTTCTCAAAAGCGCAA
>NZ_QKAP01000033.1 GCF_003247215.1 Malonomonas rubra | reverse complement strand
CCAATCAGAACCGGTGGGTGGCTTTAAGTGATAATTGGCGGAAGGAATTCCCCAACAATCGCTGGACTGGATTAGGCAAGAACTGATGGATGGTATTCATCAGAATAAGCAGTGATATATAAAAGCAGGAAGCATCTAGGGGTAACAATTGATATTTATATTATTAATTAACCATTATTTCAAATATTTAGAAAGTTTGTTATATTCCAATCTGCTCCGCAAATTTTAAACTCGTTCCATCTAGGGGCGTTCAAAAAAGCCAGCTTTTTAGCTGGTTTTTTTGTGCCTTCTGTTCGACACGAAATAGGCCCAAATTTCAAATCCGAACGGTCAGCGTACCAAAACCTGCATCAGATCGATCTCCTCAAACCGCTACCTACGTATATGAGACTCTATATTACCTAATTGAACTAATTACGAATCATTACCCTTCCTTGACGATCAGCAATAATATATTATTTTTCGCATATCCACTTTTTCTTCAGGAGATGAACACTATGAACAACAAGCTAGTTGCTGCCGGGAAAAGCAGCTTCAACCTTATTGATGTAGAGAAAACTTTCACCATTCTCGATTTACAACCGGACACCCATTTTCTCGACCTGGCTTGCGGTATTGGCAATTACAGCCTGCAGGCAACCAATTTCATCTCCGCGAGTGGTCGGATTTACGCTCTAGACCTTTGGAAGGAAGGCTTAGAAAGCCTGAGGCAGGTGGCTGCAAAAAGAGAAATTGATAATATCGAGGCCATTCAAGCAGATGCCACAACTCCTTTTCCGTTACCAGATTCCTCTATCGATTCCTGCTTGATAGCAACGGCGCTTCACGATTTGCCACACTCGACCCGACCAAATGTAATCGAAGAAGTTGCTCGCGTTCTAAAACCTGACGGGTGCTTCAACATTATTGAGTTCAAGA
This sequence comes from Malonomonas rubra, assembly GCF_003247215.1. Lineage (GTDB taxonomy): Bacteria > Desulfobacterota > Desulfuromonadia > Desulfuromonadales > Geopsychrobacteraceae > Malonomonas > Malonomonas rubra_A. The sequence continues at coordinate 40,412 of NZ_QKAP01000033.1, read as the reverse complement.
AACTGGATGACGGACCAGGCCCACCTAACAACATTAGGATCGATGAGGTTGAAGTCAGCGAACTGGTCCTTCCTTTAGGATTTGAAAAAATATCCTACGATGAAATTGGAGATTTCAATTATCTGCTGAAATTCAGAAAAACTCGTTAATAGAAAACGGGCAGGAAGGTATTATTGCCTCACCTGCCCGTTTCTTTTCTATTATGCCTCATAAAGATTACGATAATCGAGACGCGAAAAAAGGTCTATTCGACCAGATCTGCAACCTGCAATCAGCCTTTGACCCTAACGAATTATTCTCTTGACCTTCTCTCTGGAGTCCTCTTCATTCTCCCTGTCTATCATGTTGATAAATGAGGCTTGCAACGCACTCAGATTAGCGTAAAATACTTAGATCGCACTCAGCTGAATTTTAGTTGACTGCCCAAGGTTCACTAAAATGAAAAGTAACTCGTCTATGAATATCAGAACAAATGCAGGCAACCGGATTGCGCCCTAGCAAGAGGCTGCTTATCAAAATCGTGCTTGCCGGATTGCTACTGGCTGCCAGCTACACCCTCTACCTCGATTTCGCCGTTCGCGAACGTTTTGAAGGCAAGCGCTGGGAGTTGCCGGCCAAAGTTTATGCCCGCCCGCTCGAACTATACCCCGGCCTGAAATTAACGGTCACGGAGATGAACGCTGAGCTTACCCTCCTCGGTTACCGCGAAACGGCTTCCCCGGAGGAGCCTGGCAGCTACTGCTGGAACAACCGCACCCTCGACCTTGTCAGCCGGCCGTTCCCCTTCGGAGACGGGTTTCAAGAGTCTCTCAGTCTGCGTATTCTCTTCTCCGGCGATCGCGTGCAGCGCCTGAGTGACAGGACCAGTAAAAAGCCCCTGCCTCTGGTGCGCCTTGACCCGGCCCTCATCGGCGGGATCTATCCCGACAAGAAAGAAGATCGGGTGCTGGTGAAACTGGATCAAGTCTCCGACCCAGTTCTCGATGCCTTGATCGCCGTGGAGGATCGGCGGTTTTTCTCCCATTGCGGTATCGATCTGAGAGGCATTGGTCGGGCCATCGTCGCCACTTCGACAGGAGACAGCGTGCAGGGGGGAAGCACCCTAACCCAACAGCTGGTTAAAAATTTCTACCTGAGTGCTGAACGCACCCTGCAGCGCAAGCTGACTGAGATGGTAATGGCTTTGCTGCTGGAACTGCATTACGATAAACTGGAAATCCTCGAAACCTACCTCAACGAGGTCTATCTGGGTCAGGACGGCGACCGCTCGATTAACGGTTTCGGCCTGGCCAGTCGTTTCTTTTTCGCCAAACCGGTGAGTCAACTCGACCTTCACGAGGCGGCCCTGCTGGTGGGAATGCTTAAAGGGCCATCCTACTATAATCCGCGCAGCAACCCGCAGCGCGCTCTACAGCGGCGCAACCTGGTACTGAGAGTGATGGCTGATGAAGCTTTTATCACCGAGGGAATGCTGATCGCGGCTCAGGCGGAACCTCTTGGCGTGGTTGAGCGACAGTCCCGCGGCACCTCACCCTATCCAGCGTTCCTCAACCTAGTACATCGCCAGTTGCGGCAGGATTACCGTGACGAGGACCTGCGCTCGGAAGGATTGCAGATCTTCACCACCTTCGACCCCAGAGTCCAGCGTGCCGCCGAACGCGCCTTAAGCAGGCGCCTACCCCAGCTGGAAAAAGCCCGCGGCATCCAGCCGAATAGCCTGCAGGGGGCGCTGTTGGTCACTAGCACACAGAATGCCGAAGTTCAGGCGGTGGTGGGTGGACGTGATCCGCGCTTTGAAGGCTTCAATCGGGCTCTCGACGCCCGAAGACCGATCGGCTCGCTGATTAAACCGATCATCTACCTCACCGCCCTGCAGTATCCGGAACGCTACACTCTGATGACGCGGCTGGACGACAGTCCGCTGGTGTTGCAACAGCCGGGTACCAAAGACTGGGCTCCGGAGAATTATGACCAAAAATTCCACGGCGAAGTAACTCTGCTGGAGTCCCTGAGCAACTCATACAATGTCTCCACCGTCCGCCTCGGCCTTAAGCTCGGTGTCTCCAAAGTGATGTCCAACCTGAAACAGTTCGGCTTGGCTCGTGAAGTTCCAGAGTACGCTTCGAGCATGCTCGGTGCAACCCCTCTGTCCCCCCTGGAGGTCACCCAAATTTATCAAACCATCGCCAGCGGCGGTTTCAATGCCCCCCTAAAAGCGATCCGCGAGATCCTGACCGCAGAGGGGAAACCGTTGCAGCGCTATCCGCTTGTAGTCGAGCAGGTCGTAGAGGGTGCACCAACCTACCTGGTGACCGTTGCGATGCAGGAGGTCGTTAGGCGGGGAACAGCGTCCAACCTCGGTTCCTATTTACCGTCAGCGCTGGAGGTCGCCGGAAAGACCGGGACCACCGATAATTTCCGTGATAGTTGGTTCGCCGGCATTACCGGGGATCACCTAGCGGTGGCCTGGGTCGGCCGCGATGACAATCAGCCGACCAGCCTTACCGGCGCCTCCGGCGCCATGTCCGTATGGGGGACAATGATGGCTGACCTGAACCCCGAACCGCTGATCCTACCGGAACCGGAGAATGTCGAGCAAATCTGGGTCGATCCGGTCTCGGGGTTGCGCAGCGGAGCAGGGTGCCGTGACGCAATCAAACTGCCTTTTGTTACTGGTTCGGCGCCGACCGAGTTCGCCCCCTGCAGTAGGCCCTCGGTTGGCAAATCGATAAAAGGCTGGTTCGAAAGGATATTCGACCGATGACAACGAAACGTCTATTTCCTTTACTGGCAGCCAGTCTGCTGCTGGCGAGCTGTGCACTCCTGCCGCCGAGCCCCTCGCAGAACCGAGCGGTACTTTCCTTGTTGGATCAGGCCAACAACCAGATCACCGCTGGCCAGTTAGACCAGGCAGGTGCATCGCTGGAACGAGCCATGCGAATCGAGCCGCTTAATCCTGCCTTGTGGCAGGAGTTGGCTCAAGTGCGGATCGCTCAGGGACGCTATCAGCAAGCGGAAAATATGGCCGCGAAATCAAATGCTCTCGCTGAGGGCAACCGCTCGATGCGAGAAAAAAACTGGCGGCTCATCGCCGAAGCACGAAGAAACCAAGGAGACGACAAAGGGGCACAAGCAGCCCTCGACCGGGCCTCGGGGAAATGATCAGAGTGGCAGTCAATAATGTAGGAGCAGAGGTAATCGATCGACATGGGGTTTAAGTCACGAATTTCGAAACCCGAAAATGTCAACTTCGCCAACCATAATGCACTTAAAAAGATTCTGACGAGTAGCGTGTTTCATAAAAATATTAGGTCGGAAAAGCTCGGTTAACCAGATTTACAGGTCATGACAGTCTTTACACCAGGCGGAACCATTGTTATCGATTCTCAGACTCTTTGAAGAATCCTTATGGGCATCGTGGCATGTTGAACACAACATCTTGCAAGGTCCGGACTGGATGTCGGTGAATACCCCACCTGCACAAAACAACGGGACGCTGGTAACCGGTTTAAGTTTTTGACCTTCCTGCGGATTATAAACAATTTGCGAAGGGTGGTTCCCGTAAGACAGGAAATTGGAATTATGGAAAACTGCTGTTTCTACATGGCAAGGTTTGCAAAGTTCAGCATCGCCATCTTGATAAAGCTTGGTATAAAACTCCGACAACGAAGCAGAAGGAGTATGGCAAAAGGCGCACATACCACTACAGGTAAAATCCTCCAGAGATATGCAAGTTGCAATAACGGAGTGAGTGTTTGCCAGCCCTTCATTCTCCCTTCCCTCCAAAACAGTGAATGCCATAAGAAACATCAAAACAGCTAGCGGGAATAAATGCTTCATGGTCACCTCCCTTTCCAGCAAAGAAAGTAAGAGGTGCAGGTCACACAATACAATGACCGAGCACACCCAGGATCGATATCCTTCGGCAGCTCGGCCATCTTTGCCCTTAAAGATCCGTAGCTTTCCGCTCCCCCCCCTCACGGAAGGATTGGCTTTTTCGGGATTATTCACTTCCGAGATTATATTAAACGAAATATCAGAACTTGATGTGAAGTCAAGGTGGTGGAGAAAATAAATGATATGCCGGATTCAAAAGTATGAACCGGCTCAACGCCAAAGTAACTCGAAACATAAATACCCCGACGATGACCGGGGCTTATTTATGTCACTACTATTGGTAATTGGCGGTCTGGATGGCGACAAACCCAACAAAACTAAAACTCCATATTTTTTTATGTTAACTAGTCTAGAGCCATATAATTTAATACCAATATTCTTCCGTAAATGGTCCATGTGTGCGACGATCTTCTCCCACAAAAGGGCCACTACTATTGCGCAATTTATCACGGTCGATTTCCACCCAACCATCAGATCGCATAAAAGATGAAACTAGCCCCGCAGACAGCCAACAGTCCAGTTGGGCCTTGCTAAGAGATCGCTTCTTACCACCTTTAAATATGACAGGGATTTTCATAAGCCCCTCCTTCTTCAACCAACTTATTTGATGGCGAAAGACCTGAAGTTTTCCCACGGTACGTTGCTTGCTTGACGAATAAACAAGCGGCCCCTTCCTCTCATAAACCTTTACCCATTTCCTAAGACTTTAGCACTATGCTGAATGTTATCAAGGGTGTCTAACACAGACAAAAGTGGCGATCTTATACTTAATTTTCGGACAAATTATCCCCAATTCCAAAGACATAAATTACAAGGGCTCTCTTAAAAAGAGAGCCCTTGTTTTTTTTGCGGCAAATCGTGCTAGATTTGATTCTTTTGTCTGGAAGATGAGAAAATTAAGCTCTTGCTCACATAACGCTAACAATATTAAGCGAACTTACAGCGAAATTACGCTAAGAAGAATGTGAGGTTTTTAATGGGTGAAAATAAAACGATCCTTGTCGTTGAGGATGAGGAAGATATCCTCGCCCTGCTGCATTTTAACCTGCTCAAGGTCGGTTACCAGGTTGAGTGTGCTTCTGACGGCGAAGAAGGGTTGCAGAAGATCAAAGAGAATCAGCCCGACTTGCTGCTCCTAGATTTAATGTTGCCCGGCATTGGCGGCCTCGATATCTGTAGACAGCTGCGCGCGAAAGAGCAGACAGCAAAGTTACCAATTATTATGCTTACGGCGCGTGGTGAAGAAGCGGATGTGGTCAAAGGCCTCGAGCTGGGTGCTGATGATTACATGACCAAGCCGTTCAGCATCAAGATTCTATTGGCAAGGATTCAGACGGTTTTACGCCGCAACAGGGACGTTGATAATTTTGACCAGAATGAAGTGATTGTCTTTGGGGAGTTGCAGATCCACCTTGGGCGAAATATCGTGAAGGTTTCCGGCGACATCGTCGAGTTAACCTATACCGAGTTTCGGGTGCTGGTCGCTTTGGCCCATCGTCCCGGCTGGGTGTTAACCCGCTACCAGATCGTCAACGCGGTCCGTGGCGAAGATTATGCGGTGACCGATCGGGCCGTCGACGTCCAAATTGCCGGTTTGCGGAAAAAGCTGGGGGGCTGCGGAGCCTATATCGAAACCGTCCGCGGAGTCGGTTACCGCTTCCGGGAAACATTATGAAATTTAAACGACGCCGCCTGATCTGGCAGCTCTACCCTGCTTACCTGTTTCTGATTTTACTGGTCATTCTGGCGGTCAGTTGGTTTGTGCTTAACGAGCTGCGCGATTTTCATTATCAGCAGACCAGCAAAGAACTGCGCGCTAGGACCCAGCTGATCGCTGAACAGTTGACCGGAGATATTGATCAAGTTCGCCAAGTCTGGCTAACGGACATGGTGAGCCGGTTGGGTGATCGTTCCGGAACGCGGATTACCATCATTCTTGCTGATGGACGGGTACTGGCCGATTCGGATGAAGATCCGCGCTTGATGGATAATCATGGTCAGCGTCCGGAGATTCTTCAAGCCTTTGCTGGTAACGAAGGGGTCTCGACCCGTTTCAGCCGGACCCTCGGTCAGACCTTGATGTACGTTGCGTTGCCGGTCTATCAGCAAGATCAATTGATCGGCTGCGTGCGCACGGCAATTCCGCTTGCCGATATCGATCGAACCTTCCAGACGATTTACTGGAAGCTGCTCGGTGGGGGGGTGGTAATCGCTTTGCTGGCTGCGCCAATCTGCTGGTACCTGTCACGGCGGATCAGTCGTCCGCTTGAGCAGATGACGGTTGGGGCACAACGTTTTGCGCAAGGGGATTTTGCTGTAACCCTCGAAGAGGCCGGTTCTGATGAGAGCTGTCGGTTGGCTGCGGCGATGAATCAGATGGCGGTCAAACTGTCCGATCTGATTGAACAGGAAATCGGTCAGCGTAGTGAGATCGAAGCTATCCTCGGCTGTATGATTGAAGGATTGGTGGCGGTTGACAACAACGAGCGGGTGATCCGTTTGAATTCGGCGGCGGCCGAGCTGTTCAAGCTTTCAAACAAGCTGCAGCCGGGCAGGCCAATCCAAGAGGTGATCCGCCAGTCGGAATTGCAGCGTTTTGTCCGGCGGGCGCTGGTGCATGAGGAGCCGATCGAGGAAGAACTGGTTCTGCACGGACCGCAGCAGCGCTACCTGCATGCTCAGGCCGCACCGCTGACGGGCGCCGGAAAGGAGCGGATCGGCGTCTTGATTGTCTTGCACGACCTGACCCGCCTGCGGCAGCTGGAATCGGTGCGACGCGATTTCGTCGCCAATGTCTCCCACGAGTTGAAGACTCCGATCACCGCTATTCGTGGTGCCGTCGAGACACTCATTGATGATGACTCTTCCGATCCGGCCACCCAGCGTTTTCTGGAAATCATCTTCAAGCAGAACAACCGGCTGAACGCGCTGGTCGAGGATCTGCTCGATCTCTCGCGGATTGAGCAGGGGGTGATAGGTGGAAGTTGGGAGATGCAGGTCGAAGAGCTGCTGCCGGTGTTGGAGAGCTCAGGTGCCGCCTGTGATAGCCTGCTGGCCGAACAGCAGATTGAACTTGAAATTACCTGTCCTGAAGATTTGCAGGTGCGGGTCAATGCCCCGTTACTCGAACAGGCAATCATCAACCTGCTGACCAACGCGATCAAATACAGCGATACCGGTGGGCGGGTACTGCTCGAAGCCGAGTTGCTGAAAGAGCAAGTAGCCATCCGGGTGCGCGATTTCGGTTGCGGCATTCCGGAAAAGCATTTGTCCCGTCTGTTTGAGCGTTTTTACCGGGTCGATCAGGCGCGTAGCCGCAACCTTGGCGGCACCGGCCTCGGCCTAGCGATCGTCAAGCATGTCGCTCAGGCACACCGGGGCGAAGTTTCGGTCTCCAGCAATCTTGGCGAAGGGAGCATTTTTACGATTCTTTTGCCCCGAACCGTTGCCGGAAGGAACTCCGAGTAGGACGGAGTCCTTTTTTGCGACATCGCTGTTTTAGTGAACTCCTCACGTTCTCCTAACACAAACCTAACATTGTAAGTGCATTCTTCTCGCATCAACTAATGACAAAAACATATTTATGGAGATGCACACAATGAAGCTGCAAACTGTTCTCAAAAGCCTGAGCCTGACCGTGCTGGCTCTGGTTGTTGCCACTATCGTCTTTGCTGGACCGATCAAGGTCGACGTTAACCTCAGTGACTATGTCAAGGTCCAGGGTGTTGCCGGCAACCTCAACAGCGTCGGTTCCGATACCCTGAACAACATGATGACTTTCTGGGCCGAAGGTTTTCGCAAGAAGTACCCGAATGTCAACATCCAGATCGAGGGCAAAGGTTCCTCGACCGCTCCCCCGGCACTGATCGAAGGGACCAGCCAGCTTGGTCCGATGAGCCGAAAGATGAAGAAGAAAGAAGTTGAAAAGTTCGAGGCCAAGTATGGCTTCAAGCCGACCACCATCGGTGTCGCTCTAGATGCCCTGGCTGTATTTGTCAACAAAGACAACCCGCTGAAACAGTTGTCGATGACCCAGGTCGACTCGATTTTCTCCAAGACCCAGAAGCGCGGGGGTGCTGACGTGACCACCTGGGGCCAGCTCGGCCTGACCGGCAGCTGGGCCAACAAACCGATCAGCCTCTACGGTCGTAACTCGGCTTCGGGAACCTACGGTTTCTTCAAAGAGCACACCCTGAAAAAAGGTGACTACAAGGATATCGTCAAGGAGCAACCGGGTAACGCCTCGGTCGTGCTGGGCGTCACCGAAGACAAGGTCGCGATCGGCTACTCCGGAATGGGGTACGTGACCTCCGGTGTTAACGCCTTGCCGTTGTCGGACAAGGACGGCGAGACCGCTTACGAGCCGAACTACGACAACGTGCTGAGCGGCAAGTATCCTCTCGGTCGCATGCTCTACATCAACGTCGTCAAGCAGCCGAACCAGCCGCTGCCAACTCTGGTCAAGGAATTCATCACGTACGTTCTCTCGAAAGAGGGGCAGGAAGTGGTGGTCAAGGATGGCTTCCTGCCGTTGCCGGCCGAGGTGGCTCAAAAGCAACTTGCCCTGCTCGACTGATCCCAAGCAGATCTTGATCCAAGGGTGAACCCCGGCCCTGTCCCCGTAAAGGGGACAGGGCCTGTTTTCGTCTTTACAGCTTGAGAGAAAACTATATGAAACCGGTTTATCTGAAGAAGGTTAAACGCAACGATCGCCTCGCCAGCTGGGCCATCTCCATCGGCGGGCTGGCGATTATTTTTTGCGTGATCTTCATTCTCGTCCTGATCGTCGAGGTTTCGCTGCCGTTGTTCATGTCGCCAACGGCACGACAAATCGCGCGGGTCGAATCTGGCTTCGTGTCGTCGAATGTTCAGGTCTTGGCGGTCGGCATGGATGACTACCTCGAAACCGCCTATACCATCGACGCCGGCGGCACCATCCGTTTCATCAACCTGGCGGACGGGCGCGAACTCGAACAGATTCGCTTGCGCCCTGCAGAAGCGGACAAGCGTTTGCTGGCGGTGGAGAACTTCGGCCGCCTCAACCATGTTCTGCACTGGGACGACGGTTCCTTGAGCGTCGAACAGGTCAAGTTCAGCCCCTTCTACGATGCCGCCGATAATAACCGCCGCAGTATCCGCCATACGCTGGAGTCGCGTGGGGAATTTCCCGCAGTGCCGCAGCAAGTCGAGCAGAGTCTGGCCCGCGTCAACGATGAGGGACGCCAGACCCGGGTTGACCTGTTTGCAGATGGCAGGCTGGAGGTCCAGCAGCGTGAGGTGACGGAAAACTTCCTCGGCGAGGAGGAAGTGACGGAAAGCAGTGAGATCCTTGAGCTTAACGGTGCCGGACAGCTGTCCGCGCTGGTGCTCAACGATAGTGGCACCCAGCTCTACGCAGGCACTGCCACCGGCGAACTGCTGCACTGGAGCCTCGAAGAGTCCGGAGAGGCGAACCTGGTCGACCACCTGCAGGCGTTTGCCGACCAGCGCAGGATCACCGCGCTGTCGATGGTGTTCGGCGATGTTTCGCTGGCGGTCGGTGACGAGCGCGGCCAGGTTTCGACCTGGTTCGGCGTGCGCGGAGACAGCAGCGGCAAACGGACCCTGACCCGCATTCACCAGCTGACCGGGCATGCTGCGCCGGTGGACAAATTATCCCACTCGCTGCGCGACAAGACCGTACTCAGCCGTAGCGGGGACGGTCTGCACCTCGATTATATGACCAGTGAACGCTTCCTGCTCGGTTTCAATCCGCCCGGCGGGATCAGCCGCTATGCGTTGACCGCCCGTGGCGACGGACTGGTCGCCCTCGGCGAGAACGGCGACCTGTTGAGTTGGCGTTTGTTCATTCCACATCCGGAGATCAGCCTCAAGACCCTGTTCGGCAAGGTCTGGTACGAGGGGTACGACCAGCCCGAGTATGTCTGGCAGTCGTCGGCTGCGAGCGATGACTACGAACCGAAACTGAGTCTGACGCCGCTGATTTTCGGCTCTCTCAAAGGCACCTTCTACGCCATGTTGTTCGCGGTGCCGCTGGCGATCTTCGGTGCCATTTACACCAGCCAGTTCGCCCGGCCGAAACTGCGGGGCATGATTAAACCGGCGATCGAGATCATGGCCGCGGTACCGACGGTGATCATCGGTTTTCTTGCCGCCCTCTGGCTGGCGCCTTTGATCGAAAGCTCGCTCGGCTCGGTCTTTCTCAGTCTCGTGCTGCTGCCAGCGGCATTGATGCTGTGTATCCTGCTCTGGCAGGCCGCGCGTAAACTAGAACCGTTGAAACAGGTCGAGCGCGGCTATGAGTTTCTGGCCGTGATCCCGATCATCATCGGTGCGGTGGCTCTGGCCAGCACTCTCGGGCCGGGGCTTGAACAGTGGTTGTTCGCCGGCGACCTGAAGCAATGGCTGTTTTCCGAACTGGGGACCCGCTACGATCCGCGTAACTGCATCATTATCGCTTTTGCCATGGGCTTTGCCGTGATCCCGATCATTTTCACCATCGCCGAGGACTCCCTCTCCAACGTACCGAACAGCCTCAAAGCGGCCTCCCTAGCGCTCGGCGCCAGCCGTTGGCAGACGGTTTGGCGGGTGATTCTTCCCTCCGCTTCTCCCGGCATCTTCGCTGGCACCATGATCGGCTTCGGCCGGGCGGTCGGTGAAACGATGATCGTGCTGATGGCGACCGGCAACACTGCGATCATGGACTTGTCGATCTTCAACGGCATGCGGCCGCTGTCGGCCAATATCGCCGTCGAGATCCCGGAGGCCCCAGTGGATGGTTCGCTGTACCGGGTGCTGTTCCTGTCGGCGGTGATCCTGTTCATCCTCACCTTTATCGTCAACACCGTGGCAGAAATCGTTCGTCAGCGGCTGCGCGCCAAGTACGGCCGTTTTTAAGGATAGCTGTTATGTTTAATCGAACCCCGAAAGAGATGAATAAATACTGGCGGGTTGGCGAGCCGATGGTCTGGCTGTCGGGCGCGGCGCTGTCGCTCACCCTGCTGTCCGCCGCTATCCTGCTGCTCGTCATCATGGTCAGCGGGCTGGGGGTCTTCTGGCCATCACCGTTGCAGCAGCTTGAACTGAAAGACGGCAGCCTGCTGGTCGGCATGCAGACCCAAGTCGAAGAGACCGCCGACCACAGCGGGATGCGCCGCCAGTACAAGATTGCCAACCGTGATCTCAACGGTCTCGATTTTCGCTGGATCGATGAAGCGCAGATCGTTTCCAGTAGCACCCCGGCCGACCTGCTGGTGCTGGAGCGTGCTGAGTACGGCGATTTTTTCGGCCGGCTACAGACGCTTGAAGGCAAGCCGGCCTCTCTCGATCAGCTGCGACAGGCGCTGCACCAGGTTGAAACTGCCCGCGCGGGACTCTCCGAACTGGATCAGCGGCTGATCGAAATCAGCTACCGGGGCGAGCAATTGCGGCTGAAACTGCTGAAGATCGATTATCACCAGGTGGCAGCCAATGAACCGCAGCGGATCGAATTGAGCGCAGAGAAGCAGGCCGAAGCCGACGAATTTGAGCGTCTGGTCAAGGTGCAGAGCGAGCGGCTGAACAGGATTCATGCCCGCACTGCGGTGTTCAGTGACGCAAACGGGCAGCAGAAAGAGATCGTGCTGGCCGACATCTTGAAGGTCTACACCCCCAACACCATGAGTAGTGCCGACAAGGCCCGTTTTTACGTGGCCAAACTGTGGGAGCTGGTCAGCGGCGAGCCGCGCGAGTCGAATACCGAAGGGGGACTGTTCCCGGCGATCTTTGGCACCGTGATGCTGATCTTCGTCATGAGCCTCTTCTCTTTCCCGCTGGGGGTGATTGCCGCAGTCTATCTGCGCGAATATGCCAAGGAAGGCTTACTGGTGCGGATCGTGCGGATTGCCGTCAACAACCTGGCCGGTATCCCCTCGATCGTTTACGGCATCTTCGGCCTCGGTTTCTTCGTCTACGGGATCGGCCACAGCATTGACGTGGTGTTCTTCCCGGAGCGGCTGCCGACCCCGACCTTCGGCACCGGCGGCCTGCTCTGGGCCAGTTTGACACTGGCGCTGTTGACCGTACCGGTGGTGATTGTCTCTACCGAGGAAGCGCTCGGCGCCATCCCGCGGGAGATGCGCGAAGGCTCTTACGCCCTCGGCGCCACCAAGTTCCAGACCCTGCTGCGGGTGCTGCTGCCGATGGCTTCGCCCGGCATTATGACCGGGTTGATCCTGGCTATGGCGCGCGCCGCCGGCGAGGTTGCCCCGCTGATGATTACCGGGGTGGTCAAGCTGGCCCCGACATTGCCGATCGATGGTAACTTCCCCTTTCTCCACCTCGATCGCAAATTCATGCACCTCGGTTTCCACATCTACGATATCGGCTTCCAGTCGCCGAACGTCGAAGCGGCCAAGCCGATGGTTTTTGTCACCGCTTTGTTGCTGGTGTTGATTGTCCTGCTGATGAGCAGCGTGGCGATCCGCCTGCGCAACAAGATGAAAAAACGTTACACTTTTGGCACCTTTTAGGAGAGCATGAGAGACTATGACACCTATTAAGATAGAGAACCCGGTCATCGAAGTTGAGGACCTGCGCTTTTATTACGGTGACTCGCGGGCGATTCACGGTGTGGATATCGCCTTTCCGGAAAAACAGGTTACCGCCCTGATCGGCCCGTCCGGTTGTGGCAAGAGTACCCTGCTGCGCTGTTTCAACCGGATGAACGATCTGATCGACATCAGCCGGGTCGAGGGGAAGGTACTGCTCGACGGGCAGGATATCTACGATAAAAATACTGACATCATCGAGCTGCGCCGCCAGGTCGGGATGGTGTTCCAGAAGTCGAATCCGTTCCCGAAGTCGATTTACGAGAACGTCATCTACGGCCTGCGGATCGCCGGCGAAAAGGACAAAAGCTTTTTCGACGAACGGGTCGAAACCAGCCTGAAGGGCGCGGCCCTGTGGGACGAGGTGAAGGACCGCCTGCACGACAGCGCGCTGGGCCTCTCCGGCGGGCAGATGCAGCGGCTCTGTATCGCCCGGGCGATCGCCGTCAACCCGAAAGTGATCTTGATGGACGAGCCCTGCTCCGCGCTCGATCCAAAATCGACGGCCCGGGTCGAGGAGCTGATCGGCGAGCTGCGCGAGAACTTCACCATCATCATCGTTACTCACAACATGCAGCAGGCGGCGCGGGTTTCCGATAACACCGCCTTTCTGTTCGAGGGGAACCTGATCGAATACGGATTGACCGAACAGCTGTTCGTCAAGCCGCAGAACAAACAGACCGAAGATTACATCACCGGCCGGTTCGGTTGAGAAAGGATAAATGAATCATGGCAGTTTTAATGCAACAGGAACTTGATCAGCTGAAAAAGCAGCTTCTGGCGTTAAGCGCCGAGGTTGAGGGACGGGTTAAGCAAGCGGTGCAGGCTTTGCTGACCAGCGACCGCAAGCTGGCGGAGAGGGTTAAGGGAGGCGATTCCCAAATCGATAACATGGAAATCGAACTGGAGGAGGAATGCCTGAAGGTGCTGGCTCTGCACCAGCCGGTCGCCACCGATCTGCGTTTTATCGTTTCGATCCTCAAGATCAACAACGACCTGGAGCGGGTCGCCGATTTTGCTGTCAACATCGCTGATCGCGCCATCGACCTGGGCGGCGCAATCAGGATCGAGTGTCCCTACGATATCGCCCGGATGGCCGAACTGGTGGAAAAAATGCTGAAGATGGCTCTCGATTCACTGGTCGAAAAGGATACCGACTTGGCGCGCAAAACCATCAAGCTGGATGATGATGTTGATGCGATGCACAAGGGGAACTTTACCAGGGTGAAAGAGGCGATCAGGTCGGACCCAACCTATCTCGATGGGCTGGTCTATTACCTGTCGATTTCCCGCTACCTTGAGCGGATGGGCGACTTGGCAACCAACATCGCCGAGGATGTTGTCTATCAGGTCGATGGCGAAATCATCCGCCACGGCGGCATCCAGACCTGCCTGTAAAATAGACTTTGTCCAAACATAAACGCCCCCGTTCGTAAGAGCGGGGGCGCTTATGTTTTAAGTGCCTCTGGTGAAAATTCGCTCGGCGAGCTGTTCCGCTTTCAGCATTATATCCGGCCGTTTTGCCGCCTGCCCCGGCCTGTAGACCCCGGTGGCGCGCAGCAGGTGGATCTGCTTGAAGGGATGCCAGGAGAAGATCTCCCGGTAACGGGGAAAGATGTCATTAAAACGTTCTTCGTCGGTTGCACCCTGCACCAGCAGGAAGACCAGCTGTTTGCCCGGTCGCAGGCGACTCTTCTTCTCATGTTTCCAGTAGTCGGGGACGAAGTAGCTGAAGGTGCGATCGATGAAGCCCTTCAGCTGCGCGGTCACATCGGTGTAATAGACCGGGCTGCTGAAGAGGATTACATCGGCTTCTTGGATCGCATCGAGGGCGGGGGTGATATCGTCCTGCAGCACGCAGCGTTCGGAACTCTTTTTACAGGCGAAGCAGGCCTGACAACCGCGATAGCTGAGCCGGTTCAAATCGTAACATTCGACGCTCGCCCCATGGCGTTCTGCCACTTTACAGAAGACCGCCGAAATGTCGGCGGTGTTGCCCTGCTGGCGGGGGCTGCCGTAAATATGTAACAGCTTCATCTTTTCTTCTTTCATTTCAGAGATAACTGCGTCCGCCGACGTAGGTTCTTTTCCAGAATTTATTTGCCAGGCTAGCGAAGCGGACGGTTTTGCCGGTGCGCGGCGCGTGAATGAACTGGTTGTTGCCGGCGTACATGCCGACATGGGTCACGCGCGTTCCGCCTTTGGTGGCGAAGAACACCAGATCGCCCTTTTGCAGCCGGTTTTTGGCGACAGAGCGTCCGGCGTTGAACTGCATGCGCGAATTGCGCGGCAGGTTGAGGCCGTTCAGGCGGTAGCTGACCATGGTCAGGCCGCTGCAGTCGAAGCCGTTTTTGCGATCTTCGCCACCCCAGCGGTACGGTACGCCGAGAAAGCGCTGAGCGGTTTTGACCAACTCATCACGCAGGTTGCCATGGCCGCTTTTGGCGATTTTTGCTACCGCATAGTCCTCGGGAATGACGATGAAGAATTTGTCGATAACACCGCTTTGCTGCAACTGTTCCGCTTCGCTGCGGGCGTCATAGTATTCGCGGTGGTTACCGAAACGAACCTTGTAGAGGCCGTCATCATGTCGGAAATAATAGGCATCTACCCCCAGCCCTTTCAACGAGTTCTCCAGTCGCACTGCGTTGTCCAGTTGACTGAACGCGCCGACTTGGGTTGAAAAACCCATTTTTTGCAAAGGTTTGGTTGACTGCTGCTTCGATTCTGGCTGCGGTATTGTCTCTGTAAACGGAGGGACCTGTTCCAGCAGGCCCGAGATCGGGTCGGATCCACTCACTGGCACAGCCGCTGGCTGCCGGGTGCTGCAGGAGCACAAAAGAATAAGAATAGAGAGAAGTAACAGTCGAATCATGCGCCGAGCATAGCAGATGCTGTTTGTCAGTCAATGGCGCATTCTTCCTGCGGACGCAGGACAGTTGATTCTGCTTATCCGTGCTTGAGCACCCGCTTGAGGACCAAGTAGCCAACAATTCCGGAGAGCAGCGAGCCGATGATGATCCCGAGTCGCTCATCGAACAGCTGGTTGGTGCCGGTCTCTTCAAAGGCCAGCGAGCCGATGAACAGACTCATGGTAAAACCGATCCCGCACAACAGAGCGATACCGTACAGGCTGGTCCAGCTCATCCCCTGGGGCAGGCGGGTCAGGTTGAGCTTGATGCCGAGCCAGCAGAAAGAAAAGATGCCAATCTGCTTGCCGAAAAAAAGCCCGCAGGCGATCCCCAGCGGGACGTTGTGCAGCAGGTAGTCAAGCCCCACATTGGCGAGGTTGATTCCCGAATTGGCAAAAGCGAACAACGGTAAGATCACGAAAGCGACCAGACCGTGAAGTTCGTGCTCCAGCTCATGCAGCATCGATTCCGCGTGCTCTTTATCGGGTTTAATCGGGATGAACAGGGCCAACAATACTCCTGCAAGGGTCGCGTGCACACCCGATTTGAGCAGCGCTACCCACATGATCATGCCGATGACAAAATAGGGCGCCCGCTCATGTACACCAATACGGTTGATAATGAACAATAAAATCAGACAGGTGGTCGCTATGAGCAATGCGGAAAAAGAGATGTTGGCGGTATAGAAAATGGCGATGATCAGAATGGCGCCGATATCATCGAAGATCGCCAGTGACGTCAGGAACACTTTCAGGCTGGTCGGAACCTGTGAGCCGAGTAACGAAAGCACGCCGAGCGCAAAAGCGATATCGGTGGCCGCCGGGATCGCCCACCCTTGGGCCGCAGTCTGGTTCTGATAGTTGAAGAGCAGGTAAACTGCAGCCGGGACCAGCATGCCACCGATTGCGCCAATCCCTGGCAGAATTACGTTGCTCAGCTGTGAAAGCTCCCCTTGCAGCATTTCCCGTTTCAGTTCCAAGCCGACCAGCAGGAAAAAGACCGCCATCAAGCCGTCGTTTATCCACAACAGAAGCGGCTTGGCGATTTCCAGCTTGCCGATCTGTACAGCCACCGGGGTATTGATCAGCAGTTCGTAATAGTTTGCTAGGGGGGTGTTGGCCAGGATAATGGCGAATATGGCCGAAAAAATCAGCAGGATACCGGCAGTCGATTCTTTTTTGAAAAAAGATTTGAAATTTTCCATTTGCTAGTGCCCGTTATCAGAAAGGAAATTAGATGAGGAAAAATTTTAACATAAAGGCAGTCGCATTTTCCTGATTTCTCCTTGATCCGACTACCGCGGCACACTTTAAGTTAGAATTATCAGCTAACTTCAGCGGCGAGAAAGGAGTCTGACAATGGCGGAGGATATTGGAAAAACACAATGGGTCGAGTTGTTTCGGCAAACCGACTTAAGCGAGGAGATGATGGAGCGGTGGCATCGGCTGTTTGAGGCCCACTACCCGCAGGCCCACCAGAGCTTTCTGCAGTGGCTGCAGTTGCCGGAAGAGGAGATCGCAGTGATCCGGAAGCGTTTCAGATGACGGGAGAACATGGACTAGATCAGGCCACTGGCTAAATAACTCAACCTGGAGCAAAGAGGATTAGCGGCGCAGCATGTTCAGTTGGAAGTGTGAGCTGAGCGACCCCTGAAACGACTCTACCACTTCCAGGGCGACCTTCAGTCTTCCCCGTTCCACCCGGTTCAATGAACTGGGGGCCATGTGATTGTCCGGATCGCGGCCGGCGACGCGCGCGGCGATCTGGCTGCGTAGGCGAAAAAAGGTCAGCAGATTGAAGGCAGCGTCCAGGTCGCCAACCTGTTTTTCGTTGAGCACCTCCTGCTCCTGCAACACCTTCAGTTTGTCGGTGGTACTCCCTTCGAGAACCCCGATTTCCAGCGCCAGGGTTTTCACCCCTTCGGTAATGGCGAAGATTCCGCCCTTTTTCAGATCGATCATGCCGATATGTGGCCCGTTTTTTTCAGCCTTGATCCGTCCGAACATGCCGAGTGGGGGTGGAAAGCGACAGACGTTGGCCGCCATGTGGGCGAGAAAGATGCCGTTCTCGCTGGCGCGCTGGATAACGTGTCGCTGCAGATCGAGTTCCAGGGAGGAGTCCCCCCAGAGGGTGCGCATGTCAGAAAACATGCTGAAGTTGAGGATATTCTCGCCGCTCGGGGTGGCGATCCAGCTGTCGATGGTGTCTTTCCAGTCGCTGATGCTGCGCCGCCAGAACTGGTTTTTAGCCATGATACCGCCGGGGCATTCCGGGACCCCAATTTCGATCAGGGCATCGATCAGCACCTGGGAAAAATCACGGAGCTTGTCGATCTCTTCCGGTGTCAGTTCGTCGGCATAGATGATGGCATTGTCCTGATCGGTTTTCAGGGTCTGCTCACGGCGCCCCTCGCTGCCGAGTACCAGATAGGCGCATCTTTCTGGCAGTGCGGGGAAGTTCTCCTGCTGCAGGACATTAATCAGGCGCAGGTTGATCTGATCGTTCAGCAGCGAGATCAGCCGCACCAGATCGCGGGTCGAAACCCCGCTGCTGCGCAAAAAAACGATCAGCTCTTCCATGTGATCGTGGATTTCTTTCAGGTCATCGACGCTGGTCGCCTCGTCGATGGAGCGGAGCAGCTTCTGCGGTGAGCGGTTCTGAAGGCGGATGATGTCCGATTCGTTGATGATGCCGACCAGCCGGTTCTGACCGTCGATGACGCCGACCCGGTGAATCCGGTGCCGCGACATCTGGTAGAGCACCTCGAACAGGGTGTCCTCTTCCCTGACCGAAATGACCGGGGCGGTCATCAGTTCCCGCACCACCGATTTTTCCGGATCGACCCGCCCGGCCACCACTTTGTTGCGCAGGTCACGATCGGTCATGATGCCAACCGGCTCTCCCTTATCATCGCAGGCGATAATGCTGGAGATGCTTTTATCGCGCATGATGATGCTGGCGTCGATGATTTTGTCTTCGATGTGGCAGGTGATCAGGCCGCGGTGACAGTGGTCTTTGACCGGCAGGAAAAAGGTGTTCTCTTCTGGCATGTCGGACAACTCCCGGGGGCAAAGCATGCAGACATAAAAAGTTTTACGTTATAGCCGGCAGCTGTCAATCTTTAGCGGAAAAATAAAGTTCAGTGTGAAGGGCGGGCTTATTGGAGCAGGAGTTGGTGCTCGTGGATGAAGTCCTGGCTGCTCAGTTGGCCGTCGATTCTGGTCCACTGGCCGGTTTTTGGATGGCGGAGCAGCAGAGACGAATCGTGGGTGATCATGTCGGAAGGTTTGATGTTAAAGGCGGTCATCACCTGCTTGATGTCGGACTTGCTGCCGGTCAGAAAGTCCCAGCCTGGCAGCGCCTGGTACTGGTGCAGGTAGTGGTTCAGCACTGCCGGGGTGTCGGTTTCCGGATCGACGGTGATCGAAACCAGCCGGACCTGTTCGCTGTTCGGCAGTTTTTTCTGGAAGTTGGCAAACTGCACTGCCTGATTCGGGCAGAGGGTGGTGCAGGAGGTGAAAAGAAATTCCAGCATAACCGGCTTGTCGACCAGCAGAAAATCACGCAAAACCACCGGCTGGCCATGCTCGTCCAGAAGGGTGACCGGTGGAATCGGATAATCGACCTGGGTACGGTGGTAGCGCTCCTCATCCAAGGTCAGGAAATAGAGCAGGGCCGTGATGGCGATAATGGCCAGCAGTGACAGGATAGCTTTGGTTTTCATCGATTCAGTAGCTCAACAGGATAAAGGGGCCGAGCAGGATCGGACCGGCAACGATCAGCAAAAAGATCACTATAGCGAAAAACGCCCGCAACAGCCACCGGCGCTCGGTTTTTTCGATCTCGATGTGGAGCGAAAGCGTCTTCGGCAACAGCTGTGCCAGCCCGGGCAACAAGCCGTACAGACAGCCGATAAACAACCCGCCGTAGAGAGGGTAGCCGATGAAACCGTAGTTGGCCTGCAGCATGTCGAAGGGGCAGTGATGAGTCGGCATCTGGTAAATATAGAGCGAGATAAAAGAGACGATCGCGGCCAGAGAAACGAAGAACAGTCCCAAACTGGCAACGAACAGTAGGTAGCGGAACAGCGCTAGCTTGGAGCTGAGGCAGAGCACCAAAAGAATCAGAAAGATTCCGGCAGCCAGGAAAAACGTCAGCATCGTCGGTTCCACCGGCAGGCCGGCCAGTTCGCTGGCGACGCTGTCACTGCCGAGGGTAAACAGTGAGCCACAGCATGAGGTGATGATTTCCGGCTGTAATCCGGTGAAGTAGCTGTATTGCAACAGCAGGTCGAGGCCGACCAGCGGAGTCAGCAACAGCAGCCCGAGATATTTGGGCCGCACCAGTGGGGTATCTTCGGTGCGCTGGTCGAGCCGGTTGAAGTGCACCCAGATCGCAGCAGTGAAAAACAGGACGATTTTGATCAGCAGGACCAGCCAGCCGATCTGGTTGGCGTTGAGCGTACCGGTAGCGCACATGGCGCCGATGAACAGACTGTGAATGTCCTCAAGAGTGAAGATGAACAGTAGCCCGGA
Organism: Malonomonas rubra; assembly: GCF_003247215.1. GTDB lineage: Bacteria > Desulfobacterota > Desulfuromonadia > Desulfuromonadales > Geopsychrobacteraceae > Malonomonas > Malonomonas rubra_A. Next base: position 20,480 of record NZ_QKAP01000033.1, on the reverse strand, counting down.
GAGTATTTCAAAGCTAAAGGCATAATTGGTCAGGGTGGAGACCAGGTAGGTTCTGCGCTCCAGCTGTAGCTGGGCTTCCGAACTGCTTTGCGGGTCCCAGCGCGAAAGGATCCGCAGGCCGAGCCAGGCGGCATAGAGCAGCATGGCAAAGGCGAGCGAACAGCCGAGCAGCAGGGCGAGAATACCGGGGTTCAGCAGCACAGTTATTCGGCCTTCCGTAGGACACCGTCATGCATAGAGAAACGGCGGTCGACCAGTCGATGCTGATAAACATATGGATCGTGGGTGGCGAAGACGATCGTTTTGCCGTCCTTCTTCAGGTGCTCCAGAATCACCAGCAACTCTTTGCTTAATGTGCTGTCGAGGTGGGCGGTCGGTTCATCGGCGATGATAATCTCCGGCTGGTTGATCAATGCACGGGCGATGGCGACCCGCTGTTGTTCGCCGCCAGAGAGTTGGGCAACTTTCATTCGCTGTTTTTCGAGCAGGTTGAGCTGCTCCAGCACCCGTTCCGCCCGCGAATGCATTTCGGCCGTTTTCAGATCAGCCGGGTAGAGTGGTAGCAGGATATTGTCGAGTACGCTCAGGTCGCGCAGCAGGTTAAGCTGCTGAAAGATGAAGCCGAAGGTCTCGCGACGAACCCGGGCGAGAAACGGTTCCGGCAGCCTGGAGACCTCTTTTTCCCCGATCCTGAGCTGGCCGGAGGTCGGGCGGGTCATGCAGCCGATCAGGCTCAACAGCGAAGTTTTCCCAGAGCCGCTCGGGCCCTGTAGGACCACTGCCTCCCCTGCTTCGACCGAAAAAGTGACCTCACTCAGCGCTCGGACTTCGTCGGCCTGATGGCGGTTGTAGATTTTGCTCAGCGTGTGCGCTTGAATCAGGGCGGCCATCGGTTCAGCTCCTCATCACGCTGTCGGGATCGGTCACGGCATTTTTCCATGAGGGGATCACGGTGCAGGCGATATAGGGGATAATGGTCAGGCCGGCAAGGGCGAAGATCTGGTAGAGGTCGATCGCCGGGGTCAGATCAAACTTCGGAAACAGCACCGACCAGCCCTGAATCACCGGACCCAGCACGCCGGCGCCGAAAAAGAAAATATGCAGATAGGCGATGATGGTGCCGAGCAGGAAGGAGGAGAGTGAAACCGCGAGTCCTTCCCAGAATTTCAGCAGCAGCACATCACTTGTCTCCCAGCCGATCGCTTTGAGGATGCCAATCTCCCGCTTTTCTTCAGCGCTGATGCCGGTGGCTTTGTCCCAGGCGAGGATGCAGAAGGCGATCAGCGCTGAAGAAAAGATGGTCAGCATGATACCGCTGCGCCAGTTGAACACGGTATCGTAGGTATGCAGGATCTCCATTTTGCCGATCGGGCGGGTGTCGGGCAGCTGGTGTTTGATCTTTTTCGCCAGGGTCGAGACTTCCTGTTCGTTGTAGACCTGTACCGCCAGGTCGCTGGCCTGACTGTCGGGCAAGGCAAAGAAGCGGCGCAGTTCCGCTTCGGGGAGCAGGATCAGGTCGTTAGTCAGCAGGCTCGATTGATGGCTGAACAGGCCGGTAATTTCATACAGGAGGGTCCGGTTTTTAGAGTCGACCAGCACCAGGCTGTCACCGATCTCCACTCCGTAGGTATCGGCGATCCCTCTGCCGAGGGCGCATTGGCGGCCGCTGGTCGGAAGGTGGCCGGCGAGTAACGGTGGTTCGCTTGCGTCGTTGACGCCGAGCAGGGTGAAGTTGACCTTTTTCAGGCTGTCGTAGTAGTAGCCCCAGACCCGTGGCGTGACTTTGCCGACTCCTGGCAATTTGGCGATTTGCTCGGCATATTGCTTGGGAATCAGATCATGGTGTCCAGCGAGCAGCCGCTGCACCACCAAGTCGGGAGCGCCAAGCAGGACATTGGCCGCTTCGTTGCGCAGCGCCTGGGTCAAAAAAAGGATCGAGGCCAGTGTTGCCACCGTTAAGGTATAAACGGCGATAATGGCAAAATTCTTCTGCTTGCGGCGGGCCATGGAGGCGAGCGCGTGTTCAAGGATTTTCAGCCTGGCCGACATCAGGGTTGCCCCCTTTTCTGGAAGGAAAGGCTGGGGCTGCCTTGTAGGCAGCCGGGGCCGATAATCGATCCGGCGGGAAAGTGGTCGAAGGCGCCGGGGTAGTCTTGAAAGGCGGTGAACAGATCGGCCTGTGAAGGATGACGGGTGTAGCGGGCTTCGCTCCAGATGGACAGATCGGTCAGGCCGAGCTGTTTAACCAGCTGGCGGTTGGCCGGGAAATAATGCTCTGCGACCGTGTCTGCTTGTTGTCGGCCGCTGTAGAGTAACAGCGCCAGCAGTAGGCTGGAAAAAAGTAGGTAAGCGCCGAAGGCTAGTGAGCGTTGCATCAATCTTTCGGGATCAACTGCGGGGTCAGCTGCTCAAAGGAGATAATCTTCTGCCCGTTATGATCTTTGGCGAAGGTTTTAGCAGCCTCTTCTCCGGTGACAGGAATCATCTCATGTCCCATCGGGCCGGAGACGTCGCTGCCCAGCACCAGGAACAGCTGGTTGACCGGCAGCAGGCGCACACTGTAGTAATCTGTCAGATAAATCTCGGCGATATCGTCGCGGGTTCGGGAATCGTTTTTGTTCGGCAGGGAAAAATAATAACGAAACAGGTCTTTGGCGCCGTCGAAAAACAGTTGCGAATCATCTTTGAACAGAATGGTTCCCATCCAGTCACGGTAGGGCGAAATGAACATCCCACAAACCGGGCAGCGTTCTTTCTTGTCCGGCTGCTGCGGCTGTTTGGCAAAGCAGCTGCTGGAAAAGAGCAAAAGGCAGAGTAAAAGATAAATCAGGATGCGCATAAAATTTACTTGTGCTCCATGTGTGACATGTTCATTTTTTTCATTTTACGCTTGTTGCGGATCTTCTTGGTATCCATGTACATATCTTCGTACGTCGCTTTCATCACCTGATCAAAGTCGGCAAGGTTACCACCGTGGCTGTTGACGAACTTTTCCGCTGCCGCCTGGTCACTGAAAGCCCATTTGGCACGTGAGGTCATCACGCCCGGTTTGTCGCCGCCGATCACCCAGGATGCTGTTTCCGCATCGATCAGCTCTTTGCTGTTGAAATCAGCAACCTTGATCGTTTGCAGGTCTTTGTCAATAGTTACCGCAAATTCGACCGCTGCGCAATGCAGGCTGCAGGTGCCGACACTGCTCTGATCGACGTACTCGATCAACATCCGGCTGTGGCCGAATTTGACGCGGTTCATGCCGCAGTAGTTGCAGGAAGCGTGTAGCTGTTGGTCCTCGTATCCCATCGCAACCAGCAGGCCAGCGGACAGTAACAGGGCGGAGATAACAAGTACGGTGATTTTTTTCATCTGAGAACCTCTTTGGAACCATGCAAATATCATATTAATGTTTCATGGATAACAATGTTTAGTGTGAGTGGTAACAAGATATCAATAAATAGATAAATTCACAAATATTTATCTTGTAAAAGGATTTTACTGTTCTGCGAGCATACTAACAGGTTTTTCGGTCCAGACCCCGGTATTGAACCGCTTCGGCCAGGTGATGCCGCTCGATCCGCGGTTGTCCGGCCAGATCGGCGATGGTCCGCGACAGCTTGAGGATACGGGTATAACTGCGCGCCGACAGGCCGAGGCGGCTGGTGATCTGTTCCAGCAGCTTCTCCCCGGCATCATCGAGCTGGCAGAAGCGGCCGATATGACGACTTTGCATCTGTGAGTTGGTATGCAGGCCGAATTCGTTCAGGCGCTCCCGCTGAACATGGCGTGCCTGTTTGACCCGTTCGCGAATGGTGGGGCTGCTTTCGGCAGAGGTTGTTGCGCTCAGGTCCTTGTGCGGTACCCGCGGCACCTCGATGTGCAGGTCGATCCGGTCGAGCAGCGGCCCAGACAGGCGACTGCGGTAGCGCTGGATCATCATCGGCGTGCAGGTGCAGGGATGCTTCTGGTTGGTGTTCCCCAGAAAACCGCAGGGGCAGGGGTTCATCGCTGCCACCAGCATGAAATCGGCCGGGTAGGTCAGGCTGAGCGCCGCCCGGCTGATGCTGATCCGACCGTCCTCAAGCGGCTGGCGCAACATCTCCAGCACGTTCTTTTTGAATTCGTATCGGATAGATAGGGAAGTTTCAAGATTAAACTGAAAAATTCCAATATTCTTCTCGACTTCAATTTGGCCGTAAGGTTTTTTGAAGAACAGCCGGTTAAAATCGAATATTTAGATTCCGAGGCAAAAGAGCGAAGCTATACACCAGATGTTTTGGCCTATTATCGTTCTAACTTAATGCAGGTGAGAGAGCATCTGTCCCCCTCCTGAACAGATGAAGGGCTCATTGCAGAGCCCCTTTCATCAAGGTGTTAAGTTAGCTGACGATGTCAGGCATGTTTCAGTTCTTCAATATACTTTTCCGCCATGATCGCGGCGACAGCACCGTCGCCGACTGCGGTTGAAACCTGTTTGAGGATGTTGGTCCGGCAATCGCCAGCGGCGTAGATGCCGGGCGCGTTGGTGTGGGTGTCCTCGCCAGCTTTGATGTAGCCTGCTTCGTTGAGTTCGATCAGGCCATTGAGAAAGCTGGTTGTCGGGCTAACGCCAACGGCGACGAATATTCCGCTCAAGGTGACTTCGCGAATTTCACCGGTTTGGGTATCTTTCAGCACCACACCGGTCAGACCGGTGTTGTCGAAGAGCAACTTGTCGACCACCGAGTTCCAGGCTATTTCTATCTTCTCGTTTTTGGCGATCCGGTCGCGCAGAATCTTGGTGGCGCGTAACTCGTCACGGCGGTGGACCATGATCACCTTGCTGGCGAACTTGGTCAAAAACAGGGCCTCTTCTGCAGCGGTGTCGCCGCCGCCGATCACCGCGATCGGCACGTCGCGGAAAAAGGCTCCGTCGCAGGTGGCACAGTAGGATACACCGCGACCGACCAGCCCTTCTTCACCATCGAGGCCTAGTTTACGCGGAATGACCCCAGTGGCGATGATCACAGCTTGGCAGGTAAGCTCCTTTCCATCGACGATCAGCGTTTTGCTGTCGCCGTTGTCGATGATTTTTTCTACCACGCCGTAACCGGTTTCCAGGCCGAACTCGACACAGTGTTCTTGGAACTTCATCATCAACTCCGGGCCGTCGATTCCTCCAGGATAGCCGGGCCAGTTTTCCACCTTGGTGGTGGTCATCATTTGACCGCCCATGATCATTTTTTCTAGCATCAGGGTTTTCAGCATGGCACGGGAGGCATATAGGCCGGCGGTCATACCTGCCGGGCCGCCGCCAATGATGATGACGTCATATTGTGATTCACTCATTCTTCGAGCTCCTTGATTCATTAATATTCAAAGCTAGCTATTCTTGCACATCGCTATGCGAAAGTGCAACTGTAAGGCAGGTGTTGAGTTTGCCCGTGTGCGGCGGTACACTTGCCGGATCACGTGCTGGATGGAGACACCCTTGAAGCTTAAGTTGTTAAAATTATTTGCCTGGTTTTTATTGAGTGTTGCGCTGCTTACTGCTGTTGATCGGTTGCTGGTGCTGGTGCCGATTGAGATCCCGGGGGTAACGCAGGCACAGACCTTTTATATCGATTTCCGGGGGCGGTTGCTCAATCTGTTTGGTTTTGAAACGACAGCCAAAAAGTCGGGGCAATCGATCGAACAGATGATCGAGGCGACCCAACAGCAAGTCCCGGATAAGTCCTCCAAGCCGCAGCGCTATCTATATGTCGACGAGTCCGGAGCGTTGCAGTTCGCCGACAGCCTGCAGCAGGTACCGGCAAGATATCGAGAGCACGCTCAGCCACTGGCGGAGTAACTGAATGATTCGTGCCCTGAAAAAACATCTGCTCGGTGTGCTGGCTGGGGACGATGCTCTCGACAGGGCCTGCATGTCGATTCCGGAAGAAGCCTGCAGCGAGGTCGGCTGGAACTTCCGGGTTAACGTCGGCAACGGCGCGGTCTCCAAGCTAGCCGAACAGATTGCAGGCCCTAACCTGATCCTTCCCTGGTTATTTCAGTTGATCGGTACCCCGGTCTGGATGCTCGGCTTTCTGCTGCCGATCAAGCAGACCTTTTCTTTGTTGCCACAGATGCTGGTGGCTGGCCAGATCCGTCGCCTGACAGTACGCAAATGGGTCTGGGCTGGGGCCGGTCTGTCGCAGTGTCTCTGTCTGTTACTGATGATTCCGGTTGCCCTTTGGTTTTCGCCGAGTCTTGCCGGAATTCTTCTGTTGCTTCTGCTGCTGATGTTCAGCGCCGCCAGCGGTACTGCCTCGGTAGCGTTTCAGGATGTGTTGGGCAAAACCATCAATAAAGGGCACAGGGGGAAATTGCTGGCTCAGCGCGCTTTTGTCGGCGGTATCCTGACCGGTCTGGCCGGAGTTTTGCTCAGTGGCCTGAAGGGCAGCTCAAACAGTTTGGCGGCGGTGATCTTCCTGCTGTTTTTTGCCGCTTTGCTTTGGCTGCTGGCGGCGGGCTGCTTTGCTTTGATCCGTGAAAAGCCCGGAGCGGTCCAGAGCGGTCGCAATGCGCTGGCGGAGGCGCGCGAAGGGATCGATTTTTACCGGCGTTATCCCGGTTTCAGACGTTTCCTTGTCGCCAGAGGGCTGCTGTTGACTGTCGAGTTGGTTGCTCCGTTTCTGGTACTGCATGCCGGACAGCTGTTGCAGCTTAACGTACAGAATGTAGGGTCATTGGTGGTTGCTGTTGGCCTGTCGCAGATTGTCAGCAGCCCTTTTTGGGGGCGGATGGCCGACAGCACCAGCCGGCAGGTGATGCTGCGCAGTGTGCAAATTGCTGCCGGAGCGGTATTTCTGACGCTGCTGCTGGCGATTTTGCCGAACCGGTCGCTGCAGTATCTGGGCTACCTGATTGTCTTTATGCTGATCGGCTTGGCGGAAGCCGGCGTGCGCCTGGGGCGCAAAACCTATCTGGTCGATGCCACACCAGCAGAAAAGAGGGCTACCTACACGGCATTCAGCAACAGCCTGATCGGCCTGCTCGCCATCTTAAGCGGGCTGGCCGGGTTAATTGCCCAGTGGTTTGGGGCGACGGCGATGTTGCTGGTTATCAGTTTGCTCATGCTGGCCGGAATCCGCGCTTGTGGGCGGATGCCGGAAGCAGGGGCGATGCTGAAAGGCCCCGACCGTTAGCCGCTGGCTCCAGTAACACTTGGACTTTGCGGTGGTCAAAAAAATTGATTGTTAGGTTCTTTATTCCATGTTTGCAATTCAGATAGCCTTGAATGGTTGCAGAGTTTTAAGAAATCCACGCGTGAGATATCTTTCTGCGGACAAAACAGAACAATTTTTTCTGTGATGAATTTGGTTTTATGGCGTTGTTGCACATTGATGAGTTAGCAGTCGGAATGGTACTAGTCAGAAATATGATTTGTTTCGATATCATGATGCCGGATATAGACGGGCAGCAGGTGCTGAAGAAGATTCGTGTCCTAGAAGGTTTGGAAAACCATCATGGGTAAGATGCTGTCAAGGTGATAATGATTTCACCATTGAACGACAAAAAGAACATCATGCAGGCATTCAAGTCACAGTGTGAAGCCTGGCTGGTCTAGCTGATCGATAAGAGTAGGCTGCGTGAACACCTGAAGGTATTTGGTTTGCTGGAGACTTTTTAGTTTTTGGCTCAGGGGGTACCGTAGATATCTGCCCGCCGATCGGCCAGAATATTGATCTGGGCACGGTATTTTTCCATTTCAGTGAAGTCGAAATCGGCAACCAGTTCGGTGTCTTCCTCTCCGGCAATCGCTAGAATATTGCCCAAGGGGGAGACCAGTTGGCTCAAGCCGAAAAAATCGAGCTTGCCCTGTACGCGGCAGCAGTTGGCGGCGACGACAAAGACCTGATTTTCTATCGCGCGGGCTCTCAGGAGGGTTTTCCAGTGTTCTTGGCGCGGTTTCGGCCATTCGGCGGGCAAGCAGATGATTTCCGCTCCTTCCAGGGCCAGCTTGCGAAACAGTTCGGGGAAACGTAAGTCGTAGCAGATGGCTATTCCTAGTCGCCCAAGAGAAGTTTTTACCACCAATGACCGGTTGCCAGGGCCGAGAAACTGATCTTCGCGCATGGTCGAAAACAGGTGCAACTTACGGTAGCTATCGACCTGTTCGCCATTATCGATAATGTAGGCAGTGTTGTAGATCGATCCATTTTCCAGTTCGGGAAGGCTGCCAACCGTCACTAGGCCCAGCTTTCGGCATTCTGTTTGGATTTCTTTGAGGACGCGGGGCGTCTCTTTGGCCAGTTCTGTCAGGTTGCGATAATCGTATCCACAACTCCACATTTCTGGCAGCACGGCTAATTTTGCGCCCTGTGAAGATACTCGCCGCAGAGCTGCAATCGCTTGGTCAAGGTTGGCATCGATGTAGCCGAGTTCAATATTGAATTGGATGGCCGCCGCGCGAAGGAGTTTGTTCATATTGCCCCCGATTATTATAAAACAGCGTTCTTGTTTGATTGTTGAATGGTTATTATTTTTAAAAAAATATCAAATATTTTAATAGGATTCACTGTTCTGTAAAGGACTTTACACTGTTCTGTTTTTCTTGACACTATTACAACAGAAATGGTAAAAATCATGGCGTTTTGACTTTTATATCAAAATTATATGTCGTTTGGACTTTTATCTCACATTTTTTAGCAGCCAGCAAACCCGCTGGCATAAAAACCAATTTTATTGCAAAGAAGGTGACCCGTTGAAAAATCTACTCTGTACATTCTTGTTGTTGCTTTTGGGGGCAGCGCCAGCTCTGGCTAGTGGTGGGGAGGAAGCTGTTGACCTGACCGGTACCGGTTTGGGGGTCTTTGCTTTGGTCCTGTTCGTCGCTGCGTATAGCCTGGTTATTTTTGAAGAGCAGTTGCATATGCGCAAAAGCAAGCCGGTCATCTTCGCCGCCGGGATCATCTGGGTGTTGGTCGCTATTGCCTATTCCGCCGTTGGCGATACTCATACCCCGCACGAGGCGATCAAGCATAACTTGATCGAATATGCCGAACTATTCCTCTTTCTGCTGGCGGCCATGACCTACATCAATGCCATGGACGAGCGGAACGTTTTTCAGGCACTACGTTCTTGGTTGGTCAGCCGCGGCTTCACCTTGCGCACAGTTTTCTGGGTCACTGGTTTCCTGGCTTTTATCATTTCACCGGTCGCCGATAACCTGACCACCGCCTTGCTGATGGGGGCTGTCGCGATGGCGGTTGCTGGTGATAACCGTAAATTTTTGGTGGTTGCCTGTATCAACATCGTTGTTGGAGCTAACGCTGGGGGGGCTTTTTCGCCTTTTGGAGATATTACCACTTTGATGGTATGGCAGAAGGGCAAGGTTGATTTCGCTGAGTTTTTTGCCATCTTTGTCCCTTCGCTCCTCAACTGGGTGATTCCTGCAGCTCTCATGAGTCTGGCCGTGGCCAAAGAACGACCGGAAGCGCTGGGAGAAATGGTTGGGATGAAGCTGGGGGCCAAGCGGATCATGGTTCTGTTTCTCTGTACCATTGTCACTGCGGTCTCTTTTCATAATTTTCTGCACCTGCCACCAGCGACCGGGATGATGCTGGGGCTTGGCTATCTTGGCTTCTTCAGTTACTGGCTGAAGAAGGCTGAGCATCGTTCTGGAACTGGTGATCAGCCGCTCGATATGACCGGCCACAACCCGGATGAGCACCGTGAGGTTCCGCCGCCGGAAGCTCATGGTCACGTGTACACTGCCGGCTTCGATCTGTTCCGCAAGATCGCTCGGGCAGAATGGGATACCTTGCTGTTCTTCTACGGCGTCATACTCTGCGTTGGCGGACTCGGGCAGTTCGGCTACCTGGCGGTGGCATCTCACGCCATGTACACTCAGCTAGGAGCAACTTGGGCCAACGTGCTAGTCGGTATTCTTTCGGCAATCGTTGACAATATTCCGGTCATGTTTGCGGTGCTGACCATGGATCCGCACATGTCTCATGGGCAGTGGCTGCTAGTCACCTTGACTGCCGGGGTCGGTGGTAGCCTGCTGTCGATCGGCTCGGCGGCTGGAGTTGCCCTGATGGGGACCGCCCGGGGCATTTACACCTTCGGCAATCACTTGAAGTGGACTTGGGCGGTCGCGCTCGGTTATGCGGTCAGCATCATTGTGCACCTGTGGATTAATGCCAGCCATTTTACCGATTTCCACTAGTTAAGTTTAGCGAAGCAGAGACGAGCAGGGCGAGGCGGTAAGGTCCTCGCCCTTTTTATGTGTTGTTTATGAGCGGTTTCTACCTGCACATTCCTTTTTGTCAGCGAAAATGCGACTACTGCGATTTTTACTCGCTACCGCTGGAGAACGACATTGAACTGCAACGGTATGTCGAGCTGCTGTTGCGGGAGATCGATCTGCTGGCCAAACGATGGGCGATGCGCGGGCCGCTGGAAACAGTTTTCTTCGGCGGTGGCACTCCCTCGCTATTGTCCGCCGAGCAGGTCGACTCTATTCTGTGTCAGCTGGACGCCAGATTCGGTATTGCATCACGATGCGAAATCTCACTTGAGGCAAACCCTGGAACGGTTACCGCAGAAAAGCTACGGGGATATTGTCGTGTCGGGGTAAATCGCCTGTCGCTCGGAGTGCAGACCCTGAACGATGTGCAGTTGCGCTTACTAGGGCGAATTCATTCGGCAGCTGAGGCCAAGCAAGCGGTCGCAATGGCCCGGCAGGCAGGCTTCACTAATCTGAATCTCGACCTGATCTTCGCTCTGCCGGAACAAACCCTTCCTCAGTTGGAGCAGGATGTCGCCGAACTGCTTAAGTTGCAGCCGGAACACCTGTCGCTCTATGGTTTGAGCTTTGAGCCGAGAACGCCGCTCGCCAAGCGGCAAAGCCTAGGGCAGCTCACGGAGCCGGACGAACAGTTTTATGTCGACAGCTATCTGCTGATTGACCGTTTGCTGACCGCTGCCGGGTTTGAACATTACGAGATCTCCAATTTCGCCCGCCCCGGTTTTCGCTGTCGGCATAATCAGGCATATTGGAGGCGCCAAACCTGTCTGGCGGCGGGCTGCGGTGCCCACAGTTTTTTTTCGAATGGCTGGGGCGAGCGCTGGATGGTCGATACGTCACTGCCCAATTACTGCGAACGCCTGGAGCATTTAGAATTGCCGATGGAGCGTCTGGAAGACTTCGATCGGCAAACCGCGATGGCGGAAACGGTTTATCTTGCGCTTCGGATGGTTGACGGTCTTTCGCGGACCGATTTCCAACGGCAGTTCGGTGTTTATCCGGAAGCCGCATTCCCGACTGCTTTTCGCCGCCATGGCGAGCGTTTGACGCTACAGGACGATCGCTGGTGTTTCGACCTGCAGGGCTGGCTTTTGTATGATCATCTGATCAGCGATTTTCTGTAAATTAGTTTGTTGGTCGAGCCCGGTAAGAACCACTCCTTTGGGCGTGCTTTTCCTCCCCTATTCGTCTTGACAAAGAGAAGGCCCGTTGATAATGTGTGATGTTAGCACTCGGCTTGACTGAGTGCTAACATGTGCAAGCTGCTGCCATATTTTTTGTATGGCACTTTTTTTCGGAGCGATAGTCAATGGCCCAAGAGCTGAACGAGCGCAGCCAAAATATTCTCGAGGCGATTGTCGAAGACTATATCTCCTCGGCTGAGCCGGTCGGCAGTCGCGCGATTACCAAACGACACAGTTTCAATCTGTCGCCAGCGTCGGTGCGCAACGTGATGGCCGATCTGGAAGAGATGGGATTTCTTTGTTCGCCGCACACCTCTGCCGGACGGGTTCCGACGGAAAAAGGTTTTCACTACTATATCGATTCGCTGTTGCAGGTTCGCGACCTGAGCAAGGAAGAAGAAAGCCGACTACGCAAAAATTACCGCTTCAAAGGCATGAAAATGGAAGACATCATGCAGGAAGTGGGACGGGTTATGTCGGGGCTGTCCAACTATACTGGTTTGGTGATGGCACCCAAGTTTTCATCAACGGTTTTTAGGCAGATCGAGTTTGTTCGGTTGTCGCACAGTCGCCTGTTGGTAATCTACGTCTCTGAAACTGGGTTAGTGCAGAACAAGGTGATCGAAGGGGCACCAGAGTTAAGCCAGCATGACTTGGAGCAGATCAGCAATTATCTGAACCGCGAATTAAACGGCATGAGTATCGCCGAAGTTCGGGAGAAGATCGTTCAAGATCTGCGCGATGAACGTAGCCGATACGATCAGATGCGCAAGCAGGCGTTGAGCTTGTCGAGCGCGGCCTTGCAGGACGAAGCGGAAAACTTGGTTTTCGTTTCCGGGACCTCGCTGATGCTGAACCAACCGGAATTTTACGCTCCGGAGAGGCTGAAGCGGATCATTCAGACTTTGGAAAGCAAAAAAACCTTGATCGAACTGCTCGATCGAGGGCAGGCGGCAGATGGGGTCCAGATTTTCATCGGCAGCCAGAGCCAGCATGCCGAAATAGAGGGTTGCAGCTTGGTAACCTCGAATTTTTCCAATAAGAAAGGGGCGATCGGCACCCTCGGTGTGATCGGTCCCGTGCGGATGGCTTATTCCAAGGTCATCCCGATCGTCGATTTTACCGCCCAGTTGGTCAGTCGGATTTTGGAGCGGGAAGTAGAATAAGAAAGAAGGAGTTGTCAAGGTGGGCAAGAAAAAGCCAGAAGAACAGCCGGAAGCGGTTGATGCTAACAAACAGGAGAAACAGGAGCAGGATGTTGCCGAAGAAGAACTGAGTCAAGAAGAACTGATGCTGTTCGAACTGGAGCAGGTGCGCAGCGAGGCCAAGTCGCATCAGGAACAATACCTCAGGACGCTGGCCGACATGGAAAATTTGCGCAAGCGGACGCAGCGCGAAAAAGAAGAACTGGCCAAGTTTGCCAACGAGAATATATTGCGCGAGATTTTGCCGGTCATCGATAATCTTGAGCGCGCTGTCGAACATGCCGAGCAGGCCCACAGCAGTGAGGGGTTGATGGAAGGGGTGCAGATGACTCTCGACCAGTTCAGTCAGGTGCTGACCCGTTTTGGGGTGACCCCGGTCGAATCGCTCGGGCAGCCTTTCGATCCGGCTCTGCACCAAGCGATGGGACAGCTGGAAACAGAAGATTATCCGGTCAATACAGTTGCCCAGCAGATGCAGAAGGGGTATCAGCTCAACGAGCGCCTGTTGCGACCGGCGATGGTGATGGTTGCCAAAGCTCCCGAAGTGAAGGAGCCGGAAGCGGATCAAGAGTCAACCGAAACAGACGAAAAATAAATCGCTCTGCTTATAGTTTTAAGAATCCAAGAAGGAGGATATAAAGATGGGTAAAGTTATCGGAATCGACCTGGGGACCACCAACTCCTGTGTCGCAGTCATGGAAGGTGGCGAGCCGGTTGTTATCGCCAACTCGGAAGGTTCGCGTACCACGCCGTCGATGGTCGCTTTCACGGAGAGTGGTGAGCGGCTGGTCGGCCAGCAGGCAAAGCGGCAGGCGGTGACCAACCCGGAGAACACCCTGTTCGCCATCAAGCGCCTGATCGGCCGCAAGTTCAACTCGGATGCGGTCAAAAAGGACATCGAGATCAGTCCGTTCAAGATTGTCGAAGCTGACAATGGCGACGCCTGGGTTGAGGCACGAGACAAACAGTACAGCTCTCCCGAGATTTCGGCGATGATCCTGCAGAAGATGAAGCAGACCGCCGAAGATTATCTTGGCGAAACCGTTACCGATGCCGTCATCACTGTGCCGGCCTATTTCAATGACTCCCAACGTCAGGCAACCAAGGACGCCGGCAAGATTTCCGGTCTCAACGTGCTGCGAATCATCAACGAGCCGACCGCTGCGTCGCTCGCCTACGGTCTCGATAAGAAGGATGAGATGACCATTGCCGTCTTCGACCTGGGTGGTGGAACCTTCGACGTTTCGATCCTCGACCTGGGTGACGGTGTTTTCGAGGTCAAATCGACCAACGGTGATACCTTCCTCGGTGGGGAGGATTTTGACCAGATGATTATCGACTACGTCGCCGGCGAGTTCAAGAAGGACCAGGGGATTGACCTTCGTGGCGACAAGATGGCGCTGCAAAGGCTTAAGGAAGCGGCCGAGAAGGCCAAGTGCGAACTCTCCAGCTCGATGGAAACCGACGTTAATCTGCCGTTCATCACTGCTGATGCCACCGGCCCCAAACACCTGAACATTAAACTTTCCCGTGCCAAGCTGGAAAGCATATGCTCCGAATTGCTCGGTAAGTTGGAGGCCCCTTGTAAAACGGCTCTGAAGGATGCCGGTTTGGCAGCCAATGAGATTACTGAAGTCATTCTGGTAGGTGGCATGACCCGGATGCCAGCGGTGCAGGAGAAGGTCAAGGAGATCTTCGGCAAGGACCCGAGCAAGGGGGTCAATCCCGACGAGGTGGTTGCTATCGGTGCTGCTATCCAGGGTGGTGTTCTGACTGGTGACGTCAAAGACGTGTTGCTGCTCGATGTTACCCCCCTCTCGCTCGGCATCGAAACCCTCGGCGGCGTGATGACCAAGCTAATCGAGAAGAACACCACTGTTCCCTGCAAAAAGAGCCAGGTTTTTTCCACTGCGGCTGACAACCAGCCGGCGGTTTCGGTTCACGTGTTGCAAGGGGAGCGGGAAATGGCTGGCGATAACAAGACCATCGGTAACTTTGAGTTGGTCGGAATCCCGGCGGCACCGCGCGGTGTACCGCAGATCGAGGTTACCTTCGATATCGACGCCAACGGTATCCTACATGTAGGCGCCAAGGATCTTGGTACTGGGAAGGAACAGTCGATTCAGATCACCGCATCATCTGGTCTCTCCGAAGAAGAGATTAATCGCATGGTCAAGGATGCCGAGTCCCATGCCGGAGAAGATAAGAAGAAGCGTGAGCTGATCGAAGCGCGTAATCAGGCAGACGGTTTAGCCTACACCACAGAGAAATCGTTGGCCGAGCATAGCGAAAAGATTGATAGTGACACCAAGAAGAAGATCGAGGATGCTCTGGCCGCGCTGAAGACCGCCATGGAAGGGAATGATCCGGAAGAGATCAAAACCAAGAGCGAAGCTCTGGCCCAGGCGTCGCACAAACTGGCTGAAATGATGTACGCCAAGGCGCAGCAGGAGGGTGAAGCTGCCGGTGATACCTCCGCAGCCGGTGCAGCGGATAACGATGTCGTTGATGCCGAATTTGAAGACGTCGACGACAAAGAGAAGAAGTAATCTTTCTATTGCATGTTGAGCCGCCGGTCAGGTTTTATTGCTGGCGGCTCCCTATATTCGCAGGATAATCGTTTTGTCAAAACGCGACTACTACGAGATTCTCGGGGTCAACAGGAATGCCAGTGAGGCGGAAATCAAAAAAGCCTACCGGCGACTGGCAATCCAGTATCACCCTGACAAGAATCCGGGTGATAAAGAGGCCGAGAACAAATTCAAGGAACTATCCGAGGCCTATGCCGTTCTTTCCGATTCGCAGAAACGGGCCACCTACGATCAATTCGGTCATGCCGGGGTGAATGGCGGCGGTGGTTTCTCCGGCGGTGGTTTTGATTTCGGCGGTACCCCTTTCGAGGACATCTTTGGCGATATTTTCGGTGATATCTTCGGCGGTGGTTCGCGTCGTGGAAGTCGGGGGCACCGTGGCGACGACCTGCGTTACAACCTGACTATCGATTTTGAAGAAGCGGCCTTTGGGGCCGAGAAAAAGCTGCAGCTGCCGCGCAAACAGCGCTGTGACACTTGTAGTGGCTCCGGGGCCCGCCCCGGTACTGAGGTTCAGACCTGCAGCACCTGTCGGGGTGCCGGTCAGGTGCGTTACCAGCAGGGCTTTTTCACCATGACCCGGCCCTGCCCCGATTGCCGTGGCGAGGGGAAGGTCATCACCGACCCTTGCCCCGATTGTCGCGGGACTGGCTTAGTCAAGCAGAAGAGGACCGTTTCACTCAAGGTTCCGGCCGGTGTCGAGACCGGTACCCGCCTGAAGATGTCGGGGGAAGGAGAGGCCGGAGCCAACGGTGGCCCGCCAGGCGATCTCTACGTGGTGATCAGCGTCTCCGAACATCCGATCTTCCAGCGTGAAGGGCAGGATGTACTCTGTGAGGTGCCGATTTCTTTTGTTCAGGCGGCTCTTGGTTGCGATCTGGAGGTGCCGACCTTGGAGGGTAAGCTAACCCTCAAGATCCCACCTGGTACCCAGACCGGCAAAGTTTTCAAGCTTTCCGGAAAAGGGATTGTTTCGCTGCAGGGCTATGGGCGTGGCGATCAACTGGTCGTGCTGCGGGTTGAGGTGCCGACCAAGCTGAATGTTCGCCAAAAAGAACTGCTGGAGGAGTTTGCCCGGGAGGGCGGTGAAGATATTCATCCCCAAGGACGTGGATTCTTTGATAAGATGAAGGAATTGTTCGACTGACCTTCATCTTTCCCCAAACAGACTGAATGGATTGCGAATGAAGCGGATCGTCTGCCTGCTCTTGTTGTGTTTTTTCTTTTTGGCTCTGCCTATGACTCTCCCCTCCTTCGCCGCTGAAGATTTAGCTGCTGAAGCCACTGCCGAGTTCGAGCGAGGCCAGCAGCTTTTTCATGCCGGAAATCAGCAGCACGCTTTGGCAACACTGCGCACGTTTGTCCAGCGCTACCCGCAGAACCCACATGCTGCCCAGGCGTATACGCTGATCGGCCGGATTTTTACTGAACAGAAACGTTACTCGGATGCCCTGCTCTATCTGGAGCGGATTCCGCTGCAGTTGCGTGGACCGGAGGCCAGCCTGCTACGCGGTTACTGCCTGATTCAGACAGGTGACTATGCATCCGGACAGGCACAACTTCAGCCGCTGCTGGAAATCTCCTTCACCAGTGGCGATACCGCGCTGCTGTTGCTGGCCTTAGCCAATGCGGAGATTCATCTGCAGCAGCCGCTCAATGGCTTGGTTTTTCTACAGAAAGCTCTGCCGCTGGTTGAAAATCAGGCCAGCATTCTTGAACAGGTTCACAGCCTGTTACAGACTCGTTTAAGTGTTGTCGAGCTTGAAGAAGCCGCATTCATGTGGCAGGGGACCGCGATCGGGCAGGATGCCCGCCTGCAGCTGGCTCGGCGATTTATGGGGCAACAACCGGAGCGTGCCAAGCAGCTGTTGCAGCAGGTACTTGGTTCGACGGTCACCTTCCCCTACTGGCAGGAAGCGGAAATGCTATTGCAGCGGACCAGCATTGACAGCTGGGTTAACCGTGACAGTATCGGTGTATTGTTGCCGCTTAGCGGTCGTTATGCCTCCTACGGGGAGCTGGTCAAAAAGGGTTTGGAGCTCGCGGTAGAGGAGCATAACCAGACCCGGCTGCCGGTTCGGCTGATTTTTCGAGACACGGCTGTCGAAGGAAATTCCACGGACCAGTTGGTGAGCAGCTTGACCGATGACGATAAGGTGATGGCGATTATTGGTCCGCTGCTGGGTGCCGGTGCCGAACAGGCGGCTTCCAGAGCCCAGCTGGAGATGGTGCCGTTGCTGACGTTGTCGCAACGGGCTGGGCTGCCGCAGCTTGGCGAATATGTCTTCCGCGATTCCCTGACGCCGGAACAGCAGATCAGCAGCCTGGTCCGTTACGCTATCGACACTCAGCATATATCCTATTCGGTCCTCTATCCGGAAAATCGGCTCGGTGAAGAGATGACCCGCCTGTTTGTCGATGAGGTCCGCAGACTGGGTGGTGAGATTGTCGATACCGTCAGCTACCCGGAAGATGGCACTGATTTCCAGAAGCAGATCCAGACGCTGCTATGGGAAGACCACGTGGTGAAGATCCCGCCAAAACCGGTCGGTCCCAAATCGGACAAAGAGTCGGAGGAGTTGCCGGAGTTGGAATACCCACTGGCTCCCTTCCATGCTCTGTTCATCCCCGATTATGCTGAACGGATCGGCATGTTGGCGCCACAGCTGATGTTTTACGGAATCAAGGATGTCACACTGCTCGGGATCAATGGCTGGAACTCGCCGGAGTTAGTAGAGCGGGCCGGTCGTTTCCTTGGTGACGCGGTGTTCATAGACGGTTTTTTCAGTGACAGCCGGAGGCCGGAAGTGCAGCGCTTTGTCGAACTATTCCAGCAGACCTACCAGGAGGAGCCGACCATTCTCAGTGCCCAGGCCTTCGATGTGGCCAACATGCTGCTGCGGGGGATGGACGATCCGCAGATTGAAAACCGTGACGATCTGCGGCAGGAATTGTCAGGGCTGCACGGTTTCCGCGGTGTGACCGGAACACTTGGTTTCGATGCCCTTGGCGAGGCGATCAAGCAGCCTTTCCTGTTGGGGGTCCAAGGTAGAAAAATAGTCGAGGTGCGTTAGTTGGCCTAAAGTCCTGCGTATTCCAGAAACGTCACCGGGGGCTTGTAAATCTGTTGTTCCGATAGCAGGCGATTGATTTCATTTGGGCCGAAATACTTCGCTTCCAGAGCGTTGCCACCTTCCATCCAGAAACCGAATTGTGGAATGATTGTGTTGTGACGGATTGAGTGGTCGATGGTCAGACCGGCCAGCATGAAGATATTCCGGCCACGGCCGTCGAATTCGTCGGTGATAAAGGCGGCGATGCGATGAAACTCGCGCCAGGTGTTAATGTTACACAGGCGTCGGTGCGGATGCTCTGAAGTGACGATTTCGGGAAGAAAGTCAAACACCGAGACCTCCAGCATTGTTTTGTGCTCGTGGCTGTCGAAATCAAGCTTCTTTTTGAAGCTGAAGTAGTCCTGTTTCAACAGCGAACCGATCGGTTCGGGAACCTGTGGAACGGTCGTTCGTTTCTGCAGTACCCTGATCAGTTCCGGATGCAAACTGTAGATTTTTCCAAGGGTCCCCTCTCCTAAGGCATCCCCCTCTTTTAACCGGTTGATATCGATCTGGATCCGTACCGCATTGGTGGCCGGTTTGGAAAAAAGATATTTGTACGGAATTTCTATTTTGACGCTGTTGCCATCGCAGAAGATCTTGATCAGCTTCGCTGCCCGCCGATAAACTGGCAGATAATCATCCAAGACCCGCCCCAGCATGCCGCAGCAGATAGCTTGTTGACCGGTTATCCGCTGGATATAGCCGATACCGCCTATCTCGTTCGCCCCGATATGACTGCCACCGAAAATAACCAGGTCTTTGCCGTGGTGGGCGGCAGTTGTCATGCGGGCTGGATCGAGCAGGGCTCCGACCCGGCCGAGGTTGAAGGTGGGGCAGTTATAGATGTAGCCGAACAGCGCCTTTTTTATTGCTTGGCTTTCATCTGAGCACTGCCAGATCGCCGGCAATGTCTCGCTGAAACCGGCCCGGTCGGTCAGGTTGCGCAGCCGTCCATAAAGTTCCATCGGGTTCATTGGAGCTTGGTCGAGCAGGCTTTCAGCGGGAGGTGCAATAGGCATGGATGACTCCGATGTCTTCCGTTTTCAGGCAATTGACGGCGGCGATAAGGGGAAGAATTATTTTTCCGTTATGGCTTGTTCCTCTTCTGTGGTTTTTTGCCCGGGCGAATAGCGTTCGACGAGAATCTCAAACTCTCCGGTCAATGGGTTGTAATAGCGTAACTGGCCGGTGCCCATGTTGTAGTACCAGCCATGCACGCTCAATTGACCTTTGGCAACTCGCTCTTTGACCCAGGGGAAGGTCATCAAGTTTTTCAACGAAACCAAGATTGCTTCTTTCTCGCAAGCCCGGGTCTGCTTTTCCTTCTCTTCTTGCGGCATCTCGGTCAGAACCTTGTCCCGCGCCGAAGCGGCAATACTGACCCATTTCCCGATGAATTCGCCAACTTTTTCGCCTTTGGCCGAATCCATCAGCGCGCCGATGCCGCCACAGTTGGAGTGGCCGAGCACGATTATGTCGGAGACTTCGAGGAAGCAGACGGCGTATTCGATTGACGAACTGACTCCGTGGTAGTCGTCACTCTTGCTGTAGGGGGGGACCAGGTTGGCAATGTTGCGCAGAATAAACAGGTCGCCGGGTGCGCTGTCGGTCAGCAGGGCCGGATCTACCCGCGAGTCACAGCAGCCAATCAGAAGCGCCTGCGGTTTTTGTCCGGAAAGCAGAGTGCTGGCCAACTCCGGGTTTTCCCCGAAGTGCTGCTGCTGAAAGTTGGCGATCCCGGAAATGAATTTTGTGACATCAGCCATAACTTCTCCTTCGCTTTGACGTCCGGCATTCTAACATAAAAAAACTGTTTTAAAATACGCATTTGGCAGCGCATAGCTGGTGACAATTGTGTCCATTTCTTATGACGTGTCCATAGATGTCCAAATTGGAACGAAGATGAAAGATGCGGTGCAGTTCGAACCTCTCAAAAAAGACGAATTAATAGCTGGATTCAGCAAGCTAACATTCCGGCCTAAAAGAAGAAGTTGATCGCTCCAACCTTACGAGCACATTTCTATCTACTGTCGATACTCGGCCTCGCTTTGCCCGGTAAAAACTTATTTGAGTGTCTGCGACTGTCCGGAGGAACGTAGGCCTTTCGGCGCTGGTGA
>NZ_QKAP01000078.1 GCF_003247215.1 Malonomonas rubra | reverse complement strand
GTTATCGCAATCAGTCAATTTTTCGACTGTGGTAACGAAAATTTCCTGAATTCTCTTCAATTCGGCAGTTCTTAAAATGTTTTAAAAAATAATGTGTCTAAATATTGACACATTACACATCGTATATTATTGTTGCCTCATCTTTGCCGTTTGAAGAGGCAACCTCTGCTGATTTCAACTGCTTACTCTTTGGAAATGAGATTATGACATCAGCGATAAATCATTCGGGATCTGGTTTGGGTGGTATGATCGGCCGTTCCTCTCAGATGCTGGAACTTTTCGACCTGATCTCCTGTGTCGCCGAAGAGGGCGAGAGCACGGTCTTGGTCCAAGGGGAGAGCGGTACCGGCAAAGAGCTAATTGCGCGGGCCATCCACGAAAACAGCCCGCGCAAGAATAGTCACTTCGTTCCGGTCAACTGCGCCGCTATTCCAGATGAATTGCTCGAGAGTGAACTGTTCGGTTATGTCAAAGGGGCGTTTACTGGTGCCCAGCAGTCGAAAATCGGGCGTGTGCAGTTTGCCGACGGCGGCACCCTGTTTCTTGATGAGATAGGCGATATGAAGCCGAGTCTGCAAGCCAAGCTACTTCGGGTGTTACAGGAGCGCGAAGTTGAGCAGGTTGGCGGTGTCAGGCCGATGAAGGTCGATGTCCGGGTGATCGCGGCGACCCATCAAAACTTGGAAAAGCTGGTTGTTGATGGGCAGTTTCGAGAGGATCTCTATTATCGTCTGGCGGTTATTCCTCTGCACGCACCGCCGCTACGTGAGCGCAAAGAAGATATCCCGGTTCTGATTGAAAAGTTTATCGTTCAATTTAGTCGGCGGAAAAGTGACAAGCCGACCAGTATCGACCCGCTGGCAATGCGCAGTTTGCAGGGCTATCTATGGCCGGGCAACGTGCGAGAACTGGAGAACCTGATCCAACGATTGGTGATCCTGAACCGTGGCAAGTGTGTCACGCTCAAGGAACTGCCGGAGAAGTATCGAGCCGAACCGATTCCTGAAGAAGATCTGCCTCAAAGCTTGCCGGTTGAGGACTTGGTTCAAGAGATCGAAGCCTCAGAACCATTGGAGCTAAAAGCGCCTGCGATTTCTCCGCCGGTGGCGGAGTGGACCGCTGATGGGCTCGATTTTAACGGCCTGATCAGCGATTTCGAGGACAAGCTTATTCTGCAGGCGTTGAGCAGGACCGGTGGAAATAAAAAAGAGGCGGCCCGCCTGCTGAACCTCAAACGCACGACATTGATCGAAAAAATCAAAAAGAAGAATTTACCGGTTTGATCTACAGAAAATCCCCGCCAATTAGGCGGGGGTTTTGTATTTTTTTCAGCTCGCTTTACGGAAATGCTGGCTGATTTTCTCCTCGATTTCATCTCCTGATGCGGGTGTAATCAGGATGTCGCGGGCACCGTATTTGGCGGCCTTTAAGACGCTGGTACGGGTCCACTCCGGACCTGCAAAAATCAAAGGTGGCAGAACTTGGCCGGACGACTGCAGCTTTATGGCTGCCGCAAAGCCTTTTTCATTGACCTGCGACATGATCAGGATTGCTCCTATTATCTGATTCTGCTGAAAATAGCTTTTGATATCTTCTTTAAAGCTCAGCACTTTGCAGTCGTACTGAGCGGATGAAAGGATTTCCGCATACATTTGGGCCGCAGCGGCATTCTCTGAAATCACCAACACCAGAGGTGTCCCGGTTGCGGCAAGGGGGGCGGCGGGTTGCGTAGTGGCTGCAAATTCCACCGCCGCCTGCGAAGCGGGGCTCGCTCCGGCTGATGGTCCGGGGACAGGAGCAACTGTGGCTGTGGTTTCAAATGCTGGTTTCGCTGTCGCTGCCGTAGTCGGTTTGTTGGCAGATTGGCCCGTTGTCGGTTCAGGTTGCGCTGAAACTGGTGCTACTGGAGCGGCTAACGGTTCCAGTGTTGCCGGTTCTGAGGCAGCGGCTTTCGGAGTCTCTGCTTCGAGGTCGAAGGCTGACGCCGGAACCACAAACTCCAACAACCCGAGGCTGTTTTCCCCGTCGCTAATTTGACAGCTGGCGACGTAATAATTGCCTGGAGGGCAGGGCGCATCGCTCGCCATGTCAATTTTTGTCGGCGGGGGCAATTCTTCGACGCTTTTTTTGATGAAATGGATCGTTTTTGAATATTTATCTACGAAAGACTGAGTAAAGACGCCAGCAATAATATTGGCAACTTCACTGAATGCATCATTCAGTTCGCCATCGAGTTTGCCGTTTCTGACCTGCTCTTCAATGACGTCATCCGGCAGCATGATCAGGGTGCCGCCGAGAATGATGGCTGAGTCGAGCTGGGTGATGAGGTAGCAATCGCCTTCCTTCTCGCCGCCGATGGTCATGCGGGTGAGAACGGAAGACACACGATTTAGATCTCTAAAGATGGTTTCTTTGGAGATAAGATGGAGCTTGATGTCGTTGCACGACAACTCCCTGCCAAGGAGTTCACCAATTTCTGTTGCTAGATTTTCGACGCCAGCCTTGCAGATGACGTCAATAATGGCCCGTTGCTTCAAGGTGCCCTCTCACTAGGATTGACTCTGTAAACAGGGCTAGCTGAGAGAATATTAAATCTCCACGAAAAAACGCCCTGACTCAACATCAGATGGAACGACGACCCGGTCACTGTTGCACGGGGAAGAAACCGTGTAGGATTTTCCCGAAACTGTAGTTGGAATTGCCAGCTCCAGATTATGTTTTCTGCAGCAAATGCTTCTTTAACCCCATCGGCGACCATGTTGGCAATTTCACCGAGGGTATCTTTGACATCGCCCTCTATACATTCAACATCCATGCCAAGCATTTTGCTGGTGATCGCCATGCCGACATTACCAGGGCAATGAATATTGAGTATACTGGTGAAATCTCTGCTTAGCCCGATCATGGAAGAAACATGGCTATCGAGGATTTCTTTCCCTTCCGGTAATGGCGGAGCCGAAGAGATCTCCATGAAAATTATGGTGCCAAAGATCTCTTCGGTTGATTAAATAATTTTTTTAGCAAATTCCAAAATAATTTCCTTTTCAGCTTCGCCAGCTGTAATCGGGATCAGCAGGTGATTCTGGACCGATTTGCAGCTCGACCAGAGTTGTGAATCCTTCCAGTTCGAAAGGAACAGTGACATCTTTTGCATCGACAAGACAGTCGATGGAGTATTCCTGCCCGGAAATGGCCAAGGGCATCGACAGTTTAACTCGGTCCCTTCGGGGTCGAGGGCTACTTTGATGTTGCTGCCAAGCTTGTTGGCTAATTTGCCGATGGCATCGCACACATCTTCGTCGATTTTCATGCCGAGAAATGCTGCGGTAATCGCTAATGCCGCTTCGTTCG
>NZ_QKAP01000045.1 GCF_003247215.1 Malonomonas rubra | reverse complement strand
CATCGATCAATAAGACCCGAAGAAGCTCTCCTCCCATCCCTCATCCCTTCACCGCAAGCCATAATATATGGGAAATTCTCGCCATTATAGGCTAAATTTCGCCACCAAGAAAGGGGAATTTTTAACTTTCTGAACATACTCCTCTTCGCCTAAATTTCAAAAAATTCTTGACATCCTTTGGCTATTTGGCAATATTGCCAAATAGCCAAAGGAGTTTCACATGGATTCGGCACGAAAAAATCACCTAGAGGCGCGAGCAAATATACTGAAGGCGCTGGCCCATCCCAGCCGCCTCTATATCGTCGAAGAACTGCAACAAGGCGAACGTTGCGTATGCGACTTTGCCGAACAGATCGGCGCTGACATATCAACCATCTCAAAGCACCTTTCGGTTCTCAAACAGGCCGGAATTGTCGCTGACGAAAAACGAGGCAACCAGGTTTTTTATCGGTTGCGCGTCCCCTGTATCCTGAACTTTTTCGGTTGTGTCGAATCGGTTCTTGAAGAGCAGGCCAAACAGCACTCCGCCCTGCTTAGTCGGTAGTTTTTTCAATTAAATAGGATTTTTTCATGGATATAAAAACGGAATGGAGACCGCTGTTCTGGATCATCGCGATCTTCTCGATCTGCTTCTACCTGCCGGTTGAACTGCCACGGGTACAGGGAGCGGTACTTGAAGCACTGCATCTGGCCAAATGGTATGCCCGCGAACATGTGCTGCTCTGTCTGGTTCCGGCCTTCTTTATCGCCGGCGCAGTCGCAGTCTTCGTCAGCCAGGCGGCAGTGATGAAATATCTGGGACCGAACGCCAGAAAAATCCTCGCTTACGGCGTCGCGGCGATTTCCGGAACCATCCTCGCGGTTTGCTCCTGCACAATTTTGCCTCTGTTCGCTGGGATCTACCGAATGGGCGCGGGACTTGGCCCTGCCTGCGCATTTCTCTACTCTGGCCCGGCAATCAACATTCTGGCGATGGTCCTCACGGCTCGCATCCTTGGACCGGAAATGGGCATCGCCAGGGCTGTCGGAGCTGTGATCTTCGCCGTCGTGATCGGTTTGCTGATGCACTTCTTTTTCCGGCACGAAGAAGCGGAAAAAGCTGCGGCAGCTCCCGTAATGATGGATGACAGTGACGGTCGTCCGCTGTGGCAGACAGCACTCTATTTCGCTGCCATGGTCGGCATTCTGGTTTTTGCCAACTGGGGAAAAACTGATCAGCCAAGTGGTCTCTGGCACGCTATTTACGTGAGTAAATGGTATATTGCCAGCGGCTGTTCCATCGCTCTGGCGCTGATGTTAGCAACCTGGTTCCAGCTCGGTTTTCTGCGTATCCTGCTAACAGCAATTCCGGCCGTGCTGATGGCGATCATCCAACCTCAACACCCGGAGTTGGCCTTTACCTTCGGCGTCATCGGCCTGTCTATGCTAAGCAACCTGAAATCGACCCGCGATGGGGAGATGGGCCAGTGGTTCGAAGAGAGTTGGGACTTCGCAAAAAAAATTCTGCCTCTGTTGCTGATCGGTGTGCTGATCGCTGGCGTGCTACTCGGCCGTCCTGGGGAAGAAGGGCTGATTCCGTCTAGCTGGATCAACTCACTGGTCGGCGGTAACTCGGTCGGTGCCAACCTATTCGCCTCGGTGTTTGGAGCATTTATGTATTTTGCCACCCTCACCGAGGTGCCGATCCTGCAGGGGTTGCTCGGCGCCGGAATGGGCAAAGGACCGGCCTTGGCCCTGCTGTTGGCCGGACCGGCGCTGTCTCTGCCGAACATGCTCGTCATCCGCAGTGTGATGGGCAGCAAAAAAACCGTGGTTTTCGTCCTGCTAGTGGTTACTATGGCGACCATCAGCGGTCTGCTCTATGGAGCAATCTTTTAACTTGAAGGGAGATACAAGATGAAAAAGATACAGATTCTTGGCACTGGCTGTGCTAAATGTGAAAAACTAGCTGCCAACGCCCGCCAGGCCGCCGACAACTTGGGGCTAGCCTACGAGCTGATCAAAATCAAAGATTTAAACGATATCATGGCATTCGGTGTAATGACCACTCCCGGATTGGCGGTTGACGGCAAAGTGTTGACCACCGGCAAGGTCCCCAGTCCGGATGAAATAGAAAGGCTGCTGGGCTAAAAAAATGAGAAAACTGCTTATTGCGACACTGCTGCTTGGTTTTTCTGCGATCACAAGTTGGGCAGGAGCATTGCCCAAGCTGGTTGATGTGGGCGCAGACAAATGCATCCCTTGCATCAAGATGGCCCCGATCCTCGATCAGTTGAAAGAGGATTTTACTGGGCGACTGGAAGTCAAATTTGTCGATGCCTGGAAGAATAGTCAGGAAGCGGAAAGTTACAGGGTGCGAATGATTCCGACCCAGATCTTCTACGCCCCAGATGGGACCGAGTTGTACCGTCACACCGGTTTTTTCAGCCGGGAGGAGATTCTTGCCAAGTGGCAGCAACTCGGCTATGACTTTGCCGACGAAAAATGACGATTGAACAGCTGCTCAGCAGTTTGAGTCAGGCAACCTCAGGCACCCCTCTGCTGGCCCTTGCCGCAGCAACCGGCTGGGGAGTTTTGAGCATCCTACTCTCCCCCTGTCACCTTGCGAGCATCCCACTGATTGTCGGCTTTATCGACGGGCAGGGGCTTATCAGCACCCGTCGGGCGTTCATTATCTCCAACCTGTTCGCTATCGGCATTCTTGTCTCCATTGCCCTGATCGGTCTACTGACCGCCCTGGCTGGGCGCATGCTCGGCGACCTCGGTCCATGGGGAAACTGGCTTGTGGCGGGAATCTTTCTACTTTTCGGCCTACACCTCTGGGAACTGCTGCCGCTTCCCTGGTCTGGCCCGTTGCCGGTGGAAATGGAGCGTAAGGGATTTCTCGCCGCGCTGATCCTCGGAATGCTTTTCGGACTTGCGCTGGGCCCCTGCAGCTTTGCCTTTATGGGGCCGGTCATAGCCGTTGCCTTCGCCGAAGCAAACAATAATATGCTCTATACATTCTCCCTGTTGTTTGCTTATGGTGTGGGGCATTGTACGGTGATCGTTTTGGCCGGAACGTTTACCGAGAAGGTGCAGCACTATCTCAACTGGAATGAATGCTCGCAGGGGACCCGCTGGATCAAGCGGATCAGCGGCCTGCTGGTGATGGCCGGCGGCGCCTGGCTGATCTATTCAACCGCCTGACATCTTTTTCAAAGGATCTCTCTCATGAAAGTTTTCACCTTCGCCCTGCTGACCATCCTACTGTCACACACCCCGGCACTCGCAAGCGACAAAATACTGGAAGACTACATTAAAAGCTATGGTTACAATGACCGACTTGAGATGAAAGCAAGCAGCAAGAAGCTGCTCGACCTGCTTGAAGA
>NZ_QKAP01000016.1 GCF_003247215.1 Malonomonas rubra | reverse complement strand
CTTACCGATCCGTACTTCATGGACAAGGATCTGACCCTCGGCTTTGAACTCTACAAGACCACCCGCGAGTGGGATGATTTCAGCCGCGATGCGACCGGTGGGGCCCTCAAGCTGGGACTTCCGGTCTACGATGACTATTCGCGGGCTCTGTTCGTGTATCGTTTCGAAATGAAAGATATTTACGATGTAGATATATGGGCAAGTAACGATATCAAAGAGGAAGAAGGTCGTTCGACCCTCTCGTCGATCACCAGTTCCTTGATCCGCGATACTACCGACAATCGCCTGGATCCCTCCAACGGCGCCCGTCTTGAGGGGTCATGGGAATTAGCTGGACTTGGTGGGGACGAGAAATTTAGCAAATACATTGCTGATTATCGGCGGTTCTGGCCTCTTGGTTTGGGCGGAGTGGTCTTCTCGGCCCACGGGCAGGTTGGTTATGCTCAAGAAATCGCCGGGGAGAAGATTCCTTTGGATGAGCGCTTCTATCTCGGTGGCATCAATACCCTGCGCGGTTTTGAGCCTAGAGAGGTTGGCCCTTACGACAAAGCCAATGATGATTACACCGGTGGGGACACAGAAGCGTTTGCTAATTTTGAGATGATTTTCCCCCTGTCGAAAGAGATTGGTCTCAAGGGGGTAACCTTCTTTGATATCGGCAATGCCTGGGACAGTAAAGGGGGCGAATACGATGTGTTCACCGAGTGGCGCTACAGCGTTGGTGCCGGGATTCGCTGGCTCAGCCCGCTCGGTCCGCTGCGCATTGAGTGGGGTTACAATCTTGATCCTTACGAGTGGGAAGATAACTCCCGGCTCGACTTCATGATCGGCCGCTTTTTCTGATTTTACTCATTTCCGCATTCATACCTGAGTGCGTAAACCAATCTCAACCAGGGGAGAGAAGGGTATCAATATGAAAAAAATGATGGTTCTGGCTTGCGTCCTGTCGTTCCTACTGTGTGCTTCCGTTGCCGTGGCCGCGGAGATGAAGATCGGTTATGTTGACCTGCAAAAGGCGCTCAATATGTCGTCTTCCGGCAAAGCTGCTAAGGAGAAGATGAAGGCCAAGTTCAAGGATTATGATGCCGATGTGCAGAAGAAGCAGGATGAGTTGAAAAAGCTTAAGGACGACCTGGAGAAGCAGGCCATGCTTCTTTCCACTGAGGCCCGGGCGGCTAAGGAACGTGATTATCAGCAAAAAGTGAAAGATTATCAGCGGATGACTAAGGACATCCAGGAGGAATTGCAGCAGGCTGATCAGGACTACACCCGCAAGATCCTCGAGGAGATCTTCAAGGTTGTGCAGTCTCTCAGCAAGCAGGAAGGTTATACCCTGGTCCTGGAAAAAACTGAAAGTTCGATTCTCTATGCCAGCGACTCCATTGACCTGACGGATCGTGTCATCCAGACCTACGACAAACAGAGCGGGAAGTAATTGCATGCCGCTTGGAGCTGTTACACTCGGCGACCTCGCCACCCTGGTCGGTGGAGAGGTCAGTGGCGAGGCGAATATATCGATCCGCGGTGTAGCGCCGCTCGATCGGGCCGGTGCCGGTGACATCAGCTTTCTGGCCAATCCGAAATACCGCAGCCAGTTGGAGCAGACTACCGCGGCCGCGGTAATTGTTCATCCGTCCCTTGCAGGGGCAATCGAACGGCCGTTGCTGCTTGTTAAAAATCCCTATCTGGCTTTTGCCAGAATTCTGACTCATTTTCACCCTGGCCCATGTCTGCCGCAAGGTGTGCTTCCGGGGGCTGTGGTTGATTCGTCGGCGATCATCGATCCGATGGCGACCGTCTGTGCGGGTTGTGTCGTCAGTGCCGGGGTGAGAATTGCGGCTGGAGTGGTTCTGCATCCGGGCGTACAGGTCTACCCCGACGCCGAAATTGGCGCAGATTCCGTCATCCACGCCGGGGTGGTGATTCGTGAACGCTGTGTTCTCGGCCAGCGGGTGATTGTGCAGCCGAACGCGGTGATCGGTTCCGATGGCTTCGGTTTTGCTCCGGATGGTCAGCGCTACGTCAAGATTCCACAGGTCGGCCGGGTTGTCATCGAGGATGACGTGGAAATTGGTGCCTGCACCTGCATCGACCGTGGGACCCTCGGCGACACCGTCATCAGGCGTGGCAGCAAGATCGACAATCTAGTGCAGATTGCGCACAACGCCCAGATCGGCGAAGACTGTATATTTGTGGCTCAGGTTGGTATCTCCGGTAGTACTGAAATCGGTCGTCATTGTACCTTTGGTGGTCAGTCGGCAACCAGCGGCCACCTCAAGGTCGGCGATAACGTAACGATTGCTGCGCGCGGTGGAGTCAGTAACAACGTCGATGCCAACCAGGTGATGGCCGGTTTCCCGCTGATGCCACATCGCGAGTGGCTTAAGATGGCCACGACCATGACCCATCTGGCGGATATGCGTCGCGAAATGCAACAGATGCGTCAGCGTTTGCAAACTCTGGAACAACAACTTGTTAAGGAGAATGATTGACATGGAGTTGAATGTCCTTGAAGTCATGAAATATCTGCCGCATCGCTATCCTTTTTTGCTGGTCGACCGGATCGTCGAATTCGAAAAAGGGAGCAAAATTGTCGGTGTCAAAAATGTCACCATCAATGAACCGTTCTTCCAGGGACATTTCCCGGGGCATCCGATCATGCCCGGCGTACTGATTCTTGAAGCCATGGCTCAGGTGGGTGGAGTTTACTCTCATCTGGCGGGAGAGGTTGAAGCTGGACGTGTCCCTTACTTTGTCGGCATTGACCAGGCGCGGTTCCGCAAACCAGTGCTGCCTGGTGATGTGCTGCGTCTGGAATTGACCCTGGTTAATGTCAGACGCGGCATCTATACTTTTTCTGGTAAAGGTTTTGTCGATGGCAAACTGGTGGCCGAGGCCGAACTGAAGGCCACATTCGCAGCGGCAGGCTAACTATGATCCACGCCACAGCCATCATTCATCCTTCGGCACAACTTGACGAAAACGTTTCGGTCGGCCCGTACAGCATTATCGGTGAAGATGTTAAAATTGGCGCCGGCACCCAGATCGGTCCTCATGTGGTCATCGAGCGCTGGACCGAGATTGGTCGCGACAATCAAATTCTCCAGTTTGCTTCTGTTGGTGCCGGTCCTCAGGATCTCAAATACAAGGGCGAGGAGACCCGGTTGATCATCGGCGACCGCAACCGGGTACGTGAGTTCGCGACCCTGCACCGCGGCACCGTCGATGGCGGCGGCGTCACCACCGTCGGTAGCGACAACCTGTTCATGGCCTATGCGCACGTGGCTCACGACTGCATCGTGCACAACCGGATCGTTATGGCCAACGCCGCCACTCTGGCTGGACATGTCGAGGTCGAGGACAATGCGATTCTCGGTGGGCTGGTAGCCGT
>NZ_QKAP01000055.1 GCF_003247215.1 Malonomonas rubra | reverse complement strand
TCTTCAAAGGATCTCTCTCATGAAAGCTTTCACCTTCGCCCTGCTGACTATCTTGCTGTCACACACGCCGGCACTCGCAAGCGACAAAATACTGGAAGACTACATTAAAAGCTATGGTTACAATGACCGACTGGAGATGAAAGCAAGCAGCAAGAAGCTGCTCGACCTGCTTGAAGACGGCAAGGCAGTACTGGTCGACATCCGCTTCAAGGAGGAGCAGCAAGCCTGGGGACCAAACTTCGCCTTGCAGATTCCACTCAACGAACTCCCCAACCGGCTTGACGAACTACCTAAAAACAAGATCATCGTCACCGCCTGCCCACATAAGGATCGGGCGATTATCGCCATGACCTATCTGCGCTCAAAAGGCATTCCAGCCAAGTACCTGACCGACGGATTGATCGGCTTGGCGGAGAACCTGCGCGGCGATGATGCCCTCTACTTCCTCAAGCTAATGGAAGAAGACAAGTAAGCAAAAAAGGGAACACACATGAGCATCAAAGTAGGGATCAATGGGTTCGGCCGCATGGGCCGCTTGGCGCTGCGCGCTGCATGGGATTGGCCGGAGTTCGAAATTATCCATATCAACGAGGTCAAAGGGGGAGCCGAGTGTGCCGCCCACCTGCTGGAGTTCGACTCGATTCATGGCCGATGGAATAGGGATATTTCGTTCACAAAAAACTGCATTTTCATAAATAAGCAAAAAGTAACTTTTTCTGAACACAAAAATCCAGAGCATATTGATTGGGGGAAATTGGGTGTCGATGTTGTCATCGATGCTTCGGGCAAGTTTCGCACTCCGGAACTGCTGCAGCCGCACTTCGACCGAGGTGCGAAAAAGGTGATTGTTGCCGCTCCGGTGAAGGAGGGCGCGCTGAATATCGTCATGGGGGTCAATGACCACCTCTACGATCCGAAGCAGCACAAGCTGCTTACCGCCGCCAGCTGCACGACCAACTGCCTAGCTCCAGTGGTCAAAGTGTTGCACGAGAAGATCGGTATAGAGCACGGCGTCATCACCACCATCCACGACGCTACCAATACGCAAGTCTTGATCGACGCTCCGCATAAAGATCTGCGGCGGGCACGGGCGGCCAGCATGTCGCTGATCCCTACCACCACCGGCAGCGCCACCGCCATCACCCTGATCTATCCCGAGTTAAAGGGAAAACTGAATGGTCACGCCATTCGCGTGCCGCTGCTGACCGGTTCCTTGACCGACGCAGTGTTCGAAATGCAGCGGCAGGTCACCACCGAAGAGGTCAACCAGCTGTTCCAAGAAGCGGCAGATGGCGAATTGAAAGGCATCCTCGGCATCGAAAACCGTCCGCTGGTCTCCATCGATTTCAAAAGTGATACCCGTTCGGCAATCGTCGATGGCCCGAGCACGATGGTCGTTGACGGTAATCAGCTCAAAGTCTTCATCTGGTACGACAATGAAATGGGCTACGCCCACCGCATGATGGAATTGTGCAGAAAAGTGGCTACCTCGCTGTAGGGCAACATGACCGACATCAAAAACTACTGCCTCGTCACCGCCGCCTACTGGGGATTTACCCTCACCGATGGCGCGCTACGCATGCTGGTACTACTGCACTTCTACGAACTCGGCTACAGCGCAGTGCAGATCGCCTTCCTGTTTCTGCTTTACGAATTCTGCGGCATCGTGACCAACCTTTTCGGCGGTTGGATCGGTTCACATATGGGGCTGAAAGTCACCCTGTTCGCCGGACTGATCTTACAGGTTGTAGCCCTTTTCGCCCTCGGTTTACTCAATCAAAGCTGGTCATCGCTCTTCTCTGTCTGCTATGTCATGGGGCTGCAAGCGCTGTCGGGCATCGCCAAGGATCTGACCAAGATGAGTAGCAAAAGCGCCATCAAGGTGCTGGTCCCAGAAGAAGCGGACAGCGCTCTGTTCAAATGGGTGGCCGTGCTGACCGGGTCAAAGAACGCGTTGAAAGGAGCCGGTTTTTTCCTCGGCGGGTTGCTGCTAACGCTGTTCGGTTTCCGTTATTCCCTCTGGCTGCTAGCAGCCGGGCTGGCGCTGGTACTGATGGCGACCCTCTTTTCGCTACCGCGCGAAATCGGCATGGCGAAGAAAAAAACCAAGTTCAGCACCATCCTCTCGAAGAGTCGCGACATTAACCTGCTGTCGGCGGCACGGCTGTTTCTGTTCGGCTCCCGCGACATTTGGTTTGTGGTTGGCCTGCCGGTCTTTCTTTCCTCCAGCCTCGGCTGGAACCACACCCAGGTCGGCGGGTTCCTGGCCTTCTGGGTTATTGGTTACGGTGGCGTGCAGGCGCTGACCCCCAAATTGCTGAAAAACATATTGGGTGCCGGGACACCTAGCGGCGGGACTGCCAGTGCCGGAGCTTTTGCCCTTGCCGGCCTGACAACACTGATCGCATTCGGTGTTGCGGCGGAGCTTTCCCCATGGCTGACCGTGGTAACCGGGTTGGCACTTTTCGGATTGATTTTCGCCATCAACTCCTCAGTCCACTCCTACCTGATCCTTGCCTACACCGAAGCGGATCAAGCAGCGCTCAACGTCGGTTTCTACTACATGGCCAACGCGACCGGTCGCTTAGCCGGCACGCTATTGTCAGGCGTAGTCTTTCAACTGGCGGGGTTAATCGGCTGTCTCTGGGCGTCTGCCGGGTTTGTGCTCATCGCGGCAGGAATATCTTTGTTGCTAAAGCGATAATCTCTGCTTGTTTTTCTTGGCAACAGAAGCAAAAAAATTTATTCTTTTGCGACAAGAATGCAGCTACTCAAAGTCACGATATCAAGCAGAGCAAGTCACCTACAGTCATTGTTCCGATTGACTAATACAAAGAATTAAGGTGAATATTCAAGCCTCTTCGCCACCCTAGCTCAGTTGGTAGAGCAGTTCACTCGTAATGATCAGGTCGTCGGTTCAAATCCGATGGGTGGCTCCAGTAATAAAAAGGACTTAGGGACATTTCCCCTAAGTCCTTTTTTGTTCTGTATGATAAATACTTTGATACAATCCACCTAAATAACATCTCCTCCCCTACCCCCACAAAGTCCCGCATCATTTTTCAATTTACCAACCGACCCAAAGGAGCAAACTCGATGAAACCTCTTCCAAGCTACCGTGAGAATGGTTGCATCAATAGACAATACAAAGAAATCTTTCCAAACGGGAATCGGATAGAAATCAGCGAACTTGACCCTCTTTATTTCGTGACGGCATATAACCCCGAAGGTTGCAAGCTAGAGGAAGTGTCTTTTGTTTTGGCAAGTGAAGCACTTGATTTGACCATTCTGAGGACAATGTTTGATAAGTTTGATTTTATGAGTATCTCGACCTAAGAATAGTCAAGTACCGAACAAGCTGCCTTCCACAGGAGAGCCGGATGCGTTTTTTTTATAT
>NZ_QKAP01000005.1 GCF_003247215.1 Malonomonas rubra | reverse complement strand
GACAAAGTCATATCCCAATCGTTGCGCCAAACTTCGCCCAACAGTGCTCTTTCCAGAACCCATGAAGCCAATCAAAAAAATATTGTGGCAACAATTCATCATACCGTACTGCAATTTCCTTTATTTCTATACAAGAAAGGGACAGGCCTGAACCTGTCCCTTCCCTACGTTAGAAAACAATTCTCGAATCAGGCTTCAACGATCCGCGGTGTGATGAAAATAAGAATTTCTTTGCGTGACGATGACTTCGATTCGGATTTGAAGAAATAGCCAAGGAACGGAATGTCCTTCAGCAAGGGCACTCCAGTATCCGCAGTGCGCTCATCCTCGACAAAAATCCCACCGATAACCGTGGTGCTGCCATCACGCACCAGCACCTTGGTTTCCGCCTTGCGATCATTGATCGAAATCGCCGTGCCACCGCTGGCCTGCGGCACGACATCACCGACAGTACTGTTAGATGCTTTGACATCGAGAATGATACTGCCATCAGGGTTGATCTCCGGAGTGACTTCCAGTTTCAGTTCTGCGCTTTCGAACTTGGTGTCTGCGCCCTGATCGCTGGTTACAGTATAAGGGATTTTAGTCCCCTGAGAGATCAGAGCCTTCTGCCCGTTTAGAGTGGTAACTCGTGGCGTGGAGATGATCTTACCTTCACCCTGGCTTTCCAGGGCTGAGAGACGTACAGCAAGATTCGCAGTGCCATCAAGGAGACCAAAGAGGAGACCAGCTGTAGCACCAGAACTTGTCCCGACGGTACCGGATGCCGGCGGCGTGATCAAGAAAGATCCCCCCAGACCAACCGCGGCGCTCTCTAGGTCATCCCCATTGGGGGTGTCGGAGTAATTGAACCCCCAACGAACCCCTAGATCACGAGCAAAGTTGGTGTTTACCTCGACAATACGTGCTTCGATCAAAACCTGCCGCTCCGGTCGATCAACCGTCTTGATCATGACGGCCATCTGCTCCAAAACCGATACCGAGTCTTTAATAATGAGCTGTTTATTACGGGTATCAGGAGTGATGGTACCGCGACCACTCTTCAGAGGCTCAAGATTTTTAACCACATCACCAATAGCTGCATAGTTTACTTGAAAAACATGGGTTTCAAGGACACCCTGCTCTATGTCCTCCTTGGCGGCCTGCATAGCAGCTACTTCACGCTCACGCAGCTTCTTGGCAGGCATGATGCGAACAACATTCCCTTCCTGAATCTTGCCGAGGTCCGACGTTTCCAAGACCAGATCCAGTGCCTGGTCCCAGGGGACATCAATAAGACGCAGAGTGATCGTGCCTTTGACATCGTTGCTGGCAAGAATGTTGAGGCCGCTGACATCGCCAATCAGTTGCAGAATATTGCGGATGTCAGCATCGTCAAAGACCAGGGAAATCTTCTGACCGGTATAGACTGGTTTTTGCATGGACGCCACGGGCAATTGCCCGGGGACGAATTCACCAACAGCCGGCGCAGCTTCCTCGGGAATATCGACGACCAGTTCCTTCGTCTCCATAGCAGGTGGCAACGCCTCGGCGAAGGCACCGTCCTCAACGATTAGCTTGACCGTTTCACCCTGATCATCGAGACGGTAATCCACCGGCCCTTTCAGTTCCACTGCAAAACGCACGCCTTGCTTGCCCTTTTCTGTGAAGACATAGGGAGTAACAGTCGAAACCGCGCTCGGGAAACCTGACGCGTCGATGGTCCGGCGCAGGGATCGGCTAATGGTGGCATTCTTGACTTCGAAGCGCAGTTGATTGCCATCAAGTTTCGGTGCGGTCACATTCGCTGGTGCAGACAGGCCGAGAACCACACTGCTCAACCCATCCTGGTTGGTGAACTCAAAGGTTTCGACTGTCACCTGCTGCGCGGAAACCGGGCCTTTCTTCTTAGTGGCAGACGTCTCCGAGACCGCAACCGGCTCGGTTGCAGCACTGGAAAAAGACTCAAGCCCCTTGCCCCAAGCCACAGCCACACCATCAATCTGTTTTTCCACCTTGAATTCTGGAACTTTCGGGCCAGCAGCATCGAAAACACCGCGCACCTTGTCGGCATAGGATCCGATGCGCAACTGCTTTATGCCGTCGCCGGCGCTGAACGTCCTCGTTTTGAAAGCCGTAGTCACACCATAGAGATCGACGACCAGGCGAGGCGGGTTGGCGAGAACGAAATGCTCGAAGCGATTGACATCACCATTTGTGGCAAACAGCGCCCGACCCGCGGAAATGGCAACATCCTTGACCACCGTCGCCGGCGGAGCTGCCGGTTTGATTTCAGGAGTCTGCTCCTGCTCTTTTGCCAGTGAATGAGCCTGAGCCTGCGCGTGAGCCATGGCATGGGCCTGTTCAGCCTCAGCGGTCATGACAGGAGCGACGCTGGTTTCCAGGACACTTTTGACCCCGGGGAATATCAAGCGGAAACTGTTCCCGTCCGTAGTCACCTGGTAGTCAGCAGCCGCCGCCAGAACCATCTCGATGCGTGCCATTGGCCCGGCAGCAAGATCATATTTGCCCAATCGGACATTTTGCAGCGGCGCCGGGCTCGCAGCGATTTCTTCCGGCAAATTGGTTAGCGCCATTCCAGGGAAATCGATGATGACGCGAACCGGATCAAAAGAGTCGTAGACCGTGTAGCGATAGCCGACCGGTTCGCTGGTCTGAATCAACAGCGTCGGCGACGCTGCCCCTTCCTCCATTGCGACAGACACAATCTGATTGGCGGCGGCCCATACACTTCCAACGCACACGAACGTGGCGATGGACAGCATGGCAGTTATCCGTCCCGCGAGGGAGTTTCCAATGCCCTGGAATTTTTTCTTCATCGTTCTCACCCCACTCATTGATCAGACTCCTTCCCGCACGGGAACTTTCAATTCCTGGATATTTTTGCGCACCTTGCCGGTGATGTCCTGATACTGTTCTTCAACCACGATCCGCTCGCGATTGACCTCCTTGATCACACCGTTAGCTTTGCCCAGGCGCATCCCGACCTTAAGAATATACGCACTGCCATCAGGTGAAATGACCATTGCCTTGGTCTCACCCATCCCAACGATCACCGCCTTAACCATAAATTGCTGAACATCGAATGCTTCCAAAGGGTTCTCGAAGAACTCTGCGGTCCTCTTAGTTGCCACCAGTGGAACAAAAGGATCTCGCCGCCCCTCAATCTGATAGACGAATTTTGTCTCGGCAGGGGCAGACTGTTCCTCTTCGACCTTGGGAGCGCCGACTGATGCAACAGGCGGTTTAGCGGAGGTCTTGGAACTCACCGATGGGGCTGGCGGCTGTTCTTTTTCACATCCGACAACCAAGAACCCACAAGCGATGAACAGGATCAACAAAAATGGTTGCTGTCTCATACGCAGAACACCTTATTTGGAGTCAACGAATCGGTAGGTCTGA
>NZ_QKAP01000110.1 GCF_003247215.1 Malonomonas rubra | reverse complement strand
CCTTGGCAACATGTTCACTTACTCTGATACCTCAGCGAGCAATGAACCCCTTTTCCGGGTTCTGATCTTGACCACCTCATCGACCTCACTCAAAAAGATCAGTCCATCGCCAGAAGCACCGGTATGGGCACTGTCCAAAATTGCGGCGACGAACTTGTCCAGGTCCTCGTCATCACAAACTAGTTCAATCTTGGTGACGTCATAATACCTTTTGGTAATTTCGACTTCACTGAGCGTGAAGTGGGGTTCGAAGCCATACCCTACCGGATGAACGGTCACAACGGTGATTCCGGGGGCACCCTTATCCTTTAAGGCCTTAACCGTCTGTTCCAGATAACTTGTTCTTATGTAAGCCTTGACCTCTTTCATCTCTCTACCTCCCAGATGTTTGTGCTGGCCTCAGTGCTGCAGTGGCCGCTGACCTCGATGGCCCGCTGGCGGCTGCAGCCGCTTTCTGCGGGGTACGAAGGCCGGAACCTGCCGAACGTACTCCTCGTAAGCTGCGCCGAACTCGGCCTGTACCAGCTGCTCCTCCTGCTTTGCCAGGCGGATATAAACGACCACCAGCACCGGGAACATGATCAAGGTTAATAGGGTTGGCCACATCAGCAGAAAACCGATTATCACCAGTAGGAAACCGTCATATTGCGGATGTCGGACGATAGCGTAGGGTCCGGTGGTCGCCAGTTTCCCCTGCTGTTGGGCCGCATGGAGAACCTGCCAGGCCTTATAGACGATATAGAACCCAGCCGCGATCATTACGTTGCTCAGCAGATGGATCGGGTTCAAGTGCGGGTCCATTTCAAAGCCGAAAATGGTTTGCCAGAGGTGGCCGCTGCTGTGTGAGAAAATATCGGTTTGCGGGAAAGTGCTCTGCAGCCAGCCGGAAAGCAAAAAGATTGTCAGCGGAAAGCCGTACATTTCGACAAACAGGGCGACGATAAAGGCGGAAAAGGCGCCTAAGGATCGCCAGTCCTGCTTGGTTTTTGGCTTGGTGAAACTGAAGGCAAAGATGATAAAAATCGCCGAGTTGATGATGACCATCGGCCATAGGCCGTAAGCAGGAAGAGATTCGTTCATGGCTCGACCTCCTCTCTAAGATCCTTTATGGTGCTCTCTGGGCTCAGAATGCTGCTCACTATGCCCTTTATGCATGAAGATGTGAATCAACGGACAGAGGAGCAGGATCAGAAACGGCAATGAGTCAGCGATCTGTGCCCGGAACTCCGGCAGCAGCCAATAAGCTGTACCGCCAGCAATCAGCAACCCGCCCATAATCTTCAGGCAATGACCATATCCGGACGAATATTTCTGTTCCCTTTTCATGACGGCTCCCTTTTCTTTACCCTGTTTAACTGTCATCCAGCCCATGACCAGTTTCCAGTGCGTCGAGGATCAAACAGGCACTAGTCGGGCCATCGCCGTCACAACTTTCATACAGCGATTCGAGAATTTCTTTGATTCGCGTCAGATCACGAATCTTCAGTTCGATATCGGCGATCTTCGCCTCGGTCTGTTGCTTGACATCCGCCTTAGTTGCCTGAGGATTATGCTGCAGCATAAGCAACTCTTTGATTTCCTTCAGGGTAAATCCCAAGCTCTTAGCCCGCTTGATAAAACGCAGGCGCAGAATGTCGCACTGCGGGTAGATTCGGTAGTTCCCTTCGGTCCGGGCAGGTGCTTCGATCAAGCCTTCTCGCTCGTAGAAACGGACCGTTTCAATCCCAATCCCTGCGCTTTTGGCTACTTTGCCGATCGTCAAACCGTTCATCGTGACTCCTTTAGATCTTTTCTTGACTTACCTTCATTCTAAACCCTCAAGCATACTTCAGAGTCAAGACTCAGAATGAAATTGGTGCTTGGAAACGCCGCAGGCGAACCGCATTGCCGACCACAGTCAAAGACGATAGCCCCATCGCTGCAGCGACGAACATCGGGTTGAGCAGGATGCCGAACAGCGGAAACAGTACCCCGGTGGCGACCGGGATCAGCAGACTGTTGTAGGCGAAGGCCCAGAACATGTTCTGTTTGATATTGCGGATGGTAGCTTTGCTCAGGGCGATGGAGTTGACCGCACCAGTCAATTCACCGCTGATCAGGGTCACATCTGCCGCTTCGATGGCGATATCGGCAACGGCGATGATGCCTGCGGCCTGGTTGTCAAGGGCAACCAGCATCGGGGTTTCCCCCTCGCCCGACAGTCTGGCGATCTGCTCCATCAATGGCTGTACGGAAATCTGATTCTCCGTCAGCAGTTGCGGATTGCCCAGCAGCAGTTCGCGCCCTTCGAGCTGGGCTCTAATCCCTTTGCCAGGGATTGCCGAGAAGTCATTCAGCGTTGGCAGTTCCAGTTTTTTTACGCTCGGCCCTGTTGACGATCGCTTCTCCCAATGGGTGTTCTGACCCTTTTTCCACCGAAGTGGCCAAGCGCAGCATTTCACGTTCGTTGAATCCGGCAACAGCGAGCAGATCGGTTACTTCCGGCTCGTCCTTGGTGATAGTCCCGGTTTTATCCAGCACAATGGTGTCCACTATTGCGGACCGACCTCAGTCCGTTTCCGGACCTTTCCCTCGGCCAGTCAGTCAATTCACGGGGGGGGACTGTCTCTCAGGTTCATACTATATGAGAAAGAAGGGAAAAAGAGCTTCTCAGCGCTTTGTCACATGCAAGCTATTCCTTATATTAAAAACGCAAATCTTGCTTCATTTGCTCGAACTCCTCTTTGCTGATGTCGCCTTTTGCATAACGTTCTTTCAGGATGTCTTCGGCACTTTTCCTTGAGTTTTGTTCTGATCCTTTTTGAGTCCAGTGACTTGTCCCCCGGACAATGAGATAAATGATGACGACCCAAAACAAGATCATAAAGATTCCGCCAAAGCCATGGCCCATACCATAGAAACCATCTCCGTACATCATGGGAAAATCTCCTTTTCGGCCGGCATATTGATTACCTCATTGAGGTTTAGGCAAAGAAAGAAGCTGATCATAATGACTCAATCACACTTCTCAATTTTTCCTGAATGGCGGCAGCGGTTTTTTCCAAGTCCGGATTGTTGACAGCCATCATCGACGCTTTCGGGTCGATGGCCGAGACTTCGACCTTGCCGTCATCCCATTCCTGAACCACAACATTGCACGGAAGCATGGTCCCGATGTGAGGCTCTGCCTGTAGGGCCTGAAAAGCATACGGTGGGTTGCATGCGCCTAGGATCAGATAGTTCCGAAAGTTCACGCCGAGTTTTTCATGCAATTTGCGACTGACGTCAATTTCCGATAGAATTCCGAACCCTTGCTCGGCCAGTCTGCATTTAACAACATCAACCGTTTCGGCAAATCCGGAATCGACCATTTTACTGATATGATATGTCATCTATATTTTCCTCTTTTACATGGAGAGGTTCGCCACTCAATACCTTCACCAGTCGGTTGCCTTAATGACAACTCGGCT
>NZ_QKAP01000149.1 GCF_003247215.1 Malonomonas rubra | reverse complement strand
ACTGTCGACGCAGGATGTGTTAGGGTAACTGAAACTACCGTCGCTTTCCCCTTTATCACAGCCATAGGAATAGTGGACGCCAAGCACCGGCTCCGAGGGTGTGCTCCAGTTGGCCAGGATCGAGTTCACCGACTCGGTCTGTACCGCCGGCATCGACAGGTTGTTCGAGGCTTCACCTCCAGTCGGGGGGCCAGGGATGCCGCCTTTGGCGGCCACACTATTCGTCGGAAGAGCAAGCAAAAAGGCGAGCAACAGAGTCAGATACCCTGCCAACGGCCACTTGCCCTCGGGACTTTCAACGAAGTACCTCGCATCGTTTTCCATCTCGTCCTCCTTCCTCATTTTTGAACTGTTTATGTTCTACAATTTACCCTCCGTGGCTAGAACCTTTCCTAATCAACTAGTTAGGGTTGCCCTAAAGGATGACAGGACTTAGAAGAAATAAAACCACTTTCCACAAGTCGCCTACCTCTAGGCCTTGAAAGCTGTTTTTTCGGTCTATGTATAGATGATCATAGCCGTGGATTACAGGTTGCTCTATGGCAGTTTTTGTTCTTTTTGGAGTAGATTTTTTTTACTGAAAATCAGAGCGGGAAAGGACTGCTGATCAAGGCGAAAATGAAATCTGTGACAAATTACACCTCTTCAAAGATGAATTTGTAAATGTGGTTACCAAAGTATGCTTTCTTAATGCGCCATCAAATTTTAGCCCGATCATCTGCTTCGAGCCATAACGGCATTTTTCCTTTTCCAAGTAATATATTTTTACCCAAAGACAACGTATACACTCCAAAAAAAAAATTTTTTCTTGATAAAATCTATCAACAGACATCAACCATTTGAAGCGGCACTAACCGATGCTGATTTGTTTATGTTTTTTTGAGGGGGCTTGAGTTGTGGAAAAGACAACTATTTTACTTGTCGATGATCATCCGATTATTGGTGAAGGGTTAGAGTTTTTCTTAAATCTCGACCCTAATCTGGAAGTTATCGGAACAGCTAGCAACGCAATGGCCGGGCTAACGCTTTTGAAAAAATTGCATCCGAATGTCGTTGTGCTTGATTTGGAAATGCCGGATATGGATGGACTGGAAGCAATCAGTCTTTATCGTGGCACCGACCCCAAGATT
The DNA here is from genome assembly GCF_003247215.1 of Malonomonas rubra. Taxonomy (GTDB): domain Bacteria; phylum Desulfobacterota; class Desulfuromonadia; order Desulfuromonadales; family Geopsychrobacteraceae; genus Malonomonas; species Malonomonas rubra_A. The sequence goes on along the minus strand of NZ_QKAP01000149.1, from coordinate 41,649 downwards.
AGCATCATTGTTTTTTCTGCCCACACAGAAGAAAAGTTTGTCTACCAGTCGCTGTTTGCCGGGGCGCGTGGCTATGTCGTCAAGGGGGCTTCACCTGATGACCTGAAACAGGCGATCAACTTAGTTCAACGTGGCGGTTTTTGGGTCAGTACGCAATTCAGCCGAAATATCATTGAAAATTATTTGAAGTCACATCAGGAAGAAGATCCGGAAGATCGAACGTTGTCAGAACTGACTGAACGCGAGAAACAGGTATTCAGACTTATCGTCGCAGGCAAACAAACCGAAGAGATTGGCGAGAGTCTCTACATCAGTGTCAATACTGTCGCTAAGCATCGGACCTCGCTGATGAAAAAGCTGGGAGTTGATAATGTCGTCGATCTGACAAAACTTGCTATCCGCCACGGAATTACCCGCGCGTGATCAGCAATTTTCTCTACTCATCGGTTTCGAGATTTTTGAAGTGGAAGACGCGTGCAAACAATCCCAAAAGGATACTGACAAACATACAGCATATAAACAAGAAGGCCCAACCGACTGAAAACCGGTTGGGCTATTTTTGAGCATTATGTATCATAGGCAGATCATAATAAATTTTCCGGTTTTAACGACCTAATATTGAATCAACTTCCTCCTGAGTCAAAACTTGCGCTACATAGTTCCCCGTGCCAATTTCTTTTTCAATAGCATTGACATAGGCGCGTAAATGATCTTTTGAGCCTTCCAACAAATTTGTATAGCTTTTTTGTAGAGGCTTTTCATCGGTATAATCGAGGCCACACTCGTCTTCACCAACTCCATTTTCCGACTCTACGATGACTTCGGGACAGTGAACGATATCATGCATATCTATTTCTTCGATAAAAGCTCCAGCATAAAGTGCTTCCAGTTCATTTGCTTGGCCGCGGTCAACTAAAGCATTAAATTTTTCAGTAAAATACCACCCAAAATCATCTCCAGTGTAAATTCCGATACTTGTATCTGTGTTTGGATCCTCAATTGTGTACTGATCAAGTTTTTCTTTCATGGTATCAAAATGTCTCTGTTCAGAACCATCGATAGACTTAAATTGTTGGTTTTCCGGATAGACTTCCCCCAAAGTCAGATAGACATCACGAGCAAGTTTTTCCTCTTCTCTCATAAAAACAAGATGTAGGGTCTCTCCCGTGTCGAGGGTCTGGACTGCTGTTGTTTTAACCGCAAAAGAATTGCTAACCGGCAACCACACGAGGACAATCAGCACAATTAAAAGATATTTATAGTTTAGCGCTCCAAATCTTATTGTCAGTGCCTTTTTCATAATGATCGCCGCCTTTCACTCGAAGCGCAGAAATTCAGTGACAATCCACCTGCAACTCGGCCTTGTCCTCAAGCCAGGATGAAAACTCCAACAAGTCAAAGAGCTTAAGAAAGTACTGACATCCAAGGCGTTCGACTTTTGCCAACTCTTCGTCTCCCAGGCTACCAGAGATGAGAACCTTGTGTGTGTCGGGAACCTTGCAGTTGGTGCGCTTTATGGATTCCAAATAATCTAGCCCAGTCATGTTTGGCATCAAATTATCGGTTACGATGACATCAACGCATGGGGTGGACTTTCGACACTCTTGCGCAGGATGACAAGTCCGGTAGCGCGTCGGGTCGGAGTAAGCCAACACCTCATAATTGAGCTCATTTAAAATTCCGGTTATATACTCTCTGTAGAACACATTATCTTCCAGCAATAGGCCTTTAGGTTTGAGCTTCATAGACTTTCGCACCCTTTCTTCCTACCAACGCCAGCCTTAGGCGAAGAATGAACTGTCTCCCTTTCAATCGTGGCAACCATTCGTAACCAGACTGGAGATCTTGCACTCCCTGCCGGCAATAATTGGTTTATTCAGCTGGCAGGAAGACTGAAAACCAAGACATATCTCGTTCCTCTGCAGGCAAATATGTTCCTTGGCAATCACAATTCCGATTATATGAGAACATCTCCAGCGAAGGCCCTGATGATTGTTCTATGAAGCTTTCAATACTAGAGAGTTAAATTTTAAACGGTGTCCCCACATCTTTCCATGACAGTATTTTTTCTTTTCAGGGTAAAAATCCTTTACTGAAGGATGGACACTGCAAACGATTTGCTTCCTGCTAAACTCATAAAAAAAGCGTGCACAATTGAGTCCAACCAGTCCCGTTATGTTGTTTTGATCACTTTTTTAAGGAAACACTGGAGGGGCGTGGAGAAAACAAAAATTCTGTTCATCGAAGAAGAAAAAACTAAGAGTTTATAACGGCGGCGATCTGGTCACGTATGCTATCCGCCACGAAATTACCAAGGCCTGCTATAACAGGGCAAGAGAAACTAAAAAGGTCACTTAATCGAGGCAAGTCAGGTTTGCCCTTATGGGGTGGCTGCTATGGGAACAAAAATCGGCTCACAAACTGATAAATCATTTATCTGGAACCCTATCCAGACCGACATCGATATCCAACAACTGCTCAACAATCTACATATCGCCGCAATATCGGTCGACACTGATTTGCGAATTAGGGGAGTCACATCTCTTGCAGCGAAGCTTTTGCACTTAACCCCAGCCGATATTGGTAAACCTTTTCATAAAGTTGCCACTTTCTTCGACGATCCAGACTTTATCAAAGACATCAAAAGGGTACTAACAACAAGCAAGATTGCGGAAAAGGAGTTAATGCTTTCAAATCAGAGATGGTTTCTTGCACGCATTGTCCCAGAGGACAGCAGTACTGATTCTTCCGCTGGCATCATCCTGAACCTGATTGATATTAGTGAAAACAAGAACCACCAGAAAGACCTTCAGGAGAGCGAAAAACGTCTAAGAGCTTTGGTTTCCGCCAGTTCAGATGTGGTTTACTGCATGAGTCCAGACTGGAAAGAAATGAATTATTTGTTAAGCGATGATTTTCTGGCGAATACTGATCACCCGGATCGTGATTGGCTACAGAATTATATTCCAGAAGAAGAGCAACCCCTAGTTATCGAAACAATCGAAAAAGCGATCCGCACGAAGACCCCTTTCGACCTGGAACACCGGGTTCAGCGGAAGGACAATACTATCGGTTGGACTAGCTCGCGTGCGGTGCCCATACTGGATGAAAATAGGAATATTCGCGAATGGTTCGGAATGGCGAAAGATATCACTCGACCCAAACGGGCAGAGATAAAGCTATTAGAGAGTGAGAAACGCTTTCGGCAGCTTGCCGATGCAATGCCTCAATTGGTCTGGTCCTCCCTAGTCAATGGCAAGATCGATTATATCAACAAACGAAGCAATGAATACCTTGATCTATTTCAGTGCTCAGACGGCTTCTGGAGTTGGGAAGCGATGATCCACCCTGATGATTTTGAGTATACGTCGAAGGGTTGGCAAAAAAACCTGCAAAGTGGAAACTCGTACCAAATAGAGCACCGCTGTCACTGTGCAGATGGAACCTATCGTTGGCATCTGACACGTGCAGTTCCGGTACGGAATGACCAAGATCATATTTACAAATGGCTGGGAACAACAACAGACATTGATGATTTAAAGCAAACGGAAAAGGATCTTGCAAATGCCAGAGAGGTTGCAGAAAGCGCAGTTAAGGCTAAAAGGGAGTTTCTCGCCAATATGACGCATGAGATTCGCACCCCGATGACAGTGATTCTTGGCGCACTGGAGCATCTGGATAAAACTAACCTTTCCGAAGAAGAATCATATTGCGTAAAGCTCGCAGAAAAGGCGAGTAGGAACCTGCTGGAAATCATTGGCGATATCCTCGATTATTCAAAAATCGACGCAGGCCGTCTAGAACTTGAAAAGGAACCTTTTTCCATCCGTACCTGCCTTGAAGAGGTACTCAAAATATCAAGCGAAGCTGCCGAGAATAAAGGCCTGGAGCTGAAACTAAATATTTCCGACCAAGTTCCCCAGGTGACTATTGGCGACGAAACGCGTCTGCGTCAGATATTTTTCAACCTGATCAGCAACGCGATAAAATTCACGGAACAGGGGAAGATCACAGTGACGGCCACTCGGTTGTCTTCAACAGAAAATGAAAAATCTCCAGGGACACTTCTGTTCTCGGTCATGGATACTGGCTGCGGAATTCCTAAAGATAAAATGCATCTGTTATTTCAAAGCTTCACTCAGATCGACTCCTCGTCCACCCGTCACTTTGGGGGCAGCGGTCTTGGGCTTGCCATTTGCCGCGGGCTCGTAGAACCTATGGGTGGGGATATCTGGGTCGAAAGCGAGGAAGGCAACGGTAGCGAATTTTTATTTACTCTACCGATACTCCTTGAGCGCCGTACAATTGGTCGTGATATGGTTGCTATCGAGGATTGCGAAATCCTCATGACAAACAAAGTTCGTCATATCCTTCTGGCAGAAGACGACCCGTCAATCCAGGAGATACTAAAAGTCCTGCTGGACAAACCACAGTGGAGGGTCGAAATTGTTGATGACGGTGCTGCAGCAGTTGCTGCATGGCAAAAAGGTCAATTCGATCTCATTCTTATGGATATCCAAATGAGGGGAATGGACGGACTGGAGGCAACCGAAAAAATCCGTAGCCTAGAGCAGGACGAGGAACATATTCCTATTGTTGCGTTAACTGCGCAAACCCGGAAAGAAACTATCGAGAACTGTTTTGCTGTTGGAATGGATGACGTTCTAGTTAAACCAGCCCGGCTTGAAAAAATACAGCAGGTTATTAAACACCTATGTCAATAACCGATCATCTTCCTAAATCAAGACACCTTGGCTAATTCAGAGATTGGAATTATTTGGAAACAGAAAAATTTTCAAAAAAAGCAGAAATGTTGTTTCCGTATTTTTATTTGGGGTGCGAGCAGGTTCAGAATAGTTCTTCACAACATTGCCTGCTTGCCCAGAGAGCCACTATACTGTCGATAATTTAATGGCCGATGAAAGGAGCGAGAAATGAAAGTTATTGTCGATTTATGTGTCGTTCCCCTGGGTGTCGGGGTCTCAGTTTCTAAGTATGTAGCGCTCTGCCAGCAGGTTCTGAAGGACGCGGGACTCGACTATCGTTTGCATGCATATGGAACTAACATTGAGGGTGGGTTTGATGAGGTGTTTGCCGCCATCAAAGCCTGCCACGAGAAAATTCACGCTGAAGGCGCACCGCGCATCAGTACTACCATCAAGCTAGGAACCCGCATTGACCGTGAACAGACGATGGATGACAAGCTACAGAGCGTTGCCGAGAAATTGGGAAAATAGTTTTTAGGGTAGCGAAAGAGTGTAAACCTTTGCCGTCAATTTTGAGGCTGAAATAGATCAAAAGTTTACACATTTCCCTGAATTTGAGTATTTTTGATGAATTTCGGACCGTTATAAACTCATTCTGTTTTGAAATTTTCTTTATAAATCAATCGGTTGTATTGGAAGCCCTAGCGTATAGTCATACATACACTTTCGCAGAGGCGTAACATATCAGACGGGAAGTTTGTAAGTGCCCAGCAACTACCTGCAATTGTCAAACATTGGGTATTCGCCGAATAGTTTCACATCGCTCTACAAATGTAAACGTGAACCCAGGAAACGGTTGACAACAAAACGGGCTGCCATTTATCAATGGCAGCCCGTCTCTACTCAAGTGAAAAACTATTTAGCCTTTCGCCGACCAGTGTCCATGCAGGTTACAGTACTCCCTGGCCGTCACGGAACTGGCAACCAGATTGAAAGTCGCTTCTGGAGCATCTCCCGGTTTCAGGAACTGGCGATAAACTTTGCCATCTGCAACCAACTCGACCCACTCAATATAATGGGCATCTTCCATCGGATGCGGAATGCTGCCAACTTTAACCGTGATAGTGCCATCCCCCAATTCGATCACCGGTACATGCTTTTCAGTTGCCGCATCGGTAGTATTCTCCGCCAGCAGGTCCATATCTTGGCCACAACAAACCAAGGCGCCTGGTCCTGCATGCATTACTTCAACGATATTGCCACAGATGGGGCACTTGTAAACTTCGAGTTGTTTGGACATCGGCAAATTCCTCCTTTTCCAATATTGCTGGTCGCCCGAAAAAATTTGAATCGCAACAAGCTGGGCTAGCACTGCAGCAATCCATCTTCAATATTAATAACCGAGGAAGCAATATTAGCAGCTTTCTGCGGATATTTCACTCAACAGGATTTAATATTTTCAAAAAGACTTTTTTGCTGACCCGCAACGACTGTTTATATATAATAACGACAGTTTTGATTGACTCTCTGTTCTGCAGGTGAGGTCAGAACGTCCACTCGGAATACTTTAGTTTCGGGACTGTTTCAGAGGTCTGGTGAGCCTGCCCACCACAGAGTGGGACGCCTAAAAGACCCACAAGCGGTCCCACCTCATTGGCACTCGATGTGAGTCCAATGACCCACGGCAGAGTGGAGAGTCGATAATCTTTAAAACGGCTCAGCCCGATAATGGGCTGAGCCGTTTTATGCCGCTCAAAATAATTCCCCCCTCAGACGAAACGAACCCAGATCACATTGAAAGTTGTCCTCCTGACGGCGTAATAACGACATCTATGCGCCGATTCTGCGCGCGACCTTCTGAAGTGTTGTTTGGTGCCAAGGGGCGGCTCGGACCAAACCCCACAGCGACGACGTTATTCTCTTTCATAACACCGTTGGCCAGCAAATATTCCCGTACAGCTTCAGCGCGCATTTGCGAAAGATGGTTGTTAAGATCGAGAGAACCGGTTGAGTCGGTGTGACCTTCAATCATGACTTGCGGTCTGTCGAAAGAACGAATCGCCCGTTGAACCTTGCTCAATAATGAATAATTTTCCGGCATTATGATCGCTTGGCCAACGGGGAATCCCATACCCCGCAAACGGATGACCAGTTGCAGCCCCTGCTTATAACATTCAGCCTCAACATTAGTGAATAGAGCCTGTACCTGATTGTAGAGCTCATTAAATCTGCGCTCCTCGGCCAGCTTGTTTTCCACCGTTTGCCTCTCAGCGGCAAGACGCTCCTGCTCGGCAAGTTTTTCCGCTTCGACCTGCTCATTTTTACCTACCTCTTTTTGCAGCTTCAACTGAAGCTCAGACATTTCAGTGAAATGTTGCTGACGAAGCTCCTGAAGTTCAGCCTGCTGGGTACTATTACGCTCTGCTAGAAACTCCCGGTCGGATCTAATCGCATTGGCAGTCCCCAAAACGTTGGCAACCTGAATGGTCAGAGGCTGATCGCGCATATCCGGAGCTCCTAGGCTGTCGGTTGATTGCTTCATCGTATCGTCCAACCACAAAGCAACTTCGGCTGGCTCCATTTTCTCAAAAAATTTGCTCTGCCTCGTTAATTGCAAAGCGCGACCAGCCTCAAACAGAGCAGTCTCAGCCTTTTTGTGCATTTCCTCTTTAGCATAAGGGTTCTCGGAGATAAAAGCATCGGCCTCCTGCAGCACCTGTTTGGCCCTTGCATATTGCTTAGGCACATATTCATCAGCACCAGCTGAATCTGCCTGCGCCAACAAACTCCGTACCTCACCCAAAGTGTTTTCTTTGATGGCTCTGATTTCCAGGCTCCGGTAGGCATCAACAACCCCTTTTTCCTGCGACTGAGCATATTTGAGATTGTTTTCTTCAATTGCACGGGACAGGTTGAAAAACTGGCTTTCTATCGTGGCGTAATCATCTCCCAATGCTGTAGCTCCGGCGACCCGAGCCAATTCTCGACCCTTTATGGCGTCGGCAATCACCGTCCGAGAGATTTTAGTCATCTCTCGCGCTTTTTTCAGTTCTGCATACCCGCGTGAAATAGAATCCCCAATAGCTCCCATATCTCCCTTCTGCGAAATGAGTTGCCTGGCCTGATTCAAAGAGCCTTCACTCTTTTTGTACCAGGTGGGAGACAAGATGTTCACTTGTTCCTGTCGGGCGTTCATAAGTTCAGTTTCAAGCTTATTGGTTTCCTCAATCGGGTTTGCTGTCACTGGGAGAGGTTCGTATTTAAGCTGAGAACTGGTACAGGCTGATAATTGAATGAAGCAAACCAGAACGGTCACCTTGATGATACAAGACAGAACCCTCATCATATTTTGTACCTCCCTAGATTTCTGTATCAGCAGATCGGGATTTCCCCGCAAATGGCTTAAGAAGCAATTATTTCACTTCTCTTTCAGAAAAGGATATCTCTAATCAGAACACTATAACACCTTTAAAACTTTCAACTCAGCTGCTTACCCTAACAAATTATAGATTTTCTTTTCAAGATTCTTCCAGCCTATTGACGCAAGGTAAAAATCTGTATGTAACCTCTCCAAACAACAGTGACAGAATTTTATCGGTAGCAGGGCGGCTGAGCCATATGTTAGACTTGTCCGCCTTGCTTGAATCCAATCAACTTTCGGAGGGATACTCCCTGATGTCTGTCAATAATGACTACACTCACATTCAGATCGACGACAAAGAGATCATTCTTATCGGGACCGCACATATTTCACAAGAATCTGTCAACACAGTGGTCGCCACCATCGATACGATTCTACCCGATTGCGTCTGCGTCGAACTGGATCATCAGCGCTATCAAGCGCTACTCAACCAGAAGGGCTGGGAATCGCTTGATCTGAAAGAAGTGATCAAAAAAAAGCAGCTACCCTTCCTACTCGCCAATCTCGCCCTCTCCTCCTATCAGAAACGGATGGGACTGCAGACCGGTGTCAAGCCGGGTGCCGAACTGGCAGCGGCGGCCCAGGCCGCAGAAGAACATGGCATGAAAGTGGAGCTGGTCGATCGCAATATCCGCACCACCCTGCTGCGCGTTTGGCGCAAGACCGGGCTGTGGAACAAAATGAAAGTGATGGCAGCGCTTTTCGGCAGCCTGTTCGAAAAGCAGGAACTGGATGAAGCGGAGCTTGCTAAACTGCGTGAAAGCGACACTCTCTCCAGCATGCTGGAAGAGATGGGAAAACTGCTCCCCTCGGTTAAACAGATCCTGGTCGACGAACGGGATGTGCATATGGCTTACTACATCCGCAATGCTCCCGGTGAGAAGGTCTTGGCCGTGGTCGGCGCAGCCCACTTGCCGGGAATCATCAGGCATCTGCAGGGGGAAGAAATTGCTCCGGAAACCATTTCGGAGATCACCACCATTCCCCCGAAAACAGCCTTCTCCAAAGCGGTTCCTTGGTTGCTTCCGAGCATCGTAATCGCCCTATTTGTTGGCGGTTTCTTTTTCGGGAACCGTGATCAACTGGCCGATGCCGCCACCGCCTGGGTTCTTGCCAACGGCGTCCTCTCTGCCATAGGCACACTGCTGGCATGGGGCCATCCGGCGACCATCATCACTGCCTTTGTCGCTGCCCCCCTGACCTCGCTAAACCCGACTATCGGGGCCGGTTTCGTGACCGGTTTGGTACAGGCGCTGGTCGCGCCCCCTACAGTACGAGACATGGAACATGTCGGCGACGACCTGGTAACCGTAAAGGGCTGGTGGCACAACCGCCTGGCCCGGGTGCTGCTGGTATTTCTGTTCTCTTCCATCGGCTCCGCCATCGGCACTTTTGTCGCCCTTGGCTGGCTGAAAGAATTGATATAGAAACCGGTTTCACCCGTTTCACCTTCGGGCAAACCTGCTATATGCTATAGTCATAATTCGATCACAACTCACAGCAACCCGCACTCACTCCAAGCAGAGAGGTTAAGATGCAGGATTGGGGACAAGGTCCTTCCGCTGATGATCTGGAAAAGAAGGTCATCGAAATTAGAGAGCAATTCAAACAAAAATTCAACCCGCAACGTGGTTTTTTCCCGCTGGTCATTCTGCTACTGGTGGTCGTCATTGGCGCGTACAGCAGCTTCTACGAAGTTGACACCGAGGAAACCGGGGTGGTGCTTCGCTTCGGCAAGTTCGCCGGCTTCGCCGATCCGGGTTTGCACTTCAAGATCCCATTCGGTATTGAGCAAGTCTATCTTGTGCCGACCGGTCGGGTGCTGAAAGAAGAATTCGGCTACCGTACCGTCACCCCGGGGGTCCGCTCCAGCTTCAGTAAGCGAGGACTGGAAGAGGAATCCCTGACCCTGACCGGCGACCTGAACGTCAGCGACGTGGAATGGATCGTCCAGTTCCAGGTTTCCGATCCCTTCAAGTATATCTTCAAAATCCAGGATCCGGTCGGCACCATCCGCGACATCTGCGAAGCAATGGTCCGCAAAGCGATCGGCAACGCCAATGTCACCCAGGTTCTGACCACCGAGCGGGCTGCGCTGGCCGGCGAAATCCAGCAGAACCTGCAGCAGACACTCAATCAATATGACATCGGCGTGCGGATCGTCACCGTAAAGTTTCAGGATGTAACCCCTCCCGACCCGGTAAAAGACGCTTTCAACGAGGTCAACGAAGCGGAACAACAGAAAGAGAGTTTGATCTTTCAGGCGCGCGAGCAGTTCAACCGTGAGGTGCCACGTGCTCGCGGCGAGGCCAAACGAGCTCTGCAGGAAGCGGAAGGTTATGCCGTCGAGCGGATCAACAAGGCGCAAGGGGAAACTAATCGTTTCCTGGCTCTACTGGCCGAGTACAAGAAAGCTCCCGAAGTGACCCGGCGGCGCATCCACTTGGAAACGATGGAAGTGATTCTGCCCCGGCTTGAGGAAACCTACATCATGGACGATAACAACGGCGGCCTGTTGCCATTGCTCCCCTTGCGTAAAGCAGTGGAAGGAGGTGCCAAATGAAAAAAGCACCTTTTTTCATCGTACTGATATTTGCCCTTTTTATCATCGGCCGCGGCGGACTTTTCGTTGTCAACGAAGCGGAACAGGCGATCGTTACCCAGTTTGGCAAACCGATCGGCGATGTAATCTTCCCAGGATTGCACTTTAAAATTCCCTTTATGCAGAAAGTCATCCGCTTTGAACACCGCATTTTAAAATGGGACGGTGACCCGAACCAGATCCCGACCAAGGATAAAAAATTTATCTGGGTCGATACTACTGCTCGCTGGAAGATTAAGGATCCGCTGACCTTCTACAAGACGGTCGCAACCGAACGGGGCGCACAAAGCCGCCTCGACGACATCATCGACTCGGTGGTCCGCGACGCTGTTTCCGGCCACCTGCTGGTTGAGCTGGTGCGAGGCAGTGATTATGTCAGTGCGGAGGATGAACACTTCGAGGTTGAAGGTCAAAAGATCACCAAGGAGGATCTAGTCGGTAGAGAGGAGATTCTTGCTGGCATTCTGGAAAAAGCTAAGACTAGCACCCCCGAATACGGCATTGAGCTGATTGACGTGCAGATCAAGCGGATCAACTACGTCGAGCAGGTCCGAACCCGGGTTTATGAGCGGATGATCAACGAGCGAAAGAAGGTCGCCGCTCAATACCGCTCCGAGGGGGAAGGAGAAAAAGCGGAAATCCTCGGTCAGATGCAACGGGAATTGAAGGAGATCAGCTCAGAGGCCTATCGCAAGGCGCTGGAAGTCCGTGGTGCAGCTGATGCACAGGCGGCTGCCATTTACGCTAACGCCTACAACCAAGACAAGGAATTCTATGCCTTCTTGCGCACCTTGGAGTCGTATAAGAAAGCGATCAAGGAGAATGGCAAGCTTATTATTTCAACCGACTCCGATTACTACCGCTATTTGAAAAAAGCTCAGTAATTAAGAAGTTTCGCGCCACAAGGGGTTCTCTACCTGAGAGCCCCTTGTTTCGTAATGTGTCAGAGGCTCAACTTGCCGTATTTTATTTTCTGCGCTAATTTTAAGAAAATCCCTTCTGAGGAGTCCAAACTTGAACGCCCACTACCAACGCCATAAGTTCTTTATCACCCGCTCCCTACGTGGTCATTCCCTGGTGCAGATTCTTATTTATACCAATCTCGTGATGTTCACCCTGATGGTGCTGCATGGCACCGTACTTGGCCACGGCATGCAGGTGATTTTAAGTCCCGACATCCGCCTGCTCCGCGCATGGGGAGCCCAATACTGGCCGTTTGTCTTCCAATTGGGAGATATCTGGCGCTGCATCTCTTACGCCTACATGCATGGCGGCATCATCCATCTTGGCTTCAACATGGTGGTGCTCTACCAGATCGGCCCACTAATTGAGGCGGAAGTAGGCTGGCAGCGTTTCTTCGTCATCTACACGGTTACCGGCATTGTCGCCACCCTTGCTGGACTGCTGCTCCACCCGCAGGTCACGGTAGTCGGCGCATCCGGTGCGCTGTTCGGCATTTTCGGGTTTGCCGTTAGCTATTACCATCGCATCGGAGGTAGTCTAGGTATTCAACGACGGAATTTTCTTTTTCAATGGGTTGTGATCGCACTGGTATTCGGCTTCGTCGTTGGTGCTGACAACGCTGCCCATGTCGGAGGTTTGCTCGGTGGTGCCGCTTTCGGCTGGCTGATTCCGACCACCATCCGCGCTCAACGGAAAACCGATTCGATTTTTAATTTCCTCGCTTGGCTGTTTGTCGTCCTGACAGCGCTTAGCCTGCTGCTTGTTCTTGTCACCCTGGTCCTTAGGTATGTTCTCTAATGGCGAAAATCAAAACACCGATGACCCAGGCGATCCGGGTTCTTAAACAACACAAGGTCAAGTTTGTCCCGATGCCATACAAGTACGAGGACAAAGGCGGTACCAAAGTCAGTGCGCGCGAATTAGGCGTCGATGAATTTCAAGTAATAAAAACCTTAGTGATGGAGGATGACCAGGGCCACCCGCTGATCGTTCTAATGCACGGCAGTTGCGAGGTTTCTTTAAAACATCTGGCTCGGCAACTGAAAGTCAAGCAAATAAGTCCCTGCGCACGGGAAAAGGCCGACCGACTAACCGGCTATCAGACCGGTGGCATATCCCCCTTTGGGACCAAGCAGGAGCTGCCGGTTTATGTCGAAGAATCGATCCTTGGATTGGAAAAAATTTGCATCAACGGCGGCAAGCGCGGGCTCTTGGTCGAAATCGAACCGCAAGCGCTGGTAACAATCCTCAACCCGACATCGGTAAGTGTTGCCATTTAACCACAGGAGAACCCATGTCAGAGTACCCTTATGCTGATGCTGCGGAGTCAATTGCTAACGCCACTGCAATAATTATTACCGCTGGTGCCGGCATGGGGGTCGATTCGGGACTGCCCGACTTCCGTGGGGATCAAGGGTTCTGGAAAGCTTATCCGATGTACGAACGGCTCGGTTTGAGTTTTGTTCAGGCAGCCAACCCGGAACATTTTGAACGCGACCCGCTGTTCGGCTGGGGCTTTTACGGCCACCGCACCAACCTCTACCGTAGCACAATCCCGCACAAAGGCTTTAACCTATTGCGCAACTGGATTGAACGCTACCAGCTCGACCACTTCGTCGTCACCTCAAATGTCGACGGTCAGTTCCAGAAATCCGGCTTTGGCGAAGACCGGATTCTTGAAATTCACGGTTCAATTCATCATCTGCAATGCACCGTTCCCTGTAATCGCAATATCTGGCCAAACCAAGAAGAAATTCCTATCGATGAATCGACCATGCGCGCCGAACTTGCTCCCAAATGCCCCAACTGCAAACGAGTAGCCCGCCCCAATATCCTGATGTTTGGTGATTATTCCTGGCTGCATCAACGTACTGCGGCCCAGGAAGATAACTTTGACGCTTTCCTGCAACAGAATCAAAATGGCCAGATGGTTATTGTCGAAATGGGAGCAGGGTCTGCAATCCCGACGATTCGTAACCTGAGCGAACGGCTTGGACGACAGCAGCAAACAAAAGTATTGCGAATCAATCCGCGGGAACCACAGGTCTGCGCACCACATCTTTCGTTCCCCTGTGGAGCAGTATCAGCGCTACAAGAAATAGACAAACTACTAAACAAATAATAGAACGCTGTTTTCTGGCACATGCAAAAGCGCTATATATCAGCGACTTAAAGCTTCTTCCCCCCAACATAAAATCGAGTTCAAAAAACACCCTCCTACAAAAATGGCATTAGCCACAAGAATCCAAATAAAGTTTTTAAGTTAAAATAAAACGCTTTTCTATTTTTGTCTGGAAATCATTTTCATTCCTGCTATCATTAAACTTCGATTTATAGCATCAACAATTATCGACAAGTGAAGCAACCCCAACCGGCGGCTGATGCCCAGGAGGCCTGTTGTGACCCAGGAAGGACAATCGAGCTTACTCCATCGTGCCCGCTTAAAGGCCCTCTTCAAACGTATCTTTGTGACTATTTTCATTTTTATCTTGGCATATAGCGGCATCGCCATGGTTTACGCCAGCAGAACTTTCTATAAGGTACGCCAGAATTACGCCTTCATCCTCGAAACCCTTAGCGGGGAGCGTAATGCGATCACCCGGGTCGGTTGGCACTTCCGCCTGCCAATCTTTACCCAGTTGGAGCTAGAAGTTCCGCTAATGAACCAGGAACTGCATCTTGGCAACACCATTGAACCACAGCGGATCATGTCGAAAGGGAATATAGCGCTTTGGACAAGCGCCATGTTGACCTACCGCATCCGCGACCTGAATCGCTGGGGAATCGAGAACCGCTCCCCCCTTACCCTGCTACAGACTGATTTCGACGGGATCGTTAAAGATGTCATGCAGGGAGAAACGATCAATGAGCTGATTTCGGACCGGGCCAGGATTAAAGAACAGATCTACCGCACTCTGAAAGACAGGCCGATTAACGAAGGCGGCCTGACCCTGGAGCAGAAATATGGCATCGAGATCATCTCTTTCGTCTTGCGCGACACCCGTTACGGTGAAAAGCTCGCCGAAGCGAGTGAAGAGAAAAAGCGCCGTGAGTTGATCGCCGAGGCCGAAAACTATGCTGCCGATTTGGAGGCCAGTCGAACCCGCAAGCTGTATGCCGCCTACAGCGAGTCAATTCAGCAGATGCGCAAAGCACTTGGCATCAGTAGCGCGAACGACCCATCCCTGTTCGACTTTCTCAATCAACAGAAATGGGCTACGGCTTACGAAAAGAATCAACAGGGGCAGAACACTTTTGTGCTAAATAATACCGCCACAGCAGTTCCGGTGACCTTGCCGTCACCGATGCCTTTGCAGCCGCAGCCGGCTAACGACAAAGGAAAGCGCTATGCCCCAAACCCGTAAAACCAGAGCGCCGATTTACGTCAGTCTCTCCGAAGCAAGAATTCAGCAGATTGAGGCGCTGGTAAACAGTTGGAGCAGCGAAACACGCCGCTTCGTGCTGAGACGATTACACCAGTACACCCCAACTCGTTCCCTGACCAAACGAATTTTCCTGTTAATTCAAGGTTTATTCAAAGAAGAAGAGCGCAAATTTGACCTGCTGCAGGATCCGGGAAAACTCAACGACTGGCACAACCGCTTTGAAGCAGCCGGGTCTCAGAACGCAACCGCTGCCTGGAACCGAATCCTCTCCAGAGAGCTGGACCAGCACGACCATCAGTACCTGACTTCCTTGCTGGAAAAGGAAACCATCGACACCTTCGTGCCTAAATCCCTCAGCAAAACTTTCGATAAACTCTATCACGCTTTCATCCTTAAAGAATACTCGGACGATCCGGAGATACCTCGTGCTCCGCTGATACTTGTGATCGGCAACTCTGGCAGTGGCAAAAGCGCCACCATCAAGCAGGCGATCGAGGAAACCTTCTTCTCTTCGGAGGTTACTCCAGTTGTCGACCTGAAGGCCAAGCGTGACGAAGTGATGGCGAATCAACCTTTCTGGCGCAGCCTCGCCGAAGTCGACCCGGAGCTGGCAATCCGCATCGAGCGACGCCGCAAAAGGGCGAAGCTGAGAATTTTTTCCCGCCTACCGATTGTTCGCTACCTCTTTCGCAACCGGATCAGCCAAGCGCTCTCTTCGCTAGATGAAGAAGGGGTCCGCATCGATTACGCGATGATCACCCCGAACGATTACCAGACTGCGCTGGCCGGAGAGCCGGGCAACTATTTGCGCAAGGCGATGGGCAACCCGGCACGCCTCTGCCTAAGACACATGGAAGAAGCCCACTCTGCTTTTGGTGTACCGGACGAACGCAGCTCAATCAAGTCACAGCAATCGACCCTAGTTGACACTTCCAACATCATCCTCGACGAGATCGCCCATGGTCGCCGCGACTGTATCCTGATCGCCACCACCGACCAGCCGGAACAGCTTGATCCAGCCATCTACCGGCGCTTTGTCGAACGTGGCCTTATCATCGATGTAAATGATATCTGGGAGAACCCGGCCAATCTGCGCGAGGTGGTCTGCTTGGAGTTACGTCGCAAGAATCATCCCAAGGATCCGCGCACCCCGCACTCCCCGCACCTCTCCGAAGAAGAGCTCGACCAGGCAGTTGAGAAGCTCTACCCGATTTTCCACCAACGCAGTCTGCGCATCACTCCGGCCTATGTACGGCGACTGATCTCCTCTCTGATTACCATCAAAGGCAGCTTTCGCCCAAACCACCTTGACGATCAACTGCTGGTCCGCGACGCCTTGAAAACGGTAGCTCGCAACGTTCACGGGTCGATCTACAGCAAAGTGGTTGCCCAGATGGATCGCAGCATCGCTTGGAAAGAGTATATCGGTGGGATCAAAAACGAATTTTCGGAAATGGCCAACAACTCCCTTTTTTACAACATCAACGATGAAAAGGGGGTAGTCTTGACCGGCCCGCCAGGTTCGGGGAAAACCTTCATGGTGAGAGCCTGGCTTGGGGATAACCACGATGTACAGGACATCTGCGCCAACCTTACCGACCTAACCGATGTCAACAACCCCTTGGAAGGGATGGTTGCCAACTTGGAGCGGATTTACGACATCGCCAAGATGATCTCACCGGCTATGGTCTTTTTTGACGAAGGGGACGCAGTCGCCCCTCGCCGCCAAAAGGGCGGTAGCCCGTACGACAAGATCACCAATAAATTCCTTTCCATCATCGATGGTGAAACTCCGCTTCATAGAGTCTTTACCGTGCTGACCACCAACCGCCTCGACATTATCGACCCGGCGCTGATCCGTTCGAAACGTTTGAAAGTGCTCAATGTCACAGGCCATTTACGTGAAGAAGACTGCACCAGCATCATCGCCCAGGAGATGGCGGGAATTCCTCTGGCCGATGGCCTGACGATTGGGGAGATTTCCCGGCAGGCTAACGCACTTTGCGAAACCCCCGCCGATTACACTGCATATGCGGAAAAAGTCCGTTCATTGCGCACGACCGAACTAGAAGTCATCCGCAAGGCGCAACAGATTAGTAGCGGAACTAGTGAAGAAAAATCCCGCTTTGTTCGTTTCAACTACAAAATCCTCCTCGGCTTACTGGAAGGCATGATGCCCGACTCGACGTTGACCCAAACTGCTCGACAGAGTGAGGATGGGATGTTGAGCAGGCTCGACGAAATTATCTCACGTCTTGCAAAAATTGAAGACGATAAAGATTTTCCGATTACCGCCTGGCACATGCAAACTGCCCGTCAGCAACTAGCGAGCAGCCCGCTACGCAAAAGCAAACAACAGTTGGATGAATTTTTGGAAACCGAACTCTCTGAGGAACCACAAGTCGGCTTCGTGGTCGGCGTCGGCGCGAACGATGTCAGTGGCATCCTCCTGCCGATCGCTTCGGCACTTGTTTACCGGATGTTCCCGGAAAAGATCGTTGTCACCGGTGCCGTTTCTACCAGTGCTGCAGCAGGTGCCGAGCTCGACCTTGCGGTACAGATGACCCACCAAAGCTCTCGTGAGGCCTTAACGTTGGTCGAAACCTATCTTCAATCGCTGGTACCCAAGATCAACCTCTCGCGCTTACTTGGAGAATATCTGGATGGTTATTCCCTGCACCACCAGTTGCTCTCCACTTCCTACAATGTCGGCGGCCCATCAGCCGGTTTTGCCCTGGCAATCAACACCCTGTCTGTCCTGGTTCATCTTCCGGTATTGAATGACTTCGGGATAACCGGTGCCCCTTGGATAAAGGGTGCGCGAAAAGGTGAGATTGGCGCCTCAGTTATCATCGGCGGACATCATAAGAAAACGGAAAAGGTACTCCAGTACCTGCAGCGGATGTATATGCCGGTTCAGAACTATCTCGACATGGAGCCTGAAGTTCTAGATGCTTACAGAACGATCGGTAAAGATGTAGTGGCAGTTTCCAGTTTTTCATCGCTGGTACCAGAGGTTTTCTATATCGACAATGATTACCAGCAGCAGCTACAAATGTTCTTTCAAAATAGGCTGGAAATTGCGATGGCCCCTGCCTCCCTTGAAGGCTTGGCAGGCATAAAACAAGAAAATTTGGCGCGCGGCAAAAAACTTCGACTGATCGTTGAAGAACACATTCGACAACGGCTCTTGGCAATCGAGAAACATATGCAGGATAAAACTGGCGGTTTCAAAAGTCTTGAAGCGATCTTCTCATTGGAAGGTGATGAAGTTTAGTGAACAGACAGACAAACACTTTGTAATTTCTCCCTTGCTAGAAGAAAAATGTTTGTTTTTTATTGACTTTAACTCACATCCTAAAAGATTTCGTATAGCTTCAGGCTCTTAAACAGAGAAGGTTTTGCTAACGGATCGCATTATGGCAAGAAAAATGCTGGGTGGAACTCTGATCGATTTGAGCATCATCGATGCCGCGCCCCTGGAAAAAAAACTCGCCCTAAAAAAACAAACGCTTGGGTGAAATCCTTGAGGAGATGGAGGTCGTTCTCGAAGAGGGTATCGCCAGAGGACTGGCCAAGCAGTTCGGTTTCCGTTATACCAAAGGTCTTGCACGTTACAACTTTCCGCTTTAAGTTCTCGATCTGTGCGATACCGAAAGGGCTTTAACCAAATTGGATTTTCCTTTAATAAATTGAAGGCAGGCTCCTGTCCCTTGCGATGTTGAACCCTCTCGGCATCGAGGTTCAAAACACCCTCTCCTTTTCAACAGACTTAATGTTTCCCCTTGCGTTTCTTCTCCGATAGAAATGAAAGCGGCAATCAAGGGGGATTATCTGGGTAAAATTGAAACCGAAAAAGTAGATCTCTTTACTTGTAGACGATCAGGACATTGTTCTAAATGCTGCCGAGACAGTTTTAAAAAAGGAAGGCTATGCCATCGAAAAAGCTTAAAATGGGGCTGAAGGCCTAAAAGATCAGCACGAATGTGCTGATGCCACGCATGGACGGTCAGGAGATGTTCCACGCCCCCCAAGCGAACCAGAGCGTAGCGAACATCCTGGTTATTGTCCTTTCGGCGAAAGCAGGGGACTAAGGAGAACACTGTCTACTTGCAATGGGCTTCTTCGATTTGTGGTTCCCAAGCCAATTAATCCGGTCCGGATTGTCGCTATGGTCAGAAGGGCAATGCGCATGACTCATGGCGCTCATGACTAGAAACAACAGAAGCATCTCACTACCCAGGGACTTCTGTTGTTTCTATGGGTACATTACAGCTCTACCAGGCTCTCGTCTGTATAGGTCAGGCGTTTTATTCCATCACTTGAAACCCGCCAACAGTTTTCCACCCCCACCGCACCAAGGCCGGGAAAAACCACTTTCGGTTCAAAGGCGAAGGTCATATTTTCAGCCAAGGTCTGCTCCTTGAACCCTCGAGCAATAAATGGGTACTCATCGACTTCGATGCCGACTCCATGACCGACAAAAGAAACTTGAGCTCCAGCTGCTCCCATAAAATGATCACGGTAGCCCATTTCACCTGCCTGATGGCAACATTCAAGATATATCTGTTCCCATGCGACCCCCGGCTTGGCAATTGCAAAGAGATGCTCCTGAATTTTCAACATGTCGAAATAAGCTTTACGAAGCTGTTCAGGAAGTCTGCCGATCGACATGGTGCGCGTCTGATCAACCAGATAACCATCGAAAGCGACAACCAGATCGATAATGATCGGCTCACCTGCTGCGATTATTTTGTAACTTGCTCCTTGTCCGACTGCTGGGTTTGGCCCCATCCCCCCTAAAGGGGCATCTAAAAAAGTCGGGACAGCCCCATCGGGACCGGAAAACACATGACCAAAAGAGATTTCTGAATTGAACCCGCGAAATCGGGTTATCCCCTGATGTCCTTCTTTACGCGCGAAGCATTCTAGTTCTGCAACCACCTCGATATCGGTCTTACCTTCGGCGATTACCTCTTTGGCATGCCGGAAGACTTTGTCCATGATCAGCGCACTATCTTTCAGAATACCGATTTCGTAATCGCTCTTGACCGCCCGTACCTGTCGCAACAACAGGGACAAATCGACAATCTCGGCTGGAGCCAGAAGATCTTTGAGGCGGTTGAACTGCTGAACCGGCAGAACATCCAGCTCCATACCGACGTTTTTGGGTATAGGGATATTCAGACTGCGCAATTGTTCAAAAAGCTGCTTTAAGCTGGAAAGCGGCAGTACATTTTTCAACCCAGACTCCATCCGGGCTCGACCATAATCCTTGCGTACCAGATAGGCCGGCTCCCCTTCCGCCGGCAGGTAATATACCCCCTGCTGAATAGAGCCGGTGAAATAGAAAAGATCGCTATTCTGCACCAGAAAAGCGGCATCGATTTGCTGCTGCTGCAGCAAGTTTTGCAGGGTCAGAAACCGGTTGGTTAATTCAGTGGTCGGAGTAATTCGCATGACTAAATCCTTTATCTGCATGAGCTACCAGAATGAACGATTCTGTTACCATAGAGCATTTTTCAGGTCAAACTCAAAGGGGTCGTCTTTATTGTTTCATGAACCTTTTTTGAGTTGTTTTTATACCCTAAACCCGGTTCGAAGAAATGCTTATATTTTATGCAATGAGGAAAGAGGTGCGCAGTGGCGGGAACCTGTGGAGAGATACGGACAGTTTTTCACAAAGCTATCCACAGTTCGTGTGTACAGTCGACAATTAATGTTGTTTCTCCACAGGAGGAAAGCATAGACAAATAAATGAAATCACAGAACAAATAGGAGAGAAGATGAAAGTTTGAGTACCTTTTCTACCTGACGTACCTGGGTATAATCATCGGCCAACAAATATAAATTGAAATCAGTGGTCCCGTGAAACGGATCTGGGGCAGAACGCTCCAAATTATTTACCAGATCAGTGAGTCGCTCGCTGAATCACGTCACTAACCCGTTTGTGGAATTGCTCCAATGGGGTGACATCGATGTTCTTACATCCGACTTTGGCCATAAAACGCTCATCGCTCTGGTTGGCCTCATAAACCTGTTGCAAACTCTCAGATATCTGTTTCATTTGCTCAGGCTTGCGCTTGATAATCAGCTGCTTGATTTCTTTTGGATCGATCGCCATCAAGAGATCAAGCTCTTTGCGATGGAAAAAAGTCTGCTCAAGTTCGAGAAACAATTCAACATCATCAACCAGCAAAACACTTCTTTTAGTAGACATATTGTCCATCCCCCCAGCTGTGGCAGATGTAAAGATGTTGAATGAAAAAAACCTCTCACACAAAAAGGTAATTATTGTTGAGCGCAGTCTGATGGATCCCCCTGCAACTTTGCCAGCGCATGGGGCAAGGCGGGCAACAAGACTTCTAGGTTTTCCCGAACTCCCTTCGGGCTACCGGGCAAGTTAACGATCAATGTGCTCCCTCGTACCCCTACCATAGCCCGCGACAACATCGCGTGCGGTGTTTTCTGCATGCTGGCAGCACGCATCGCCTCCGCCATTCCCGGCACCTGATAGTCTATGACCTGTTCGGTTGCCTGCGGGGTCCGGTCGCGCGGGCTGAGACCGGTCCCCCCGGTCGTCAGGATCAGGTCCAGTTGCAAATCATCCGACCAACTTGTCAGCAGCATAATAATCTTATCCAGATCATCCGGAACAATCTGGTAACGGGCAACATTACCTATCGGGGCAATCATCTCACCCAACAGACGGCCGCTTTCATCGTCCCTCTCACCGCGAGACCCTTTATCCGACAGCGTCAACACTCCGACGCGAAAACCTGCTTCACTCATCCCTGTTCACCTTTCCTCGCCAGAGGACCAATCAGAGTCCCAAAGCAATATGCCTAGCGTTTCTTGCTCAGCAACATCCTCCGGGCATTATTAACAATAGCTTGGGAGACATTACGACTTTTTGACAATTCGCGGATATCCTTCTCGCTTAAAAATGTCATGAACCGCATCGCATTCTGTAGAGGCGTACGCGGATGCATTACCAGAGCCTTTTTCATTTCGTAGAGTTTCATCCACTCACGGTTGAGCAGAATAATCCGAATAAGTTCATCGCTGGAGCTACGATTCTTGGCAACCGCAAGTACCTCCCCTTCAGTAACCCGCGGATTCTTCAACACGGCCGTGTTGACCAGCTTATTCGCTTCGCGGATCAACAAGCCACGCCATTCTTTGTCACCGGTCAGAGCCATTTTGATCTTTTCGGCAACAGGCATCTCCTGCAATAGTTGATACTTGCTTAATTCATCCAGTTCTTCTATTTCACCGAATCCTTCCTCTTGCCCTTCTACATCCTCCGCATGCTTTTTCTCGTCTACTTCTTCCTGCGCCGAGGTCACTACTGGCTCCTGTTCCGGTGCGGGTTCCACCCAACCGAGCCTCATTTTGGTGACTTTGTCGGCATTCGAATTATTGATGATCGCCTGCTTCAAATCCGGGACTTTCACTAGCAGCTGATCATTGTGGGCGAGAATATCGAGCACATCACCGGAACTTTTCTCAGCAAGAAAACGTAAGCTGCGCAGACCGATCTCCGGATGAGCCATCGCCGCCTCCATCACCACTGAGTCGCGATAACGGATACGAACAATCAGATCGATGATAGAAAAATGCAGTTCAGGATTCTGCAGCGCCGACAGAAGAATTTTTGCCGGCAGGGTTCTGAAGGTGCCCAGCGCCTCCTTCTTCAGTTCTTCATCGTCGCCGTGATAAAAGACAAATAGAACGGTCACAAGGTTGGGACCCGACATTGGCAGAGCACCACGGGCAGCGGCCAAGCGAACGCTATGCCCCCCCCACTTGCTCATAATTTTTGCCACTTCGGCCGGAATTTTCATCTGAACCTTTTCTGGCCCGGTTTTCCTGTCTACCAATTCATGTCACTCCTGTTATTTTTTCTTCACTTCCACCTTGAAACCGCTAGCTTGAATTTTTTCAGCAGTCTGTTCAACAGTCAGCTAAGCACCTTGGGCAACTATCAACATTCTACCATCCAATTCTATATCGCTAGTGATCGGTAGGACATTTACCCCCTTCTTCGCTAATTCATCGGCATAGCGTTGCGCACGTTCTGAATCAGTGAAAGATCCGACATAAATGGCCAGACTTTTCCCCAGCGGCATAAGAAAGACATCCACAATCTACTGTTTGACTGTTTTCAACTGCGCGCGTGCTTCCTCTTCTTCATAGATTTCCTCCAGCAAGCGCGTCATGCTGGCCATCCCGCTGCCTTCGGTGATATCGACATCAAACCCCTGTTCTCGCAATTTCCCGGCCGCTTTTTCTGCTGAAGTCTTCGTCAGATGAGGCCCGATCTGGGCCAGATATGCTGGTCAGATCGGAGCAAGCACCTGCTCCTTTTCCACAACCTTCTCCGAAAGCATACCAACCGACCGGGGAGTATCCGTAGCTTCAGCAGCAACAACGCCAACAAGGCATAGGCGAAGGAGTCCTGCTTCTGCGACGGCACGGCCATGGTGCCATTTTCCGCTGCTGCGGAAGCGTCACCCATAGGCGATTTTCACCCTGCACCTTATCGCTCGTCAACAGATCGTTCTTCTTTGACTCTTCCTACCGTCTCCTGGGTTGATGAATTTAAAAGGGGCACCATCTTAGGTGCCCCCTTTCCATTGAGTTTCTGCTGTTATGCCTCATTAAATTCGGCCAGAATCTTGGCTGTTTGGTGCGAAGGCACTTCTTCATACTTACAGAATTCCATCGAGAACATGCCCCGGTCAGAGGTCATCGAACGCAGTTCCGGCGCATAACGAAGCACCTCTGCCATCGGCACCTCAGCCCGAATCACCTGACTGTTAGCCTGGGGTTCGACACCGTTTACTTTGCCTCGGCGCGAGTTGATGTCACCGATAACGTCCCCCATGCAGTCGTCCGGCACAGTTATCTCCATCGACATGATCGGCTCGAGCAGGATCGGCTTGCAGGCTTCCATCGCTTTTTTGAAAGCCATCGAACCTGCCACCTTGAAAGCCATCTCCGAAGAGTCGACCGAATGATAGGAGCCGTCATAGAGGGTTATCTGCACATCGACCACCTGATTTTTGGTCAAAGGCCCGCTGCGCATTGCTTCCTGAATCCCCTTATCGACGGCGGGGATATAGTTGCGCGGAATCGCGCCGCCGACAACCTTGTCGACGAACTCGTACCCCTCACCGCGCGGCATCGGTTTGACTTCGATCCAGACATCGCCGAACTGACCGCGGCCCCCCGACTGTTTCTTGTACTTGCCCTGCACCTTGGTCGTAGCACGAATCGTTTCACGATACGGAACCTTCGGTTCTTTGAGGATAACTTCAGCGCCAAACTTACGCTTGAGACGCTCGACTGCAACTTCGAGATGGATCTGTCCCATCCCGGAGAGGACCATTTCCTTGGTCTCTTCGTCACGGTTGATGGTCAGGGTCGGATCCTCTTCCATCAGACGCTGCAGACCGGTGTAAATTTTATCTTCGTCCCCTTTGTTTTTCGGCTCGAGAGCGAAGGAAATGATCGGTTTGAGCGGCACCAGCGGCTCGTACATGACCTGCTCTTTCATATCGCACAAGGTGTCGCTGGTAGCTGTCACCTTCAGCTTCGGCACGGCAATAATATCGCCGGCAGCGGCCATCTCAATTGGCACCTGTTTCTTGCCTTCCATCTCAAAAATATTACTGATCCGCTCTTTCTCATCCTTGTTCGGGTTGTAGACCACGGTGTCCGGCGCCAGGGTTCCGGAGTAGACCCGCATCAGGCTGAGTTTACCGGCATAGGGGTCGTTGATCGTTTTGAAAACCATCGCTGAGAACGGGGCGTCCTCACTCGGTTGACGCTCGACCTGCACGTCGGTGTCCGGCTTGACACCGTACTGAATGCCTTTGTCGATTGGCGACGGCAAGCAGGTAACGATATAATCCATTAGTTGGCGGATCCCAATATTGGCGGTGGCGCTGCCGCAGAAAACCGGGGTAAAAACGCTGGTCAGGACCCCTTCGCGCAGGCCGCGGTAAAGTTCCTCTTCGCTCAACTCTTCGCCTTCGAGGTACTTTTCCATCAGATCATCATCCGATTCAGCGATCGCTTCGATTAGCTGTTCCCTCAGTCGCTCAGCTTCCTCTTGATATTCCGCCGGGATCTCACCCTCTTCATAAGTCCCCTTCTCATCAAACTGGTACAGACGCGCCTTCATCCGAAGCAGATCGATGGTCCCCTTGAACTCTGCTTCAGCACCAATCGGCATGGTGACAACAACAGCACGGGCGCCAAGCGATTTTTCCATATCGTCGACCGCCTTCAAGAAGTCGGCCCGTTCCTTGTCCATCTTATTGACAAAAGCGATTCTGGGAATTTCAAACTGATCGCACCAGCCCCAGATTTGTTTGGTCTGGGCCTTGGTGCCGGAAATCGCCGAAATGATAACCACGGCACCACCGAGCACCCGCAGGCAACGGCGGGTATCGTGCAAGAAGTTGCTAACCCCCGGCGTATCAACGATATGCAGGCTATGGTCCTGCCACATGCAATGGTTAAGACTGGCGGAGAGGGTCGCCTGCCGTTTGATCTCTTCTTCCTCGAAGTCCATCGACGAGGAGCCATCGTCGACTTTGCCGAGTTTCTTGGTCATCCCGGTGTTAAACAGGATCGCCTCGACCAAAGATGTTTTTCCGGCGCTGTTGTGCGCCACAATCCCCAGGTTTCTCAGTTTTGCAGTGTCGTACTTTCCCATGAATCGCTCCTTTTCCAGATAAAGAATGGAACCTTCAACAGAGTTCCCGCAAGAAACTCCAAACGAACAACGTTAAACAACGTCGCAAACAAAGTAATACCGGGTGTTGCCGGCGGAATCGGTTATTGCTTGTTCCGCTGATATAAAATTCTCAAGCCCTCCAAGGTCAAAAAGGGTTCAACCTGATCGATCGAATCGGTCGCTTTGGCGATCGGTGACGCCAAGCCGCCGGTGGCAATCACCTTTGCCTTGCCGTCAAACTCTTTCTGCATCCGACCGACGATCCCTTCCACCAGTCCGACATAACCGAAGAAGATCCCAGCCTGCATGCTATTAACGGTGTTCTTGGCGATGATCTGCGGCGGTCGGGCAAACTCAACCCGCGGCAGCTTGCTGGCCCGTGCGAACAGGGCATCTGCCGAGATGCCGACGCCGGGAGCAATCGCCCCCCCCTGATAGGCACCATCGGCGGAAATCACATCGAAGGTGGTGGCCGTGCCGAAATCGACGACGATCAACGCACACTTGCACTTCTCGTAAGCGGCGACCGCGTTAACAATCCGGTCCGCACCTACTTCGCGCGGGTTCTCGTACTGGATCGGCATGCCGGTCTTGATGCCGGGACCGACCACATAAGCCTCGAGATTGAAATATTGCTTGCAAAGCCGCTCCAAGGTATTGAGCATCGGTGGCACGACGCAGGAAACAATCACATCATCCAGATCGGAAAAGCTCAAACCGGACAGGCTAAACAGGTTATTGATCAACATCGCGTACTCGTCAACGGTACGGTTCTTGTCGGTACCGACCCGCCAGTCTTTTTTCAGCACGACGCCCTGATAAATTCCAAGCACAGTATTACTGTTGCCAACATCTATAACTAAAAGCATTCTACTCAATTCCCTCTTTCACCGATTACAATGGCTTCACATCGCCGGCAATAATCCGTTCCACCCGCCCATCATCCAACTGCAGACGCAACGCCCCGTCGGTATCGAGACCGACCACGGTGCCCTGCAGCCCCTGATCGATCTGTACCCGCTGGTTCATCAGATCACACAGAGCCTCCCAGCGCCGCCGGATTGGACCGAAACCATCCTGCAGAAACTCCGCATAATAGCGATCGATCCGTTGCAGAAATTCGCGAATGAATGCGACCCGGTCAATCTCTTCACCTCTTTCCAGCAACACCGAAGTTGCCGGGTAATTCAGCTCCTCAGGGAACTGGTCTGCGGTCATATTCAGATTAACGCCGATGCCAAGGATAACGAAATGTATCTGCTCGGTTTCGGCGTTCATCTCGTTCAACAGACCAGCAATCTTTTTACCACTGACCAGAACGTCATTCGGCCATTTGACTTTTACCGAAAGTTGATAGCGTTGTTTGAGGGTTTCTGCAACCGCGACAGCGGAAAGAAAGGTCAGTTGAGGGGCCTGCTGTACCGGGATTTGTGGCCGCAGCAGGATGGAACAGTAGAGATTGACAGCTGATGGGGATTCCCAGCGCCGGCCAAGGCGTCCCTTGCCGGCGCTTTGTCGGTCAGCAATTACAACCGTTCCCTCGGCAGCATCCTGTTCTGCCAGTTGCCGAACTCGAGCATTGGTGGAATCTATCTCCGGGAGGCAAACCAGCGAGGTGCCGATGAACTGACAATCCAGACCGGCTTCAATGTCAGTTGCAATGAGCAAATCCGGCCCATCGACCAGTCGATAGCCTTTAGAGCGTTGTGCCTCGATCTCAAAGCCCTGGTCGCGTAACAGTTCGACCTGTTTCCACACTGCGGCCCGGGAGATATTCAGCGACTGGCTGATCTCCTGACCCGAAACAAAAACATCTGGGTTGCTACGAAACAGGCTAAGAATCTTGTCGCGTGAGGTCAAAAGCGCTCCTGGGAAAAATACATAAGTTTACTCGTCAAACAGCATAGAAATGTCAGCCGCTTTCACCGAATGGGTCAGTGCGCCAACAGAAATAATATTAACACCTGTCTCGGCAATATTACGTACAGTATCCAGATTCACCCCGCCGGAGGCTTCAACCAGCGCACGGCCGGCGATCAGTTCGACCCCCTGGCGCATTTCAGCCAAGCTCATATTATCGAGCATGATGATATCCGCCCCGGCATCAATCGCTTCCTGCACTTCCTCCATACTGCGGGTTTCAACTTCAATCTTCAGGGTGTGTGGCAATTTCTGTTTGGCGCGAGTAACCGCCGCAGTAATCCCACCGGCTGCTGCCGAATGATTCTCCTTAATCAGCACACCATCAAACAGACCGATCCGGTGATTACGGCCACCGCCCATCCTCACCGCATATTTATCCAGCGCCCGCAGACCGGGAACCGTTTTCCGGGTATCGACAATCACCGCTCCAGTTCCCGCGACCTTTTCGACGTATTGTGCAGTCAAGGTTGCGATACCACTCATCCGCTGCATCAAGTTCAACGCGGTCCGCTCCCCTTGCAGGAGGACCGAAGCCTGCCCCTTGATCCAGGCGATTACCTCACCACGCCGTATTTTGCGCCCATCGGAAAGCAATTTTTCAAAACTGATTTCGGGATCAAGGGCACTGAAAACCGCCTCGGCAACCGCGACGCCGGCGAGGGTAAATTCTTCTTTGGCGACCAGCTCCGCCCGCGCCATTGTTTCCTCGGCAACCGTCACCTCAGTCGTGATATCTCCGAGGCCGATATCCTCTTCCAACGCGGTTCTGACAATCCGTTCGACTTCAAACTGCATGCAGAATACTCCAAGGGGACGCAAGTCCTGAAAATTACAATTAATTGGATAAGAAATGAAGTTAACTTTAGCATATCGTTCTCTCACCCCGCAACGGAAAACACCTGCTCTTGCTGCGGAAATCCCCTTTACATTTCCACAACTTGTGATATGTATGAAGGCTTTGTAGACACAAATGAAATTCTGTCTTGACAAAGGAGACTGAAATGAAAAGATTTTTTCTGCCAGCGATGCTCTGCCTGTCACTGCTGCTCGGTGCCTGCGTCGGTAAAAACACCTATGAGCAAAAGGTTATCGAAGCCGACCAGTTAACTAAAGATGTGGCCCAACTCAACAGCAATCTGGATATGCTACGTCAGGAGAAGAGTGATCTGGAGGATGAACTGTCGAAGTTGAACGCGCGCCTTGTCGAAGTGCTGCAGCAGAATTCGAAACTGCAACGCAACCTGCTGGCCGCCAACGCCGAGCAGGAACGTAAAGAGGGAGACATCAGCCGCCACCAGCAGCAGATCAATGCCCTACAGGACCAGTTGAGAGATATGCAACAGACCAACGACAACCTGCTGGCGACCATCGAAGAACGTCAGGCGACAATTGATGAACTCAAGCAAGAGGTAGAAAAAGAGCGGATTGCTAAAGAGGCAAGACTGGCGAAGGTCAAAAACACCTACGATCAGCTGGTCAGTGCCTTGGAACAAGAGATCAAACGGGGCGAATTGACCATATCCAACCTAGAAGGGCAGCTGTCGGTCAACATGCAAAACAAGATCCTCTTCGACTCGGGCAAGACCGAAATCAAAAAAGAGGGGCAGAAAGTTCTGCAAAGTCTCGGCGATGTGCTGAACAAATTCCCGGACAAAGCTCTTTTGATTGAAGGCCACACCGACAACGTTGGCATCAGTAGTCGCCTGATCGACAAGTTCCCAACCAACTGGGAGCTCTCAACCGCTCGGGCAAACAGTGTCGTCCACTTTCTGCAGGACAAGGTTGGACTGCCAGGCGAGCGCCTGGGGGCAGCCGGATACAGCGAATACCGGCCGGTCACCAGCAACGAAGACGAAGATAGCCGCGCGCAGAACCGCCGCATCCAGATTCTGCTGGTCCCTTACCAAGAAAAGACCAGCGAATAGCTTGACTCCGGCTGAGACTGCCTGTATAACGATCTCACGAAAATGATCGAAAGTCCGGCCAAGGGAAGAGGGGTGTAAGTCCCCCGCGGACCCGCCGCTGTGAGCGAGGACAACGGGCCAGAAAGCCACTGACAAACAGCTGTCGGGAAGGCGGCCCTAAGGACGATTCGCGAGCCAGAAGACCTGCCGAGACCAGTAGCCCAGCGATCACTCCCCGGGATATTGGGAGGCTGGAAGAACCTACGCTTCAAAAAACGGATGAAGCCTGTTGTCGAAATTGTTTTTCGCGACAGGCTTCTTTTTTTGTGCGGTATCAGATGTAAGGAAAGTGAAGTGCAAAGCTCCCGCGGACCCGTAGCTGTAACGGGAAACTGAATTTTTCGATGCAATACCCACTGCCGGATGCTCCGAAAGGACAAAATCTGGTCGGAAGGAAAAAAGGTTCGGGCCGATCCCGAAGCCAGAAGGCCTGCCTGAGAACCTAAACAGCCGTAGATGGCAAAAACAGTCGGAGGGGCTGGGTGTGCCCAGGCCATCGGTGTAATCGCCAGAGGCCTTTTTCGGACCACGAGGAAGAGACGAAAATGTTGCACCGCACCCTGAAAACCCTGTTATCGTTAGCCCTGATCAGTCTGCTACTGAGCGGAGGAAGTTTGGCGATGCAATCCGATAATAACAAAACCGAAAAAACCGCCATCGTAGTGGCTGCCTTCGGGACCACCTATCCGAGCGCAGTCAACTCGCTGCAATCAATTGTCCGCGACATTGAATCAACCTACCCGCACACCCCGGTACAAATGGCCTTCACCTCCAACATCATTCGCAAGAAATGGCACAGCCGGGCTGATGATCAAGAGTACCGCAACGCCCACCCCGAAGTGCCAGACTATTTTTACAACGTCAAAAACGTCCTCGGTGCCATGGCCGACTTGCAGAACCAAGGTTATAAGACCATCGTCGTCCAGCCGACCCACCTGACCCACGGCGAGGAATATCTGGATGTCGAAGCTTATGTCGAGGGGCTGCGCTCGATCAAAACCTTCAGAAAAAGTTGGCAACCCTTCGACAAGATTGCTCTTGGCCGCCCGCTGATGGGCAGTTGGGGCCCGCGCTTCCCCTACCCTCAAGATATTGAAGAACTGGCCCAGGCACTAGGAAACGATGCCAAGGCAACTGAGAAACAGAAAGCAACGCTGGTCTATATGGGGCACGGCAACAAACTGCTCTCCACCGCCCTCTATTATGAATTTGAGCTGGAGATGAACAAGCGCTACCCTCAGGTCAAAACAGTGGTCGGCCTGGTCGAGGGACATCCCAGCTTTGACGAGGCTATCGAGAAGCTGAAAAATGGCAATAATAAAAAACTGCTGCTCAAGCCACTGATGGTAGTCGCCGGCGATCACGCAACCAACGACATGGCTGGTAATGAAGAGGATTCCTGGAAAACTCGGTTGCTGGCAAAGGGCTATCAGATCACCCCCGTCCTAGAAGGGCTAGGAGACAACCCGGCAGTGCGTCGAATGTTCATTAATCACCTGCAGGATGCCGCCACGGAGGCCGGGATTGAGCTGCGCTGAGGTCACAAGCTGCAACGAGCGCCCCTGCGAGATCGAAGTAGTGGGCCTCAGCCGCTCTTTCGGAAAAACCGTCGCGGTTGACCGGATCGACTTCCGGGTCGGCCGCGGCGAGTTGTTCGCTTTTCTTGGACCGAACGGCGCCGGCAAAACCACCACCATCAACATGCTGACCGGCCTACTTAAGCCAGACAACGGCAAGGTGCTTTACCATGGCGAGTTGTTCGACCCAAAGCGTCTTACCGTAAAACAGCTGATCGGTGTAGTACCACAGCACAACAACCTTGATCCTGAGTTGACCGCGGCTGAAAACCTGTTGATCCATGGCCGCCTGTTCGGCATGCGCGGCAAACAGTTGCAAGAGCGGATTGCCACCTGCCTCAACTTTGCTGATCTAACCGCCAAACGAGACATTCAGGCTGGTAAACTATCCGGCGGCATGAAGCGTAAACTGGTGATCGCCCGTGCCCTGCTCCACCACCCGGAGGTCCTGTTTCTCGACGAACCGACTGTCGGCCTCGACCCGCACAGCCGCCGAAAAATGTGGGCCTTCTTGCGCCGCATTAACCAGGAGCAGAATTGCACGGTCTTTCTCACTACCCATTACATCGAGGAAGCGGATACACTTGCTGACCGGGTGTTAATCATCGATCAGGCCAAGCTCGTCACCGGCGGCACGCCAGAACAACTGAAGGCGGCGGTCGGCAACTATGTGCTCGACATTTACAATGAAGAGGAAATTCAGAACGAATTTTTCCAAACACGCCCAGCGGCCCTGCAGCGCCTTGAACAGCTCGACACCTCAGTTCGCATCCGTGAGACCACCTTGGAAGATGTTTTCCTGAAGCTAACCGGCAAGAGGATCGAACCGTGATGCTGCATGGTGTTCGCGGCATCTACCTGCGCGAGGTTCTGATCCTGCGTCACAAGTTGCTCAAGACAATGTTGGCTTCGGCTGTTTCCCCTGCCCTGTTCCTGCTCGCATTCGGTTACGGTGTCGGCCGTAGTGTCCAGGTCGCAGGCAGCGACTACCTCTCTTTTCTGCTCCCCGGCCTTCTTACTATGACCAGCATGAATCAGGCCTACGGCATAGCTACCGAGATCAACATCTCCCGCTTCTACTTCAAAGTGTTCGAGGAGTACCTGCTGGCACCGATCAAGCGCTGGGAGATCATCCTCGGCGAAACTTGCTACGGCATCACCAAAGGCTTTATCCCGGTACTGATTATCGGCCTTTACTCACTGCTGACGGGCGTCAGTTTGAACTTCGGACCGCTGTTCCTGCTATCTCTTTTACTACACCTGACGATCTTCGCCCTATTCGGCTTCATCGCGGCGATGATTGTCAAGAACCACGCCGACCAGGCGACCATCAACGCTTTTCTGATCACACCAATGATGTTTTTATCGGGCACCTTCTTTCCGGTCGAGAAAATGCCGCTGGCAATCCGCGTAGTCGCTAGCATTTTTCCGCTGACCTACAGCACGCAATTGATCCGGGCAACGTTAACGCCGGGTGCAGAAGTGAACTACTGGCTGTTCGCCGTGCTGTTGTTAATTCTGGGCATTCTATTCATGATTGCCAAACGGATTGTAACGAAGGTGGAAATTTGAAAAAACTGCTGTTCACCATATTTCTACTGGCGTTGGCCGCCTCCTGTCTGATCGGCTCAACAGCGATCAACCCGCTCAACGCCTCACCGGTCGAACGCGACATCCTACTCGGCCTGCGCTTACCAAGGGTGCTCTTCTCCGCCGTGATCGGGGCCATGCTCGGCCTCTCGGGAAGCATCTACCAGCTGACCCTGAAAAACCCCTTGGCCGATAGTTTCACCACCGGCGCGGCCAGTTCTTCGGCACTCGGCGCGGTGCTGGCAATCGCCTTAGGGTTGCCGCTGCCGCTGGTGCCGGTGATCGCCCTCACCACTGGCCTGGTTGGCCTTCTAAGCGTCTACCGCCTATCGAAGACCAACGGCATCATCAATCCGGTAACCATGATTCTCGCCGGGGTGGTAATAAATGTCGTCGCCTCGGCGGTGATCAGCTTTGCCAAATATTTCTTCGAGGACTCCCTCTCCTCGATCGTTTTCTGGTTGATGGGCGGCTTCTTCGTCGTCGACTGGGGCAAGCTGCTGTTCTGCGCGCTGGTACTGCTGGTCACCTACATCCTGTTTATCGGCAAAGCCCTACAGCTCAACCTGCTGGCGTTCGACGAGCACTCTGCGCAGAGCCTCGGCATCAACGTCGACCGGCTACGCACTGTCTCCTTTATCGTCGCCACTGCCCTTGTCGCTGTAGCTGTCAGCAACACCGGCATCATCGGCTTCGTCGGCCTGATCGTACCGCATATTTCGCGCAGCCTGTTCGGCAGCGATATGCGTCAGAACCTGTTCTTCTCGACCCTGTTAGGTGCGCTATTGCTCGTTCTGGCCGATGCGGCAGCCCGCTCGATTATCCCCGGCGGCGCTGAGCTTCCGGTGGGGATAATCACCGCCCTTCTCGGCGGACTTTTCTTCCTCTATTTGCTGCGAACTAGGCGCGAGAGGTTCTGGCATGGCTGAGTTGAGAGTGGAAAACCTGAACTTCTCTCGCGGCGAATTCAATCTTCAGCTCGATCGACTGACAATTAAGCCCGGCGAAAAAGTCGTTATCCTCGGAGAAAACGGCAGCGGCAAGAGCACCCTGCTACAGCTGCTTTGCGGGGTGTTACACGGCATGGGGGAAATTTTTTACGACAAGAAACCGCTACAGAAAATCCCTGTCAGCGAGCGGGCAAGGATCTTCTCGCTGCTGCCGCAGTTCTCTGAGGTGATCTTCCCCTTCTCCGTTGAGGAAGTGGTGCTGTTTGGCCGCTTCCCGCATACCGATGGCAACCGCTTCAGTGACGAGGATAAAAAGATCAGCGAACAGCAGTTGGTACAGCTCGACCTGCTCCACCTGCGCGAGCGCCAGTTCAACCAACTCTCCGGCGGCGAAAAGCGCCGGGTAATGCTGGCTCGGGTGCTGAATCAGGAATCGCCGATCATCTTCCTTGACGAACCGAACTCCAGCCTCGACATCCGACATACACTGGAGATTTTTGAGCTGATCAACAGACGGGAGGAAACCGTCATCTCGCCGGTGCACGACATCAACCTGGCTGAGCGATTTTTCGATCGTTTCCTGCTGTTGAAACAGGGGCAGTTATTGGCTGACGTGAGTCGCGAACAATTGACCCCGGAGCTGTTAACGGAGACCTACAATGTGGTTGTTACGAGCGGCGCTCCTGCTTTTACTTTTCAGCACCAGTAGTTTAGCCGCCCATCGGATTGTTCTCCTCGCTCCGGCGGCGGCAGACATCATCGAAAAGCTTGGGGCGACAGAACTGGTGGTCGGCAAGACCCGCAACGTCGCAGAATTTCCCCAGGCACAGAAGGTCGGGTCGCACATCCGCCCTAACCTCGAGTTGATCACTGCCCTCAACCCGGACCTACTGATCATTTCTTCCAATAAGTTTTTTTCCGAAGAGATGGCAGCCAAGGTGAACGCCAAGTTATTTAACTATAGCCCGGACCGCTTGGATGAAATTCTTGAGCAAACTCACAAACTAGCTTCTCTCATTGGAAGAGAAGATCAAGCGCTACGGTTGATCGAAAAACAGCGACAGAAGCTGAAACAACTGCGACCACTGCAAAAGCCCCCGAGAGTGATGTACGAAATCAGCGAAGTACCCCTGACCATCGCCGGCACGAGCAACATCATCGCCGACATCATCACAACAGCTGGCGGCGAGTTGGTCACTGGTGGCAACCGCAAGCTGTTGCGCTTCAACCCGGAAGCGGTGCTTACCCTGCAGCCCGATATCTATATCTGGCAGATCGGACCGATGAACCAGCAGCCGACCCCGCCGACCAAGCGTGGGCAGTACCAACGATTGAATGCCGAATATCTGCAGGTCGATCAACTGCAATATTCGCGTGCCAATACCCAGAGTTTCGACAACATATTGCAACTCAACAGATATTTTCAGGAAAGACAGAAATAATGCATGCACAGCCCGGACATTTTTACGCCATTGGCATCGGCCCTGGCGCTCCCGACCTGTTGACCGTACGCGCGGTCATGATCATCGAATCAGCCGACATCATCCTCACTCCCCAAGCCAACGGAAGTAACCGATCCTTGGCATTGAAGGCGATCGAACCCTATCTGCAAAATCAGGAGGTGATGACAGTCAACTACCCGATGCAGCGCAACGAGGCGAACACCAACGAGCGATGGAAAGCGGTCGCCAGTGATGTGGTTGAAAAATTGCGGCAAAATAAATCAGTAGCAATGATTACGATTGGCGATCCACTCATTTTTGCTACCACCAGCTACCTTCTCTACAGCCTCACCGAAAGCCTGATGGAAGAAAATATCCACATCATTCCCGGCATCAGTGCCTTTCAGATTGGCGCCAGCAAATTTCACGATCCACTCACACTGCAGGAAGACCGCTTGACCCTAATGTCTGCGACCGACCTTGCGGCGGTCGAAAACGCTCTCGATCACTGCGAAACGCTGGTGCTCTACAAAGCCGCCGGTGTGATCGAGGAGTTACTGCCGCTGCTGAAAGTACGCGGGCTACTCGAATCTAGCAAGCTAATAAGCTCTGCCGAGCAGGGAGAGGGAGAGCTGTTGCTGAACAATCTCTCCACTTGGCAGCCCCGAGAATTGAGCTACATGACAACTATGATCGTGCGGATCGGCAACCGTAGCTGGTTAAACAAATAGGCGTCACTGCCTCTCCTACATTATGGCCGCCCACTATCTGGTTGCATGCAGATTGAGCCGGAGGCGTAAAAAAAGAGAAAAGCGGGAGCCTTTTGGTTCCCGCTTTTCTCTTGTGTATCGGCTTTAAAAAGCTATTCAGGCAAAATCACACAGCAGATCACCTCGACGCGACGATTCTGGTAGCGCCCGGCGGCGGTATCATTGCTGGTCGCCGGCCGAAGCTCACCGTAGCCTCTGACCACCAACTTCTTCTCAGAGACATCGTAGTTATTGATCAGATAATCCCTTACCGCCATCGCCCTGCGGACCGAAAGTTTCTGGTTATACGCCTCGCTCCCTTGGCTGTCGGTATGCCCGGCAATCAGCATATAAGGAATCTCGCTGTAACGTTTGATATAAGCCGCAGCCTTGTCGAGTTCCCCACTAAACTCGGGCTTGATATCCGCCTTGTCAACATCAAAGTTGATATGCAGGGTCAGCTTCAGAGTGCAACCAACTTCATCGACCATTTCGCCACGCGGAGTGTTGGGGCACTGATCTTTATCATCTGTCACACCATCGCCATCGCTGTCTTTCGACAATGAACAGCCGACTGCATCAACCCTGTCTCCTCTCGGCGTGTTGGGACACTGATCCTTGTCATCGGTCACACCGTCGCCGTCACTGTCTTTCGGTGCCATCTTCATTGGGGTCGGTTTCGGTTTGGCCTCAGTCAGGAAGATGTCATCAACAAAGCCTTGCAGTTCCTCTGCCTTACACACCTCGGCAGCTGTCACCGCTTCGCCACACTGACTAATATCTGCAAGGTTCTGTAGCATTTCCAGCCCAGCACCATTATTCTCGTTTCCGATAGCAATGGTGTAAATACAGATATCCTCGCCAAGCATCCCTTTGATCTGCTGCGCCGCAGCTGGGGCATTGTCCATGTGTAGGCCATCGCTGACAATGATCAGTGCCGATTTTCCACCGACCGCTT
The DNA here is from genome assembly GCF_003247215.1 of Malonomonas rubra. Classification (GTDB taxonomy): domain Bacteria; phylum Desulfobacterota; class Desulfuromonadia; order Desulfuromonadales; family Geopsychrobacteraceae; genus Malonomonas; species Malonomonas rubra_A. The sequence continues at coordinate 4,668 of NZ_QKAP01000149.1, read as the reverse complement.
TCAGATCATTGCCGGCCGCCAACAACGCGTCAGCCATGGGAGTACCGCCGCCCACATAGTGAACCTTACCCAGCGCGGCGTGAAAATCGTTGCGATTATAACCGCTCATGCCATAGAGCAGATCAGTCAGATTGGCTGATTGCGCCGAACTATGTCCAATACTGCGCAACCCGCCTTTGTATTTAAGATCGGTCGGAATCGCCTGATTGATACGGCCCACTATCGAGCGAGCAACGAGAAAATCTTCTGGGCTGCCGTCAGCCATACTGAGTGAAGCATCAAGGATCACCTGGAAGTTATCGATCTTCGGCACATACTTATCCCCCACAATCCGGGGGGTGGAATCGAGAGAAGCTAACGGGGGCTCAGCGATAGGCGCGCAACTGACCACCAGCAGAAGTAAACTAGCAACAAACAAAATATTTTTTGCAATTTTCATCTAGCGTCTCCCTTCCAGAAGATATTAGTCACAATAACCTACTGTAATCACATGACTTTTAACTTAACAGCAACACCTGACAAATCAAGCCTCGCAGTACTTTATTTTTTATTAATAAAGATAATCAAGGATTTCGATAAAGATTTCAGGCACTATTCAAATTCAGATTGACATCAGCAAAAAAGAGCGAATAAAGTTGTTATCGTTCATGATTTTCCAATGGAGGGAAGCATGCAACTGGATCAAAAACAAATCCTTAACAGCCGACTGAGCTGTACCGCTCGGATGGCTGTTTCCATTTCTACTCCAAAGGAGCGGTCTAAAGACGACATGCCTCCGCCGCTTGAACACGGGAGCGTAAACCATCGGAGTCGGAATATCCCGATGCCAAAGCAGTTGTTAGATGGCGCGGATATCTGTTCCCGTTTTGAGAAGGTGAGTGGCAAGGGAATGCCGAAACGTATGACAACGGGTAAATTTGTCTATCTTGGCTCAACAAATCTTTTGCCTGACTACCCGTTGTGGAACTGAATGACAGTGATTCCATTCACATATGCGGAATTGAAAATTGAAAATAACCTCAATTGATAGCACAGTAAAAACGGAAGTTTCACACAACCCCAAAATAAAGAAACATGTACTGGTCGCAAATGACGAGGTCGTAAATGTCACTAATTTTTCTCTGGCGGTCTTCCCACCTGGAGAAATTGCTTGTGCACACAGCCATTCTGACATGACGGAAATTTTTTGGGTGGAGTCGGGACAAGGTGTTATTACCGTAAATGCAAAGTCAATCCCCTTGGAGGCCGGAATGTGTGTGACGGTTGAGCCAGAGGAAAAACATGAAATAAAAAATACTGGTTCAATCGATTTGGTTGTTTTGTGTTTTGGCATTAAAGCCTAACCTAGGCACCCTCCATGGGAGGCCACTAAAGCAAAAAAAATTTCAAATATGAAAGACTTCTCCTTTCACCATCAGAAAACACTTGCGTGCAATTGATGCCGTGTGGTGTAAAATCACCCTGCGCAGAAAGCATGCTCTTATGACCTGGCGTTTCTCGCCAGATAGCTGGGTCTCTATTAGCCGACAGGAATATCAGCCCTGTCAGTAAATGGATTGGCTTTAAAGGCGGTCTGTGCTAGATTGAAGAACGTTAACAAAATTACCTCGGTAGTCGGAACTTCGGGTTACCACTGCTCAATTAGGAACCATTTTGTCAAGCCAGCAAGAAGAAGAGGGACAATGAGTTATTCAAAAAAATTAAAAGAACATTGGTTGATCTCTGCCATTTTATTGTTAGGGGTAGTTTTGGGTATGACATGGTTGATATCTGTCAACCAGATGGGAACAAAAAGTAGGATAGAAACTTCAATAGAAGTTTCTGGGACTCAGTCCTCCGACATCTCCAAAATTGATAATAACCCAAACAATGAGACAACAGTCCTGAAAAAAGGGGCATCATTTACCAGTAAATTTGGCTTCAATATTTACATATCCAATTCAAATGACGAACTTAAAAATGCTGCCTTCTTTATCAGTTTAAAAGATCAAAAAGATAAAAATTTTAGAAACATCGGGATAGGTCAAAAAGTTAAGATAATTTACGACAACAATAGCTACTCAATTGAAATTAACGATATCAGAGATAGTTTAGTTGATATTACAATTCGTAAAGATGCGTAACTGCATCATCGTAAGAAATAAACATTTAAACTAAATTTAAAACCAACAGTAACTTAGTGCTGCATAGCAGCAAAGTTCTCTCAGAAATAAGTAGCTAGTGAATACAGTCGATCAAGAGGCGACATTTTGGAAGAGCCTGAACTCGACTACATCTTTGTCTATGGCACATTGCGCAAGGATCTTTTCCCGAACCGAAATGAATTGCTCGCCGATCGTTGCGTTTTTTTTTGCAAAGGAACCTTTCAAGGTCTACTTTTTGAAATCGACGGTTACCCAGGTGCCATCGAATCAACCAACCGTTCAGATCAGGTCGTGGGAGAAATCTACCAAACTCGCACCATAAATAGGGTATTGAAAAAATTGGATGATTACGAACAGTGCAGTGTCACGCATCCACAACCGCATGAATATTGCCGCAAACATTTGCCGATCAAGACACAGAGCCAACAAGTATTGAAAGCCTGGATCTACGTTTATAACCGCCCCGTTATAAAGCGAACGAAGATTGAGTCAGGCGATTACCAAGACTTCATAGCTGTTCACGACTGACAAAAGGAGGGCAGGATGCCCCAAGTCAACATCGAAGGGCCTGCCATCGATCTCGAAACGAAACGAACTCTCGCCGAAGAACTGACTGCGGCAGCCTGCAAGGCTTATAGCCTGCCAAAGGAAACCATCGTCGTCATCTTCAAGGAAAACAAACCGGAAAACCTCAGCGTTGGGGGACAACTGATCTGCGATAGATAGTCCTTAACAAATACCCGAGTTTGGTGCGATATGAAAAGATCTCTGACCCAAATCTTGATCTTCTGTAAACTTATTTCAGTATCCAAATCACCAGCAATTACCTTCAAAAAAAAGGTTCCGACCCGGTTCGGGGCAATGGAACCGGCCAGCGACTTGGCCCTTGACTACCCGAAAGAAGCGCTTTGTATTGAAATATCCTCTCCGTATGGCTCGCCTACGCGCTATGACGGTAGCAAACGGCCCGAACACCGTTTAGAAGCAAACATGGCGGGATAGACCTTAGCTTTCCGGGCGGCACACCGCTACGGGAAATAGCGGATGGAACTCTGCTCATCAAAGGCAAGGGAGGGCAAATGGAAGGTTATTACCTCTGGCTCCAACCCTCCCCAGACGATACCGATATCGACTGTTGGGTCTACAGCAAGTATCAGAACTTGGACAAACGCCCCCTCTTAAACCCGGGGGAACAGATAAAACACGGACAGGTGATCCCTTATTCTAGCAAGACTGGAACCACAGATGGACATTATGGCAAATCCGGCTATCCCCACCTGCACATATCGACAATGAAGGCCGCGAGCGATAAACATAAAATCATTGGTTCCCAGATGATGACAAAAAACTCTACCCTATTTGACCCGCTCCAGATGTTCATGGGGATACAGGCCCAAGACCAAATGGCAAAGCAGACCTATCAGCTAAAGCTACCCTACGCCGTGCCCGATGAACGTATCACACCGTCAGAAAGCAGAGTCGTCTGGCCAGTCTATTGCCAACAGCAATAAAGGGCGCATCATGTTCACCATAGAAACCTTGCTCACCTTTTTCACCGCCTCGGTACTGCTCGGCCTAGCGCCTGGTCCGGACAACCTTTTCGTCCTCACCCAATCGGCAATACGTGGGCAAAGTGCCGGGTTTGCGGTGACATTTGGCCTCTGTACAGGCTTAATCGGTCACAGCCTAGCAGTCTCGTTCGGCGTTGCAGCGATCTTCCAGACCTCGGCAGTGGCGTTTTCGCTCCTCAAATATATCGGTGCCACCTATCTGATCTATCTGGCCTGGTTGTCGTTCCGGGCGTGCGCCGAAGATATTGTTACAAAAGAGAATGGGGAGCTAAGCCGTTGGAAACTTTATCGCCGCGGCATTATCATGAATATCACCAATCCGAAGGTATCGATCTTCTTTCTCGCCTTCCTGCCCCAGTTCGCTGACCCGATTCGCGGTCCAATCTGGATTCAGTTACTGCTGCTCGGCGGACTCTTCATCGTCGCCACCATCCTAGTCTTCGGCAGCATCGCCCTGCTGGCTGGTTCGCTTGGCCAATGGCTAAACAAATTCCCTCGCACCCAAACGGTGATAAACAAGTTGGCAGGCACAGTCTTTTTAGGCCTAGCGCTGAAACTAGCAACTGCGGAACGGTAGCCTCCGCCCCCCTTCTATTTCGCCCAGTAAATCGCTCGTGCGTATCGACTCCCAAAAAGTATTAGACAGATCACTTTATAGCTCAGCATAGCCAAGCCGAATAACAAATCGAGTAGGGCGAGGTGAGCATCAATCGAGTAGGGCGAGGTGAGCATCGCTGTTCACCTCGTCCCTCTCACAGAACCGTGCGTACGGGCCTCGTACACGGCTCCTGCCCATTCTTATATCTGCAAAAAAACCCAAAACAGGTAATCAGATGCAACCAGAAGAGTCCCTTATTTGTTCTACCGGCCATTAGACTCTGATTCGCCCCATACTTGCATTACCTGCGCTTCTCGCCTCGGATTAATCCGTAACGCCTGCGGTTCTTGGCCCG
>NZ_QKAP01000109.1 GCF_003247215.1 Malonomonas rubra | reverse complement strand
GCTTCCCGCTGTTGGCTGATGCGATGATGACATTGTGTCAGTCCGTCGGCAATGGCCTGCAGGTAAATGCCTCGCTCCTTGCGAATCGTTGCGCCGCTTCGGGCCAGAGCCTCTGTCCACGGTAGCAACTCAGCCGGGGTTCCGCTGTTCTTGAGCAACCGGTTGCGTTGTTTGAGCAGCCGTTCGTACTCCTGAAGGTCATTCAGGTAGGACGGGCGGGTCATGAACACCGCTCGATCGATCAGTCGACGACGGCCTTGCGGACCACCCTTGACCAGTCCTACTTCTTCCGGAGCAAAAATAATCGAACGCAGGCAGCTCAGATAATCGCTCGGCCGGCTTACCCCCTTGTTATCAAGCCGGACGGTTTTTCCATCGCGGCGAATATCGAGTTGCAGTTGTCGCTCCACCTGATTCTGCTGCCGACAGCGACCGCTTATTGTTGCCTGTTCATCCCCCTTTCGAATCAGATCATCGTTGCGAGCGCCACGAAAACTTTTCAGGCTGCCAAGCAGATGTATCGCTTCGAGCAGGTTGGTTTTTCCCTGGGCGTTGTCGCCATGCAGAATAGTGAATCGTGGATGAACATCCATCTCGATCCGGTCTATATTCCGGAAGCGGTTCACCGTCAGCTGATAAAGCAGCATGCTTTTGGCAACTCAATCGTTAAAAAAGCCTTTAAGTAAAGGCTTTTTTCTTTTGCTTGCTTATCAAAGCCGCATCGGCATGATCACCGCTAAAAATCCGTCATCTTCCTCAGGCGTGATCAATCCCGGTGAAAGATTATCGCGTACCGCCAGCTTGATCTTGGCATTACCGAGCGCCTGCAGAATATCGATCATATAGCGGGCATTGAAGCCAATGGTCATTTCCGGGCCGTTGTAGGTTACGTCAAGTTCTTCGCGCGCATCACCGACATCCGGATTTGAAGATGATATTTCCAGCATACCGCTTTTAAGCTGCAGTTTGACTCCTTTCGATTTTTCGCTGGACAGGATGGCCATGCGTCGCAATGCATGGAGCAGAATATCCCGATTCATCACGGCAATATCTTCGTTCTGTTTTGGAATCACGCGATTGTAATCCGGAAAATCACCATTGACCAGTCGCATGATGACTGTGGTGTTTTCCCGGATGACTACTGCGCTGTTGTCCATGAAACCGATTCGCACATCTCCGTCGCTGTCTTCGGCTATTTTTTTCAGTTCATGGATACCCTTGCGGGGAAGTATAACCCCCTGTGCAAGTTCTTCGATATTGGCTGCGGCTATATCCTTCTGTGCGAGTGCCAGACGGTGTCCGTCGGTAGCGACCAGGCGCAACAGATCCTTTCCATTCTCGTTGAGAGTGCGGAAATAGATTCCATTCAGATTGTATTTGGTTTCATCCGTTGATATCGAAAAGGCCGTTTTTTCGATCATCTCATTGAGGAGTGTGCCGCTGATCGGAATCATTTGCTCGGCGTTGACATCAGGAAAGTGTGGAAACTCATCTGATGCCAGACCGACAATATTGAATAGCGACTTGCCGCAGCTGATTTCTATCCAGCAGTTTTCTTTGGCCCGAAAGGTGATTTCCTGTTCGGGAAGTTCTTTGATGATTTCGTAGAGTTTTTTGGCAGAAACGGTAATTTTTCCGGAAGTGGCAATCTTGGCCGGGTAGGACGCACGCATGCCGACTTCCAGATCCGTTGCTGTCAGCCGGATAGCGTCGTTGATCGTTTCGATCAGAACATTCGACAGAATCGGGATGGTGTTACGTTTTTCAACGATACCTTGAACCCTGGCAAGGCCTTTGAGGAATATTTCCTTTTCGACTGAAAATTGCATTTCATCCTCCACTGGGTTGTTGCCAACCTATGATTATTAATATTTTAAATCGTATTTCAGTAGTAGTAATAGATGGCTGTTGATTTGTGGAAACTACCGTTTTCCCCGATAAATAAAGCGGGTTGCCCTGTGGATTCAACCTTGGCTAGTTTGTCGACTGTATACACTTTTTTGTGTATAACTCGGTCACCGGTTTTTATCCCCAGGATATCATCAGCCCTATCGACAATTTTTAAGCAACTGGCTGTTAATTTCCGTTGATCGTTTTTTTAAGGCCATTTACAACGGCTTCCAGTTGTGGATCTTCGCTCAGCAATTTTTCTATTTTGCGTATGGCATGGATGATTGTCGAGTGATCCTTGCCGCCGAATTGATCGCCGATATCCGGATAGGATAGCGCTGTCAATTGTCGAGTCAGATACATGGCTATCTGCCGCGCCTGCACCAGAGCTTTATAGCGTTTTGCCGATTTTAGATCGGACATCTTGAGACCGAAATGGCTGGCAACCACTTTCTGGACTTGTTCGACAGAAATCTGCCGGTCCTTTTCAACCAGGATATCCTTAAGAATATTCTTGGCCATATCCAGGCTGACTGGTGTTGATGTCAGGCTGGCAAATGCACCGATCCGGATCAGATAACCTTCCAGTTCACGGACGTTGCTTGAAACTGAATTGGCTAGAAAGAGTGCGACATCTTTCGGCAGGTCGATACCGTTCTGTTCGGCCTTCATATTGAGAATAGCCTGCTTGGTTTCGATGTCAGGGGTCTGGATGTCGGCAACCAGTCCCCATTCGAACCGCGAACGCAGACGTTCTTCCAGACCCGGTATTTCTTTTGGAAATTTATCCGAGGTCAGCACAATCTGTTTCTGCGATTCGTAAAGTGAATTGAAGGTATGGAAGAATTCTTCCTGGGTTCTTTCCTTGCCGGCAATAAACTGGATGTCGTCGATCAGCAGTACGTCCATTGAACGAAACTTGTTGCGGAATTCATCCATCTTGTTATAGCGCAACGAGTTGATCAGCTCGTTCATGAATTTTTCGGAAGTGTAATAACAGACGGATGTTTGTGGGTTACTGCGCAGTATTTCATTGCCAACGGCATTGATCAGGTGGGTTTTTCCCAGACCAACACCGCCATAGATGAACAGTGGATTGTAAGTCGTAGCCGGTTTGTTAGCAACCGCCATGGCTGCGGCAAATGCGAACTGGTTGGATGAGCCGGTAACGAATTCGTTGAAAGTATATTTGGAGTTGAGATTAATAGTCTGTGTACGGTGCTGTGGAACCGAAACGACAGTTTCGCTGGTTGGTGCCGAGGTATCTTCTTTTTTGTTTTTTTTGCTTTTATTGCTCTGCGGTGTTGCCAGAGCCAGCTGTACGCGGTAGTGTTCGCCGCCTATATTCCAGATGTTTTCCTGAATCTGATTAAAAAAATGCTCTTCAATCCAGTTCAGGACAAACTTGTTCGGTACCTGCAATTTAATCAGGTCGCTGTCGGCATTGACACACTCGATCGGTTTGATCCACATGGAGAAATGTTGCGGATTCAGACTCTCTTCGAGTTTAGCCAGAGTTTCCGGCCAGATGCGTTCAGGCGTCATGATCTTGGTTTCCGGTAAACACCCGGTTGTTGATCTGCAGGTGTTGTTACTGAAGATGTTATCCACAAGTTTTTTAACAGGTGTGGATAACAGATAAAATGAATTGTAAACACTGAATTTTAGCTTGTTTACAGCTGTCCTTGCTGCATATTTTAGGACATTTTACGCTAGCAGAGCCCCTTTTTTTTTGCAAGGACTTTTTGTTTAGGGTATGGGTATTCCTGCTAAGAAAAAAATATTCTCCGGATATCTAAATTCTTGACAGTTTTTTTAGAATATGCATAGTAATGCTCTTTACTGCCGATTCCTCCGTCAATGTGTCGGCGCTGTGAAAATTTATAAACTCATCGGTTTGTCATTTAAGATGCCACCGAATAAAACGAAGGAGTAGTGAGTCATGTCGAAGCGTACCTATCAGCCGAGTAAAGTTTGCCGGAAACGTACCCACGGATTTCGCAAGCGTATGCAGACTAAAAATGGTCGTCTGGTTCTCAAGCGTCGTCGGTCACGTGGCCGTCGCCAGCTTGTGGTAACCATCCCGACCAAGTAACAGTAAGGTATTCTGGTGTCTACCGGAAAATCCTTTCGATTACCGGCGGCACATCGAATCAGGAAGCGGCCGGAATTTCTGGCATTGAGAAATTCCGGCCGTTTGCTTCGTACATCTCATTTTCTTGTATTGACCAGCCGCCGCGTTCAGGGCCCTACTCGGTTGGGGATCACGGCTTCCCGGCGCATCGGTAACGCTGTGGTTCGTAATCGGGTAAAGCGCTTGTTGCGTGAGTTTTTCCGTCTTCATTATCATCTACTGCCGGCTCTTACAGACTTTTCCATCGTTGCCCGCAGCGGTGCCGGTAGTCTAACCGGCAGGGAACTCCAGCAGGAGCTGGCGTGTCTGCTTGCTATGCCGGAAGGAGAGACGATCGGATGCTCCAGCAGATAGTCGTGGCGTTGATCCGGTTTTATCAGCGGTTTATCTCACCCTTGACAGGACAGAACTGCCGTTTTTATCCGACCTGTTCTACTTACGCTCTGCAGGCCATTGATCGTTACGGCCTGGTCAAGGGCGTTTTGCTTTTTTTGCGTCGTCTGTCATGTTGTCATCCCTGGCATCCTGGTGGATATGACCCCTTACCGTAATCACCTACTGTCTTTTCCGGAGTGTTGAATCAATGGATAACAATAAAAACGTCATTATCGCCATTCTTTTGATGGTTAGTGTCTGGATGTTCTTCAACCCCGGCAAACAACCTGAAGCGCCTGTAGCAGATGAAACTGCCGTGACTTCGGCGGTTAGCTCTGAAACTGAGCAACCGGCAGCTCCTGCAAGTCTGGCTGTTGCTGAACCGGTCCTATCAGCCAAACCGGCTCCCGAAACGAAAGTACTGCTCGATACACCGCTGTACACGGTCGAGTTCAACAGCCTCGGAGCCAAAATTACTACGCTGCAGTTGCATCATTATACCGAGACCGCATCTGCCGATTCTCCTCAAGTCAAGGTTGTCGATGCCGCCACACCCCGTTTGGCAACCTTGTCTCTGCAGGGCAAAAATGGGATTACCCTGGCAGCCGATACCGCCTATGCGTTGCTGAGCCCTCCTGACAAAACCAGCCTGTCTGGTGCGGATCAGGTTGAATTGACCTTTCGTACATCCGTGAACGGTCTGATCGTTGATCGAATCTTCACGTTGCGCGGTGACAGTTATGTCATTGGCGTCCAGACCCTTCTTCGCAATACCGGAACTGCCGAGGTCAATGGTGAACTTGAACTTTCGCTGCAGCAGCAGTGGGACGATAAAGCCAAGAGCGACATGGTGGTCTTCAACGGCGCCTCTTCCTTGGTCGATGGTTCGCTGGAACAGGTCAAGGTAGATGACCTGAAGGAGAAATCCCCTTCGTATGGGTCGGGCACTGTCTGGACTTCATTTGAGACTAAATATTTCATGAGCGCGCTGATTCCTGAGGCGGGTGCTTCTGAAAAAGTGCGGGTTCTTCGTGAAGGCAATACTATTTTCAATGTGATGACGACGCCGTTTTTTAAACTGGCTCCGGGTGCTTCGAGCAGTTTTTCTTACCAGAGTTATTTTGGTCCGCGTGATGAGAAAGTCCTTGAGTCGGTCGGCTATCAACTCAGCGAAGCGATCAGCTTCGGCTGGTTTACGCCGATTGCAGTACCGTTGCTCAAGACCCTGAAGTTTTTCTACGGTTACATTGGAAACTACGGAGTCGCTATCATCCTGTTGACCCTGATCATCAAGCTGATCTTCTGGCCCCTGACCCATAAAAGTTATGCGTCGATGAAGTCGATGCAGAAGCTGCAGCCGGAGATGACCAAGATCAAGGAACGGTTCAAGAACGACCGTCAGCGCCAGGGCCAGGAGATGATGGAGCTTTACAAGAAGCACCGGGTCAACCCGATGGGCGGCTGCCTGCCGATGGTGATCCAGATTCCGGTGTTTTTTGCTCTGTACCGGGTTCTTTACCAGGCGATCGAGTTGCGTCACGCGCCGTTCGTGTTCTGGCTTACTGATCTTTCGGCTCCGGATCCTTATTACATCACGCCGCTGATTATGGGGGCGACGATGTTTATCCAGCAGAAGCTGACCCCGTCGACCGCCGACCCGACCCAGCAGAAGGTCATGCTGATCATGCCGGTGGTGTTTACCGCGATGTTCCTGAACTTCCCTGCTGGTCTGGTTATCTACTGGTTGGTCAACAACTTGCTGACCATCGTCCAGCAGCTTTATATTCACCGTACCATGTCCTGATTGAGATCGAGTGCCGCACTGTCGTGTCGGCACCCGTCGCTGAGCGACAATGCAGCTGACAGATCAAACCATCGTAGCGCCAGCCACTGCCGCCGGAGAGGGTGGAGTCGGAATCATCCGCCTCTCCGGTCCGGAGTCGCTGGCGTTTTTACGTCGTTTTTTTACCCCGAGTTCGCAGGTCGATACCTTTCGTTCGCATCAGCTTTACCATGGGCATATGCATGCCGCAGACGGTGAAGTGGTTGACGAGGTGCTGGCAGTGCATATGCACGCTCCCCGATCCTACACCGGTGAGGATGTGGTTGAGGTGCATGGGCACGGCGGTATCCTGATCCAGCGTCGTCTGCTCGATCTGTTCCTCGATGCCGGTGTACGTCTGGCGAGCCCAGGCGAATTCACCCTGCGTGCTTTTCTCAACGGCCGAATCGATCTTGCCCAGGCCGAAGGGGTTATCGATGTGATCCGTTCGCGCAGTGATGCAGCATCGCGCCTGGCCATGCGCCAACTCGACGGGGTACTGTCGCGGCGTATTCACGAATTTCGCGACCGGCTACTTGAATCCCTGGCGTTTATCGAGGCCCATATCGATTTTCCCGATGAGGAGATCGAGCCACCTCATCTCTCCCGGGTTGTGGAGTCGCTGACCGTTGTTCGCCAGGATATCGCCGGCATGCTTGCCCGTTTTGACCAGGGACGGGTTTTGCGTGAAGGGTTGCACGTGTTGATCCTCGGTCGACCAAATGTCGGCAAAAGCTCCCTGCTCAATGCTCTGCTCGGGGAGGCGCGGGCGATCGTTACTGAGATTCCCGGTACCACGCGCGACACGATCGAGGAGAGCCTGGTTCTGGGTGGAGTGCCTCTGCGGTTGATTGATACTGCGGGTGTGCGTGATGCCGCGGATCCGGTCGAGGCTGAGGGCGTGCGCCGCAGTCGCGAATACTGCGCGACCGCTGATCTGGTTTTGCTGGTTATTGATGGGAGTTGCGAACCGCATCACGAAGATTTGCTGGCATTGGAAGCCTGTGCTGATCGTCCTTTGTTGCTGGTGGTGAATAAATCGGATCGTCCCCAGCAAACACTGCCACTACCGTTTTCCAATTTGCCGGCGATAGCCGTTTCGGCGAAAACCGGTGTAGGGCTCGATTTTTTGAGTCAGGAGATTTCCCGAAAATTTATCGGTAGCGGTGAAGCCCAGGAGTCGATCCAAGTTTCCGATCGACGCCATCGTGAAGCCATGCTGCGTTGCCAGTCGGCGCTCGATAATTTTCTGGCAGCCACTTCTTCTAACCCGTCCCCGGAATTCCTTGCGCTAGATCTGCGTGAAGCACTACAGGCGCTGGGGGAGATCACCGGGGAAACTACGCCGGATGCTATTCTTGACCAGATCTTTTCCCGTTTTTGTGTAGGTAAGTGATCTATTGTTCCACGTGAAACACTGAAGAGGTTTTGGGGTTGTTCCACGTGGAACAATTGTTTGGGGTTTTTATGGCCGATTATGGCAAGCAATATGATGTGATTGTGGTTGGTGCCGGGCATGCCGGTTGTGAAGCGGCGCTGGCGGCGGCGCGCTGTGGCTGCTCGACCCTGTTGTTGACGATGGGACTCGACACGGTGGCGCAGATGTCGTGTAACCCGGCGATCGGTGGTCTGGCCAAGGGTCACCTGGTACGGGAGATCGATGCCCTGGGTGGAGTGATGGCCGCGGCGATCGATGCCACTGGTATCCAGTTTCGGGTGTTGAATACCAAGAAGGGCCCGGCGGTGCGGGCTTCGCGGGCGCAGGCTGACCGAATGCGCTATGCCGCCTGGATGAAAGCGTATATCTGCTCCCAGCCCGGACTCGACCTGAAACAGGGGGCGGTGAGTCGGCTGGTTGTGGAAGGGGAGCGAGTCGCCGGGGTGGAGACCAGGGAGGGTGTGGTGTTTTCCGGTCGTTCGGTGGTGTTGACCACCGGCACCTTTATGCGCGGCCTCATCCATGTCGGGTTGCAGAACTACCCCGGCGGGCGTGCCGGTGAACCGCCCTCGGAGGGGTTGTCGGATCATCTGCGCGCGCTCGGTTTTCGGGTCGGCCGGTTGAAGACCGGAACCCCGGCGCGGCTCGATCGGCGGACGATTGACTTTAGTCAACTCGAACCACAATATGGTGATGCGCAGCCGAAGCCGTTTTCGGTTGATACTGTTGCCATCACCGGCCCGCAGGTTCCCTGTCACATCACCTACACCAACGAGCGGACTCATGACCTGATCCGTTCCGGGCTCGACCGCTCACCATTGTACAGCGGGGTCATTGAAGGGATCGGCCCGCGCTACTGTCCGTCGATCGAGGATAAGGTGGTGCGGTTTCCGGAAAAAGATAAGCACCAGGTGTTTCTTGAACCGGAAGGGCTTGACAGCGCCGAGATTTACCCGAATGGCGTCTCCACCTCCTTGCCTGCCGATGTGCAGTTGGCTTTTTTGCACAGTCTGCCGGGTCTGGAGCAGGTGGAGATCATGCGACCGGGGTATGCGATCGAGTATGACTATGTCGATCCGTGCCAACTACTGCCGACTCTGGAAACCAAGGCGGTGCAGGGACTGTTTCATGCCGGGCAGATTAACGGCACCTCCGGCTACGAAGAGGCTGCGGCGCAGGGGTTGATCGCCGGTGCCAACGCTGCGCTGCAGGTCAAGGGGGAATCCGCGCTGGTGGTCGGTCGCGACCAGGGCTATGTCGGGGTGCTGATTGATGACCTGGTAACGCTCGGCACCAGCGAACCGTATCGAATGTTCACCTCGCGCGCCGAATACCGTCTGCTGCTGCGCGAGGACAACGCCGATCTGCGCCTGACAGAAACCGGTTTCCGCTGCGGACTGATAAATGAACAGCGCTGGCAGCGGCATCTGCAAAAACTGGAGTTGCTGGCAACCGGCAACGAGCGGTTGCGGGGGACACGGGTCGGGCCGAAGGATGTCGATATTCTTCAGCGTCTGGACCTGGGTGAACTGAAAAACGGGGCCAGCCTCGAGGAACTGCTACGTCGCCCCGATATCACGATCGAACAGCTGGCGATCATTGACGCGCCACTGGGTGAACTTCCGGAAGATGTGCGCGAGCAACTGGAGATCGCGGTCAAATACGAAGGCTATATCACCCGGCAACTGGAACAGGTTGAGCGCTTCCGTCGTCTGGAGGGGGTGGTAATCCCGGCCGGATTCACTTACACCGGAGTCTCGGGCCTTTCCGCCGAGGTTCAGGAGAAGCTGAGCGCGGCGCAGCCGCAGACGCTGGGTCAGGCGGCACGTATTCCCGGGGTGACACCGGCGGCCGTTGCCATACTCTCGGTGTTGCTGAGGCGTGGCGATGGAGCTTGAGGCGGAACTGCAGCGGCAGCTGCGCAGCCTGGGGATTGATATCGACTCGACGACTGCGCGGCAACTGCTCTGGCTGCAGAAAGAGTTGCTGCATTGGAATCGCACTCACAACCTGACGGCGATTACCGATCCGAACGAGGCCCTGGAGAAGCACCTGGTCGACTCCCTGACTCTGCTCAAGTGTCTGCCGGAATCGGGACGGATGCTTGATCTTGGCTCAGGGGGGGGATTTCCTTGTCTGCCGGTGAAGATCGTGCGCCCGCATCTCGATATCGTTTCCGTTGATGCCGTGGCGAAGAAGATCGCCTTTCAGCGCCATGTCGCCCGGCGCTTGGGTTTTGAGGGGTTTAGCGCCTGGCACGGACGAGGGGAGCGATTGGCGGAGGAGCAGGGCTGGGGTGGTGCGTTTGACCTGGTCGTGGCCCGAGCTTTTACCTCACTGACCGGATTTATCGAGATGGCGTTACCCTATCTGAAAGCCGACGGACGGATGATCGCGATGAAGGGTCCGGAAGGCGAGAGGGAACTGCAGGAGGCGCAAGCCTGGCTGGGTGAACGGCGAATTGTCTGTCACCGCCAGATTGCGATCGCGTTACCGGTTTCCGGTGCCGGGCGTTTGCTGTTGGAGTTGCAGTCTGAATACTAGATGTAGCGGCGGAAAACAAAGAAACTACAAGATGTTGGTAGTTGAAAATGAATCCGGCATAATCCCCTTTTTGCCATTCAAACCATTCCGATTTTGTGCTAGTCTCTCGGCTCGCTGAACAGACCTGGAAAAGGGGAGTGGCATGGCCGAAATCATTGCGATTGCCAACCAGAAAGGTGGGGTGGGAAAAACCACCACCACGGTGAATCTGGCGGCCTCTTTGGCCGTGGCTGAAAAGAAAACACTGCTGGTCGACATGGACCCGCAGGCCAACGCCTGTAGTGGACTTGGTATTGACAAGAGCAAGGCGGAGTTGACGGTTTACAACGCCCTGCTTGGTGATGCCGCGGCCAGCGACATCATCATTCCTTCGCGGTTGCCACATCTCGATGTCATGCCGGCCAACACCGATCTGATCGGTGCCGAGATCGAGTTGGTATCGGTTTTTGCCCGCGAGATCAAGTTGAAGGGGGTGCTTGAATCGATCGCCGATCGTTACGAGTATATCCTCATTGACTGTCCGCCGTCACTCGGCCTGCTGACCGTCAACGCGCTGACCGCAGCCAGTGCGGTGCTGATCCCGCTGCAGTGCGAGTTTTACGCGATGGAGGGGATGAGTCAGTTGATGAACACCATCCGCCTGATTCAGCGCGACCTCAATCCGTCGCTGCAACTGTTCGGTATTCTGCTGACCATGTTCGACAGTCGCAACAACTTGTCGCACCAGGTCTCCGAGGAAATCCGCGCCCATTTTGAAGGCAAGGTGTTTGAGGCCGTGGTGCCGCGCAACGTGCGCCTGTCGGAGGCACCCAGCCACGGTCTGCCGGTGTTGATGTACGATATCACCTCGCGCGGTGCCGAGGCCTACCTCGAGCTGGCGCGGGAAATTATCAAGGCAAGGATGTAATCGATGGCGAAACGACCCGCTCTCGGCAAGGGGATCGGAGCCCTGCTCAATTCGGCAACCCAGGAGGGTAACCGAAAGTATTTCCTTTGTCCTATCGAGGAGTTGCGACCGCATAGCGATCAGCCGCGCAAGAGCTTCAATGACTCCAGCCTGCAGGAACTTGCCGACTCGATTCGCGAGAAGGGGGTGATCCAGCCGCTGGTGGTGCGCAAGCTGGAGGATCACTATCAGATTATAGCCGGCGAGCGACGCTGGCGGGCGGCACAGAAGGCCGGACTGCACGAAGTGCCGGTGGTCATCCAGGATGTTTCCGAGGACTGGGCGCTGGAGATGGCGCTGATTGAGAACATTCAGCGCGAGGATCTCAACCCGATCGAGGAATCACTCGCCTATCGCAACCTGATGCAGCGTTTCGATCTGACTCAGGAAGAGGTGGCCAAGCGGGTCGGCAAGGAGCGTTCGACGGTGGCCAACGCCCTGCGCCTGCTGCGTCTGCCCGAGTCGGTGCAGAACGACGTCATTGCCGGACGGTTGAGCATGGGCCATGCCCGGGCGCTGCTGGCGCTGGAAGGCGAAGAGCGGATTATGCAGGTTCGCTCGCGAGTTGTTGCCGGCGGTCTGTCGGTACGCGAGACTGAAGCCCTGGTCAAAAACGGGGGCGATGGTGGTACGACCAAGGCGGGTAGCGCGGCCAAAACGGTCGATCCGGAGATCACCCACCTGGCTGCCGAACTGCAGCGGGTACTCGGCACCCAGGTCAAGATCACCCCGAAGGGGAAAGGGGGGAGGGTGGAGATCACCTATTTTGCTCCCGGGGATCTCGATCGGTTGCTGGAGAAGCTTGGCGTTCAGTAAACACCCACCAATCAAGGGGGCGACGCCGGAGTGTCGCCACGAACATAGAGTCATTCATTGCAAAGGACAGAACCAGACATGCGCAAGGAAACCCCGTTGGAAAAAGGCGAAATCAAGGCTTTCCTCGGACCCGGCAGCAAATTCGAAGGGAAGCTGTTTTTCGACGAGATCGTCAGGCTCGATGGCAACTTTAAGGGTGAAATTACCTCGAAGGACACGCTGATTGTCGGAGAAACCGCCGATATTGAAGGCGAGGTCGCGGTCGGCTCCTTCATTCTCAGCGGTCGCTTCAAGGGGAATGTCAAGGCGGCGACCCGCGTTGAACTGCGGCGCCCGGCTCAGATTGAAGGGACGATCGAAGCCCCGATCCTGTCGATCGAAGAGGGTGTGGTCCTCAACGGCAGCGTCAGCATGACCGGTGCGTCAGCGAAAAAAACCACCCCGTAATCGGCGGCAAATGTCGGTGTTTTGCCGTAAATCAGATTAAAAAGAGTGTAATTGGTCTTGACACAAGTCGGGCGCTGTGATAGCAATGCCCTGCTTTGCCGTGGGGGTCACTCTGCGGCTCGTTGAATTTGTATACAGTATACCAGAATGTTGTGCCGAGCCAGCATTGGCCGGACTAGTCGAGGTGTAATCCGTGATCGAAATCAATTGGACAGTATTACTGCAGGCTGCCAACTTCATCATCTTGATGGCGATCCTCAATGTGCTGCTCTATCGGCCGTTGCGCAAAGTGCTCAGCGATCGTCGTGCGACGATCGACGGGGCGCATGAACGCGCACGCGGTCTCGAGGGGCAGATCGAGGAGAAAATGGCGCGCTACGAAGAGAAACTGCAGGCCGCCAAGCTCAAGGGCAGCCAGGAGAAAGCGTCCCTGCGTCAGGCGGCGGCTACCGAAGAGGCCGGCATTATCGGCAACGCTCGCGACGAGGCGACCCAGAAACTGCAGGCAGTCAAAGGGGAGGTCGCCGATGCTGCGGCTTCTGCCAGCCAGAAACTGAAAAGCGATGCACAGGGACTGGCAGCAGCGATTGCCACCAAGATTATGGGGAGGGCGATTTAAAGATGAAGGCAATCAAACGACTGCTGATTCCGGCTGTAACCGTAGCCCTGCTGTTGCTGGCGACGACGACGGTGCTGGCTTCGGGTGGCGAGGGCCATGCCGACGGCGGCAAGCTGCTGGTCGACTTCCTCTGGCGCCTGCTCAACTTTGCCGTGCTCGCCGGCCTGCTCGCTTATTTTGTGACCAAGCCGATTAAAAACGGACTTGGCGGCCGTCGCGAGTCGATTGCCAAGGCGCTCGAAGAGGCGGAATCTGCCCGGGCTGCTGCCGAGGCGAAATTCGCTGAATACGACGCCAAGCTCGATCGGGCTGAAGCCGAGATCGATGCCATTGCCGCCGAACTCAAGCGTGAAGGCGAGCAGGAGCGTGACC
>NZ_QKAP01000052.1 GCF_003247215.1 Malonomonas rubra | reverse complement strand
TTGCAAAAAACCTAGGAATTAAACCAGGCTCGAGCCAGTTTAAAGACTTGAAGAACAACAATGATCTTGGTACCAAAACAAGCAAGAACAACCACAACTCAAAAAGCCAGAAAAGCAAGAGCAAAGGTAAAGGCAAAGGTTAATATCATCGCCGATCTTACCTTTAAAAATCACTCTACATTTGCATCCGTGCTACCTATACCGCCCGTCGGAGCGTAGCCTCTGGCTGGTAACACAAAGAAGCGAGCAACAGGTAGCGAACGGTCTCTGGTTTGGGTCTAGGTGCGCTATCGGGATGTGCTACGAGCCAATTTGATAAATTTATATTATCCTAAAAAGAGCCGGCACCACACTGACAGACTGTTTTGTTATTTGTATTCACAAACGGTGGGATGGCTATGGCTACGTGCCGCGCCACCCATCAAACCGATCCAAGACAATGTGAATGCTTAGGACCATATTTGATGAGGGCACGTCACTGCCAACGATGCCTTGTTCTATGCCCAATGCCAATTCGCGACCCGGTGTTTAAGCTGCTACATCTACTTGCTTGCCAGCATATTTTTCACGCTTCCAGCGATAAGGAAGATCGATGTTGGATCCCGGTTCTGCTAGCTGGTAAAGCGCTCGTAAGGCTTCTAACACAATAGTTCTCTGTTGCTCTATATTCCCTGGTTCTCCGAGCGGATGACCAAATGGCCAGCGCAGAAAAACCGTCCTCGGGGGTTGAACGTTCTCCGTGTATTCTCTGACGATCGAAATTCCGATTGTCGCAATGCCGACCTTTTCAATCTCTCTTTGAATCAATCCGTAGGATTGATTGCAGATTCCTCAAGCAGGAGTTAATAAAACCACCTCAACCTCGTCCTCTTTAAGTTTTTGCGCGACGTCTTTCGCTGTCGTGTAGACCAACGTGTCGATATGTTCCCCGTCAATGTGCCCCATGAAGGCATAATAGCTCGCTGCAAGCTTGCCGATGGTTCCTTCGCTGGCCAGCTCTCGGAGTCGGTCGAGTGGGAAGATAATGTTCGGGTCTTAACGTGCGTCAGTGTGATCGTAATAGTCATGGGTAATCTTGTAATCATCGAAGAGTGTCTCCCCATTCAGTTTGCGGTAACTGGGATCACCATTTTTATCGAGCATGTCGAATGGTCGCTGATCGCCGTGATGAATACCAGAAGTGGTTACGATTGCAAGTTTCGCTTCGGATAGCGGCTTGAGTGTAGTTGTCCAAGGCATTTCCCCGTCGCTCTGTTTGGCCTGATAGCCATCAATGAAACGTTGCGCCAGTGCAGGGCCCCGTGTAGCTAGTCGCGCGAGAAACTCGATTTTTTTACTCTTGTAAAGGTACTCATTGTAAAATCTCGGTCTTTATTTTGGTGCCGTTTTGGTCAGTCAGGGTCATGCTGACCTGTACAGAACTCTGCAATTCTCCTTGCGCATTGATAATCGGCAGGGTTGGGTTGTTGGCCCATTCGATCCAGGAACCATCATAATTTTTGACCCGCTGATAACCGAGGCCGAGGAGCACCATGGTAGCGTAGGAAGAACGGATGCCTGTCTGGCAATGGGCAACTATCTCTTTGTCAGCAGTCAGACCGTAAGAGGCCAATAAAGCTTCGATCTTCTCACGACTTTTCAAAACCTTTACACCATTCACCTCTGTCTGCAGCTCGGTCCAATTCAGATGAACCGCTCCGGGAATGTGACCACCACGATCCGCACGAACATCTGTCCCCTTATATTCTCCGCCACTTCGGGTATCCCAAACAAGTACCCCGGGATTTTCTAGCCGTGTAAAAATATAATCTGCATCTGCTCTCGCCTGCAGGTAGTCGCCGTTGGCTCTCAAATGGTAGTTGCTTGGCCTAGCGCTAGGTGTCGGCAGATAGCTTGTAGTGCGGGCTTCTGCTGCCCATTTTTCGTAGCCACCATCAAGCACGAAGGATTTCTGATGCCCATGGTAACGCAACGTCCAGACAAAACGTGCTGCGTAGGGGCTATCGTCTTCAGCGTAAGTGATCACAGTTGTGTCTGGAGTTACGCCAAGCGAACTCAGAAGCCTGTTGAATGCTCCAGCCGATGGTACTAGGCTTTTGACCTGATTGCGGGTTTGTAGA
This sequence comes from Malonomonas rubra, assembly GCF_003247215.1. Taxonomy (GTDB): domain Bacteria; phylum Desulfobacterota; class Desulfuromonadia; order Desulfuromonadales; family Geopsychrobacteraceae; genus Malonomonas; species Malonomonas rubra_A. The sequence goes on along the minus strand of NZ_QKAP01000052.1, from coordinate 41,802 downwards.
AAGCTGCTACGAGGAACGCTGTATGCGCCATCGATATGGCCAAGGTAATAGAGTGGCGGTTGCCGAACATCGACAACCACGACTTTATTTTGATTTTTAGCCAACCAATCAGTGCTAACGAAGTAATCGCTCAGTGCCGCATAGCTGGTTACAGGAAAAGCAAGCAAAAGCGTAAACAGGATGGTTTGGATTGTAGATTTCATTTTCACATCTCCTTGTTTATCTTTTTAATGGGGTTTATAGTTCATTTATTCTACAGTGTCAAGATATTTTTTATACAAACCATTTGCACTGTATTCTGATGTGCTTCATGGCATTCCTTATCCTTCTGTATTAACAACAATGAATAGAAAAAGGCCGGCACAAAAGCCCGCCTTAATAATTGAAATTTTGAATCAGCCCCCCTCCAAAGACTCTATACGCAGCCTTGGAGGGTGGCCCCTGTCTGGTAAGCAAAGAGAGCGTAGGCTTTGCCGCAACGAACGGGCTCTGGTTTGGGTACAGGTGTGTATCTCAGAAAGGATAGGTGCGCTAAGCTGTAAACGGGCTTACAGTCAATAGCAAAAGACAAGCGTTGAAATCTTGTCCCCACCCAAACAAATTAAAAACTTCCGCTTTTTCATATTGTGCCAAGGAACTGGTTGACATGAAATCCAAAAGTTTATTAACGGGACTGCTTTATGGGTCTTCACATTACTGATTGGCTGTTCGGGCAAACAGGCACATTCTGATACCAGACCTAATTTGAAGCTTTCTTGTACTTGAACAATTTCCTATAGACCTTCGCGCTTATTCAGAGCTAGATCAGTTTATCGCAACTCGTTTTGCTACGAAAGAGTGAGGCTAGAGGGTGGATATGATCGGAAAGTGGCTCAGACCGATTATGACAAAAGGAGCAAGCTCCCTTATTGGAACAAGTCCATTTCCTTTGAAGACTACCTGATGCTGCTAAGGAATCACGGTCTCAGACTGAGCAAACAAGACGTTAAAGTGATAGAAAAGTATGATTTGCAACAAACTCCCATGATAATTGACTATGATAATAATGGCCAAGAAATTGGTCGCTTTTCAAAGATGAGAATTGATGAATTTAGCATTGGAGTGAATGCAGGTCTTGCAAGAGGCAACATATCCACAGCTGGCACGATTAATAATCCGAGCCTGATTAGAAAATCACAAGTGATGAGGACAGGCAGGTTCTTTACTCATGGCTCTCCAGCATAGTTGTCCCCCACCAACCATTATCAAAAGGGCCACCCAATCGGAATGATCAAGTGGCCCTTCGCTTTATCCTATGATGTATTGGAAATCAAAGATCACTGAACGCTTTGATTTTTTATGCAATTGAAGCAATCTCTCAAAGTACACAACCCGCAAGAATGGAATTGATAGAGAGGAATATCTCTCTTTTTCGCTTCGGCAACTGCAGCATTTCTGGCTCTATGCGAAACCTTATTAGTGAAAAGAACCACCGCATCGCTGTTGCGAATTTTTGTCTCCATACCCGTCTGGGCCTGGCTCAAGATGTTGAGTTTGATCCCTTGTTTTTTGGCTTCACCTTGATAGTGTTTTGCCAACCGATCCATCCCTCCCACTAATGTGATACTCATATCTTCCTCCATTGTGTTAGGTTGATTGACTACACTATATTGATTTTGATTTTCATTTTCAAGGAAAAAATTATTTACCGCAGCGTAGTGCCTATACCGACCTCTCGGAGCGTAGCTCCTGCCTGGTAAGCACAGATAACCGAGGCATAGCCGAAGTGAACGGTTTCTGGTTTGGGTACAGGTGTGCTATAGACGAAAGGACAGGTGTGTGAATCGCCCCGGGGTTGTCGGAGACTCCAAACTTTGAGAGTATGGGGTCATGAATACGAACAAGAGATACAGTCCTGAAGTCAGAGAGCGAGCAGTCCGATTGGTTGAGGAGCAGCGGGGAGAATATTCTTCCCGCTGGTCAGCGATTTGTTCCATTGCAGAAAAGATAGGGTGTACACCGGAGACGTTACGACGATGGTGTAAAGAAGCCGGAGGTTCTCAAGAGAGTCGTTCTAAGGAAAAGACGACTCAAGAACAATTGAAGCAGCTGGAGCGGGAAAACCGGGAGCTGAAACGCGCCAATGAGATTCTGCGTAAAGCTGCTGCTTTTTTCGCCCAGGCGGAGCTCGACCGCAAACCGAAATAATGGTGTTTTTTATCGATGAACACCGAAGTCATTACGGGGTCGAGCCGATCTGCAGTCAGTTGCCGATCGCCCCATCAACGTACTATCACCATAAGGCGCGTCAAAAAGATCCCGGCAAGGTTCCGGCACGTCACCTGCGGGATCAGTTGTTGAAACCTCAGATTCAGAGGGTTTGGGAAGAGAATTTACGGGTTTATGGTGCTCGTAAAGTCTGGCGGCAGTTAAACAGAGAAGGGATTCCCATCGCCCGTTATACCGTTGAAAGATTGATGCGAGAAATGGGGCTACGAGGTGTTGTGCGTGGCAAGAAACAGATCACCACGATCAGTGATCCCAAACAGGACCGTGCCCCTGATCTGGTGAAGCGGATATTCAAAGCAAGCCGACCGAATCAGCTCTGGGTAGCTGATTTTACGTATGTTGCCACCTGGTCCGGTTTTGCTTACGTGGCTTTCGTCATTGACGTGTACGCACGCTGTATTGTTGGCTGGCGTGTTTCGACATCCATGAAGACGGAATTATGCACTGGAACAAGCTCTATGGGCACGCAAGAACCGCCGGGAGTTGATTCATCATAGCGACAGGGGGAGCCAGTATCTTTCAATCCGCTACACGGAGCGTCTTGCAGAAGCCGGAATCAATGCTTCGGTCGGCACGACCGGAGATTCTTACGATAATGCATTGGCCGAGACAATTATCGGCCTCTTTAAGACGGAAGTTATCAACCATCGCGGCCCTTGGAAAGGCCGTGAGTCTGTTGAATACGCAACATTGGAATGGGTGGATTGGTTTAACAATCGCCGGTTGCTGGAATCGATTGGAAATATTCCCCCGGTAGAGCGAGAGATGGAATATTATCGGCTAGAGGAGTCAAGCGATGCCGCTTGACTCAAACGAAAACTGTCTCCGGAAAACCCGGGGCGATTCAGTGCTATCAAGATGCTCTACTGAGGCAATCAGGCAATTCACTATTCCAATGAAGGAAGAAAAACCATGCCTTTGAAAAAAATACTTCTTAGTTCACTCATCATTGTGCTCTGCATTTTTACAATAGAGGATGGACCAAGAAACTTCATTTTTGAAGGCCACATTTTCAAAGTAATCGACAATAAGGCAACTATTTATGTTAATAGCGGGCTGAAGAGAGCAACTACTGCATTCGCTATTGCACGAACTTTCAATGCAATTGTATCAGTGTTTAGAGAAAGCGACCTACAGATAGAACCTGGCGGGATTGGGGTTTCTGTAGCAGCAGGAGCTGCGTTGGACCCAATAAACGACTTAGTGGAGAGATTTTCCTGGGTCATGCTAGCAAGTATGACTTCCCTAGGGATTCAAAACGTCCTGATTCAGATAACCCCATTTCTCAGCATTCAGATAATATTGATGTTAGCCCTTCTTTCTTTTTTAGTAGGATTATGGCTATCGAAACCGTCCCCAATCAATTTCATCCGAATTGGAAGAGTACTGATAGTAGTTGCAATACTTCTCAGGCTCGCTGTGCCCACAATGGCTTTCCTGAATAATCAGGTGTACGTGACGTTTCTTGGGAAAACTCAGGATGACTCGGTAAAAGCTCTTCAAAAAACAGTAGGGCGATTGAAAGAACAAGATCTAAGCGAATCAACGACTCAAACTGCTCAGGCGGAGGAAGATAATAAAGAAGGTGGATGGATTGAATCGGTTCAGAAATTCGCACATTCAGTAAAAGATCAGGCCAAAAAAATTGCAGACGTAAAGGCTAAGGTTGAAATCATTGAAAATGCTGCTTCAGGATTGATTAAACATATCGTTGACCTCATTGTCGTGTTTGTACTGAACACGATCATTCTCCCTCTTTTGTTTCTTTGGGGAATGTTGAAGTTCGGACGATTGTTGGTTTCCAGAGGGTTTGCTGAACCAATTGAGGATTGGTTTTCTAGCAAAATCAATCTAAAGCAGTAAATGTATAGATTTCCTAGGTTGGGCAAAACTCCACACGCAAGAAATCAGCTTGAATTAGTACCATCTCCAAAGTTTCATACACTGCCCCTCGGATTGCAGCCCCTGCCTGGTAAGCACAGAAAAGAGAACCGTAGTGAAGCGAACGGTCTCTGGTTTGGGTACAGGTGTGCTACACGCAAAAAGACAGGTCCGCTATTTCACTTCAGCGATCAACATTCCCGAGTAGCAGAACGCCTAATGACACAACTAATCCACATACTTTGCAATTGCGCTATGTTTTTGCTTGATCTTCCCGACAAGGCGGTCATACCGATGGATACGGAGAACTGAATGAATTATGAGGTAGAACCCAAGAACAATAAGACTCGTGCATATGATGAACAAGGGAACGAGTAAATGTAAAACCTGTGTAATCTCATAGAACTTTGAGGTAGCAACCAAAACACTCATAACAGAAAGGGGCAAAGCAAAGACCGCAATTCCTGTGCGCAATGCCGACAAAGCAGTACGCTTCTCCGCCAAAATCAATTGAATCTCATCGAAAACGTGTCTTTGAGACTCCTCATCAGATTTTGAGTATTCGGCACTTTTATCCAAAGTCACCTCTTAAGACCATCATGTCTTGCCTGAGGATAGGCCTCTATTTACTCTTATCTTAAATGCTATATCAGCTCACACAAATGACAAGTTGGAAGCAACTTCCTAATTCCAAGCTCCTATTTTCGACAGGTCATGGTACCTATACCGCCCGTCGGAGCGTAGCCCCATTCTAGGTCAGCACAGAGAGCGGAGGCCTTGCCATAGCGAACGGTTTTTGGTCTGGGTCCAGAGAATCGGAGGTTCGAATCCTTTCGCTCCGACCATATTTATTAGGAAAGTGTCATGACCCTTAGGAAAAAATCCAAATAGTTACCCATTTCAAACGAAGTGTTTTTTTTCTTATTGTGGACTTCAGAGAAGGTTCGGGACGACAGTTGCCAGGAGGAAGTTCTGGGGCTATCTCTTGGGTGGGTTCTTTTGATGGATTCATTGGTTATGATCCGATGCGAACATTCCGGGACAGGTCTTTCCCCCGGAGAGGGCTATTTGGGGTGAGTCTGAGAAGTATCAGTGGCAGGCTTAATTCCATTTTCAAATCACCCGCTCCAAAAACAATCTATGAGAAGGTTCACACAAACCTTGACTTCAACTGATACAAATATTAATCTTGGCTAATAATATGTGCTAGAAATATACAGTCTGTGAATTTGAAGTGAAAACTCTACAGGAACTTTAGAAATGGACCTTGCAAAGAAAAACAAACAGGTAGCTTAGAACAACTATCTTTTGCTTTTTACCGACTTCCACTATTGCTGTTCTGATCCAGTAAAAACTCTCCGGGCAAGCTCCTGTCCGAGCAAAAAACTGGACAGAATTGCCTAGCAGGGGTGACAACATGCTTCAGATGAAATGCACGGAATGTAAGGAATTGATCACCTCCCCCCTGCTTCCCGATCTAGAGCAGGTGACCTGCAACCATTGCCAAGCCCTCATTCCTGTCAAAGATGTCATGGTATCGGCAAACGGCTTCACTTACTATTGTACCGATCTGAAGAAGCGATTGCCTCACTACAAAAGTTTGTTAAAAAGTTTTATCCTTGAAAGGGAACAAATGGAAAAGGATCAGAAAGCTACAAAAGAGAGGAAGCGCAGCCTAGATAAAACCATTGAAGCCCTGAAGTCATTCTTGGCGTCTGCACGTAATCATTGCCGGATTCATTTCAATGATGAACAGTTCCTGCAATACAGGTCCGATGCACAGATAGAAATTGGTAAACTCATAAACATCAGTATGTCTGGAGCATGTATTGAATCGATGATGAGCATTACAGCCCCACGCCAAAATACAGCACTAACCATCATGTTTTCACTACCAGTCAGTGTTCATGTTTTTTGCATTGATGGAGTTATCCGCTGGGCTAACGACGGGCTGTTCGGAATATCATTTAAAACTTTAAGGCCTGAAGACCGCGCTCTCCTATGGGAGCATATAGCGACTTTATCACTAGGTTACGTACCACAACAAAGGGTCAATGCCTGCGCTTCAGCTACGTGAAAGTTCCAAATCCGGACAAAGCGAGGAGCCTGTGTAAAAATTATCATATGCGATGACAACAAGATTCCCCACTTCAGTCGAGGTGGAGTTTTTCTTTTTGTGGACACCGGGACAGACTTACGAATTGATCTTTTTCACCCTATGTCACCTTACCCCCCCCCAAAAAAAAGCAAAGTCATCCACCGATTATCATCTAAACCAGTGCATCCATTCTGAACGAAAAGCCGCCACCCCGAATTAAGGTGGCGGCTTTAAAAAATCACGACATCTGGGAAATATAAAATTCCACATATATATTTGTATTAATTTACCCGGGACCGTCGATCAATGTGGCCCGGGCACACAGGCTGTCAGAAAAAGACAACCCTTGGTCGCAAAATCGATTCTATACCGTTTAGACCTCTCTACTGACAGAGATACTGTCTATTTGAGCGTTAATTTATCGATGAGGGTCTCTGGTTGCAATAAGCGGAATCAACATTCAGGGGGAGAATTTTTCTACTTTATTAAATTTTGAAGTTCTGAGAAGTAGAAACAACAAGCCCCGGTAATTGCCACAACTGGTTAAAGGGTAACCGATGAGAGTGTTTTTTCCCGGAGTGAAAATGGTCAGAGAAGGCTAAGCTGCTACAGATCAAGTTCGCAGTAACTATAGCTTTCCCCTGTGCCGAACCAGTCATCAAATACGGCGAGCACAGCCCCACCACGATTGGTAAAATTCTTCAACGACCCATTGCCACGAAAATGCCCTCCAACGCGGATAAAACCTGCCTCCCGCGATTCGGACAGGAAATATTTAAGCAAGTGTCGACCAACGCCACACCCCTGGAACTGTGGCATGGCAACGATGTTGAACAGGTAGATTAAACCATCCAGGCTTGTGTCCAGTTCATGCAGGCGCAATATCCGTTGCTGCACGGGGCATGGAGAAAAACCAACCACGTTGCCAGCATAATCTCCGGCGAAGTATGCCAAAAAAGCTTGAACCCCATCTTGCCGAAGCGCCTCCAGATAGGTCTCGGGGGTTTCGCGGATATCTTCGGGAAACACCTCTTCCGAGGCCATCACCAAATATTCATAGTGACAAAAATTCTCAGCTGTCAACCGCCGGAATTCAAACATCACCGACCTCCGTTGCAACAGAAGCAGGATCAAAATAATTGCACCGGATCGATAATGGTTTAGTGTCTCCGCGACTGACTGCCTCAAGAGCCTGCCGCTGTTGTTCTGGAAGCAACCTCGACAACGGCTGAGGAACCTGCAAATAACGGGGATAAGCATCGACCAATTGTGAGTCCCAATCATCTGCACAACGGAGCAGATCATCCGGCATCACCTGTGTGCGGCGGCTTCCCTCTTCCGGAAACATGTCGAACGGCTCAATGATGTTGAAGAACCCATAATCGTTCGTGATCTGCTCGCCCGAATGGATGTCACGCACCGCCAGTTCACATCCATACGGCGTCGCAATGCTGTTGGCATGGAAACTGTGATTAATATATCTGGTGTTATCCCAGCAAAACACCCAGAATCCTTGATGATTGCGAAAACAGTAGTGCTCAAGGATGGCTTGATAAACCGGCTCCAGCTTTCTGACCTCAGCTTCGGGGTAAATTCTGTCAAACTTATCCTGTACCCAGACCAGCGTGCCTTTGGGAATCAGGCGGGTGGCAAAGACGCCACTGCCGATCTGTTCGTTGACAAATCGAACTTCAGTGTCGGGATGCAGCATTGCGGCAATAACCTCAAAGGAGAGGCACGCTCCTGCCAACAGGGCAAAATGTATCACTCAATACGCTGTCCAGTAGGCAGAAATCGTGGGGCTTATTCGGCTAAATACTGCGACTGCGAGCAATTGTCAATCAGATTAACGATACGCCATATTTTCATTTCAATTCCAATTAGTTGCAGCTTTACAAAAACATTGAGCAAGACAGAGGAAACTTCTAAATATTCTCTTCATAAATTAAATCAGTCACTACCCCGCAGGCGTGCGCAGCACTCGTGAATCGCCTTCCGAAATTCCCTTTTTTTCCTTAGTTCCAGAACTAATTTTAGACGCCTTCGGGAAAAGACTTTCAAAACGTCATGGTACCCATCCCGCCCATCTGAGAGTAGTGCAGTCTGGTAGCGCACCTGTTTTGAGGACAAATGTTCTATCTCCGAAAAAAACAGATGTACAATTCTTCCCGAGTGTTGCTTTTTAGTTGGCAGCAACTCCTCGAATGATTAAGTGGCCCCTTGCCTCTGATGGCATTAGAAAATTAAAGTTCACTGAACACCCTGATTTTTCTATACAATTCACGCAGTTTCTCAAAGTGCACAACCCACAAGAGTGGAATTGATAGACAGGGATATCTCTCTTTTCCCTTCGGCAACCGCACCATTTCTGGCCCTGTGCAAAACTTAATTGGTGAAAAGAACCACTGCATCACTATTGCGAATTTTTGACTCCATCCCTGTCTAAGCCTGACTCAGGATGTAGAGCTTGACACCCTGCTTTTTAGCTTCATCTTGGTAGTGTTTTGCCAATCAATCCATCCCGCCCACTAATGTGATACTCATATCATCCTCCATTGTGTTAGGACGATTAATATCACTGCAATGATATCGATTTCATTTTCTGGTTAAAATTTCCGCCTGAAGTCATTTTTTATAACTCGGAAGTGTACCGGAAATTAGTGGCAACTAAACCACGTGGATTTTCAGAAAAGTGACGTTCTCATTACAGAGGGAGCACTATTAGTTGCAGAGCTCATCACGCTAAGAGAAGAGAGTCATGATTTTGGGAAAAAAGGAGCTGAAATTGTTTATTACTGCAGTATTATTTACTGTATAGAGACAATGGATATATTCTCAAAAACAGATGCCGACATTTTTAAAATCACTCAAAGGAGCTTGAACCATGAAGAAATGCCCTATATGCAAAAGCAGTAAACATGTGGAGATTGATCTGCACGCAGAAGGATATTCTGAAGATGTATATGAATGTGGCGATTGTGGTTCAATTTGGGCCTATCCGCATAACGCTCTAAAAGTTATCAAGGGTCGCGTCGAAAAAAAACAAAAAGTCTGTACAGAATTTGTCTGTCCAACGTGCCGCTTCATGGTCAGCCGTGAAACTGAACTTGACGCGTTTCAATTCCACGAAGAACTTTATGAGTGCACCGTTTGTGGAACTGTTTGCTCCATTGCCCATAACCAAGTCGAAGTTGTAAAGGATTCACAAAAAGGATCGTTCTTGGATAGTACTGGAGATCTGGTAGAATCGGACGACTATAATACAATGTGACTCTCTACCTATCGATAGTTTGACGCGGCGTTTCCTCCTTCTCAGAAATCAATCAAGCCAGTGGCAATAACAGCATGGCCACTGGAAGCGGTGCATCTGAGAACTGCTTAGCCGCTATTCTCCTATCCACAGGAGATTCGCAAGCCGTCTACACGACCAATCTAATTGAAAAGTAGGGATATCGCTACGGAAGTGCTGCCGGTTTATCCTCGCCTGCCGTTGGATTTTTTTGTTCTTCTGCTGACTTGCTGTATTTAATTCGATACTTCACTCCTTCTGCCATACAAATTCCGGTTCAAAATATGGTTTATACTCCTGGGGGACAGGAAGATAGAAGGTTACAATCTCTGCTACGCCGGAGATGGTCCTGACGATCGTCATGCCGATCCCCTTTAAGGGCCCCACGAATATTCCACGTGCCGCTCCATCTTCTTTCCATGTAATGATAATTTGTTTCGGCAGCTCACCCCACCCGGTCGCTGTATTTGCAATGCCGCGAACTAGTTTCCCCGACATTCCATCCAGCTCCTCCTGGGGAGCAGTGTCAAAAAAAGCCGCTGAGCTTGAACCGGTGTTTAAAATCACAAACAGCAAAATTAGCGGGAGTACCGGAATAAAAGAAATTCTTCGCATTAAAACATCCTTCCCTCAAATTAATAAATTCAGCTAGGGAACCAGACCTTCTACATTAAAAAGACATTAGCAAAAACAAAGTTTGTCTGCCAACAAAAAGGACCTCTTCTGTTTTGAAGAGGTCTTTTCCACTAGCTATTATTATAACCTGGCTTATTAGTACGAACCATTCAGATCGATAACTTTCTGCTCCATCAGTGCAAAAAGACCATCATAACCATCCTTGCGGATAATTTCACCATAACTGGCGCGATAGTTGCGAATCAGGCTGACCCCCTCGATAACTACGTCGAAAACTTGCCAAACATCGTTGACCAGAATCATTTTGTACTGCACCGGGATCGCAAGGTCCTCTGCAACAATTTGCGTATCGATGATCGCCTTATCCCCCTTGACCCGTTGCTTAAGGTACTGCACCGTGCCGTCGGTATAGTCGCCGATACGATTCAGGTAAGTCCCCTCCAGCACCTTGACAAACAGCTCGGAAAACCGCTGGCGCTGTTCTTCGGTTGCGCCCTGCCAATAGCTGCCAAGCGTGCGCTGCGACATCGATGCAATGTTAAGAAATTCCTGCACCTTGCCGCTCACCTGTTCTTTTTTTTCATTCGCAGTCAAATCGGGTTTCTGCAAGACATCCAAAACCGATTTGATCATCTTTTCAACCTGCTCTTGCGGCTGGGGTACCGCCCAGGCGGCACTAACGAGCAGCAAACCTAACAGAACCGTCAGTAATATTCTTTTCATGGTTATAATCCTAGCCATTTAAATGGATTAAAGGTCTCTTCGTCCCAAAAATTTCCGTCAATCGACAGTATATCATAGTTCACCTTACCAACTTGAGCAGCACGGCGCTGTGCATAAGCGGCTCGAACAAACAGGTAAGGATCTAGAGAATCTCTAACAATCCCTTCGTAGGTATCCCGATCAAGCGACAGGCTGTTAACAACCTTGAATGATTTGCCCCCAAAATATGTGAGGGTTGCAACATCGGCATAACGGATCGGGTCGGAAAACGTGTCAACCAAGGTACCTGCTCCATCACGCAAGCTGGAAGGCCCTAGAATCGGCAGGACGAGATAAAAACCGTGTCCGGCACCGTAGTAACCGAGAGTCTGGCCGAAATCTTCATCATCGACATTGTCTACCCCGACAAAAGATGCCGCAGGATCGAACAACCCGCCAATGCCGACCGTACTGTTCACAATCAGCCTATACAATTCGGTCGCCATATCATGGAATTTCAACTGCAACAAATCGTTGGCAGCTCGAACCGGTGTTGCCATATTATTAAAGACATTGGCGACCGAAACCCGCGCCTGCCGCGGGAGTATTAAGCGATAGCCCCTAGCAATCGGTTTAATCAGATAAAAGTAGAGTTTGTCATTAACCCAGAAAACCCCACGATTGATTTTTTCGAGCGGGTCATCGATCAGGATTTCGTTGATCGCTTCAGCCTCCGCAAAACTACCATCGAAGTCATCAGCAAAATCTCTATCGAACTTATCGCCCTTCTGCCCTGCCGGGATAACCTGGGTCGGCACATCAACCTCGGCCAACTGTTCGGCATGCAAGGGAGCGTCAACAAAACTTAGGAGCAATATTAAAACAATAAATCGTGTCAGCATGTTTTCCCCTCAATAGACACCCGCAGCATTGCTGCTGCAAAAATGCGCTTTATATTAAGCGTTAACTACGCTTCTCTGCAACAAACAAAAAAGGAGCATTCGGTCTATTAACGACCTTCAGCTGCAAAACCTGGAAATCATGATCGGGCAAATTAGCGAAGAAATCTTCGACAACTACCCCTTCTTCTCGTCCCCCCGGATGTCCAGGGTAAACCACAACGACCAGCCTCCCTCCCGGCGCTAGCACCTCGCAGGCCTGCGCCAAGGCGGTGAACGTCGTCTGCGGTAAAGTGATGATCTGTCGATTGCCACCCGGGAAATAGCCGAGGTTCGCTACTATTCCCTGGGGGGCTCCCGGCAAATAACGTTGGAGCTGCTCATGCCCCATCTCGATCAGATCAACACCGGGCGACGCCGGAACCGGCGCCTCCTTTCCTTGCCACATCCTCACCACAACCCCGTTTTCCTGCAACCGTTGCTGTGTACTTTGCAATGCCGCCGATTGAATATCGAAGGCGATAACCTGTCCAGTCTCCCCAACCAACCGACACAACGTTAGTGTGTCATAACCATTCCCCGCAGTTAAGTCGACAGTCAGTTGCCCTTTTTTAATCTTTTCTGCTAAAAGTTCATGCCCCCAACTGACGACTCTGGTCAACCCCGGGCTCACTTCTTTGCCACCCGCAGTTTAGCTTCAATCAGCTGCCGATGCGACAAGCCTATCAGTGTCCCAAGTTGCCGCATCAATGCCTCTTCGAAATGGTCAAGGCGACCATCGGCGTAAACCAGTTTCCATATCGCTTCGATGATCTGTTCCTTTTCCGTCTGGTTGAATGCTTTGTTAATCTTCCGGGTAAATTGGTGAAGATCGCTGCTGTCTTGCCTAGTTTTCTCTGCCAGTGCCAGCAATTCTTCCAACAGCTCATCGGCAACTGAAAAATGATTTTTCATCACCGTTTCGATCATCTTCTCTTCCTCAACGTGATAGTCACCGTCAGCGTGTGCGACTTCCAACAGCAACACTGCTGCAGCTAGAGGAATACGATCGAAATTTTCACTGTGATGAGCCTCGGCGGGAGCAAAAACCTGTAATAAACGTTTCAACATCGTTCAATATCCCGTTATTTTGAATAGCGAATGACCCGCGCTTTTTCCAAGGTCACCATCCCACCCCGCAACATCTCGTCCAAGCGTGGCAGGATCTCTTCTATTTTCTCCTCTTTATCAACCACCTCCAGCACAAGCGGCAAATCCTGCGACAGGCAGAGCAGACTGTCGGTATGCAGCACCGAAGTTGCCCCGAACCCCGCAACCCCACGTAACACCGTGGCACCGGCAAAGCCCTCTTTACGAAACAACTCAAGAAGGGCTTTGTATAAGGGCCTATTCTCCCAGCGATCAGACTCGCCGATAAAAATCCGCATCAAAACCTGTTCACCTTCAAGGTGTCGCATACACTCCTCCCGTTACAGTTGGCGAGCCAGCCAAACCCCGAGCATCGCAAAAACAAGACACACCAGAACATTCAGTACCACATTGGCGCCTGCCTGCCAGAGGCTTCCCTCTTCCAGCAATTTTAAAGTTTCGTAGGAAAAAGTTGAAAAGGTGGTAAAGCCGCCCATGAAACCAACTGTCAACCCGATTCGCAACTCCGGCGCAAGCAGTGCCGAACGCATGCCAAAAGTCATCAGAAAGCCAAGCAGACATGACCCGACCACATTGACCGCCAGAGTACCGTAAGGCAAACTGCGGCCGAACAGTTGATAAACCAAATCTGAGGTGAGGTAACGGGCGACACAGCCAAGTCCACCGAAAAAGCCGATATAAAGTAACTGCATCTTATGCTTAATCCTTTGCAAACATTGTACTTCAACCTGCGCCATTATCATGAAGGGAGCCAAAAGAGTCAATCAAACAGCCGACTTTTCATTGGGCGAAAGGAATTTCGTCAATCCAGCGCTGTATCGATTGACAAAAGCAAGGAGATTCCGTAGCTTCTTGGCATCTGAACGTATTGAAAAGGAATAAAAATAATGACTAACAGATTTCTGTTTATTCTCCTACTCAGCCTGTTTCTCGCTGCCTGCAGCAGCCAAAAAATTGTACCGCGTAATTCCGCGGAGCAATACTTTCAGGAAGGTGAAAAGTTCTTTGACAGCAAGCTCTACGAAGAAGCTATCGCCTCCTGGGAAAAGGTTCGCGACAGCTATTATTCTCCGGAACTTAATATGCTGGCCGAATTAAAAATTGCAGAGGCCTATTATCGCTCGGAGCGTTACGAAGAAGCTGCTACCGCTTACGGCGACTTTCTGAAACGCCATCCCAACGACAGCCGCGTCAAAGATGTCCTTTACCGACTGGGGCTGAGCCACTACCAACAGATTCTCTCGGCTGATCGAGACCAGACCAGCACCCGCAATGCGCTGCAGGTGTTTGAGGAACTGCTACATCGCTTCCCCTCCTATTCCCAGGCGGAAGAAGCCGGCCATTTGATCCAGCGCTGTCGGAACCGCCTTGCGGAAGCGGAAGTTTACGTCGGCCACTTCTACTTAAAAAGAGGACAGTACCAAGCAGCCATCAATCGGCTGGAGAAAGCTCTGGCAGATTATCCCAACTACTATCACCTGGACGAAGCCTACTTCCTGCTCGGAAAAGCGTACTTACAAGCAAGCGAAAAAGAAAAAGCGAAAGATACTTTCAATCAGCTGTTCGAGCAGTTCCCTGGCAGCGAATACTTAATAGATGCGCAAAAAATTCTCGCGGAAGAATACTAGGCAAAAATAAAAACATATATCCGCTTTAAAAGCAGGCCGGAGCTGACGCTATCAGACCGGCCTTTTTCGTCTCATCCCGCCCCCCCCCTCATCTGTTACTTTTAACCATAAGTGTGATTTTTGTCTTGACTAAAACGTATACAGCCTTATGATAAGCCCACCTTGCTAACTGTAATGTGTAAGATCTGCTAAGCTCCCCTTACAGGACCATCCCGCTGATTTTTCAACATTTAGTTTGCACTACACAGTCTTCTCAAAAAATATAATTTTGAATGTTGCAATACCAGCGCTTTAAACAGGTGCCCTTGGCACTATTTCATCCTAATTTACCGGAGGAGAGAGAATGTCAAAATTTGGAACACTGGAGGACCGCGTCCACCGCAAATCCTTGCTCAGCAAAAAGACAACAGCCGAAAACTGCATCGATTTTTTTAAAACGGGAATGGACCTGGGCTGGTCCGGTTTCACCCCCGCCGGCTATCCCAAGGCAGTTCCAGTTGCCCTCGCAGACCATGTCGAAAAAAACAATCTGCAAGGAAAACTGAAATTCAACCTGTTCATTGGTGCCTCTGTCGGCGCCGAAACAGAAAACCGCTGGGCAAGCCTCGATATGATCGATCGTCGCTGGCCTTACCAGACAGGCAAAGACATTGCCAAAGGTATCAATGAGGGCCGTATCCGGATGGGAGACAAACACCTGTCCCTGTTTGCCCAAGACCTCGGCTATGGGTTTTACACCCCTAAAATCGATATTGCCATCATTGAGGTCTCCGAAATTCTGGAAGACGGTTCGCTGGTTCCCACGTCATCTTGTGGCGTTATCGGCGAAATTCTGATGATCGCCGAAAAAATCATTGTCGAGGTCAACACCGGGCAACCTTCTTTCCGGGGCATGCATGACTGTATCGTCCCCCTGACCCCACCGAATCGTCAGCCATTCCTGATCAGCAAAGCCAGCGACCGCATAGGAACCGAATCCTTCGCTTGCGATCCGGATAAAATAATTGCCGTCGTTGAATCAAAATATCGCGACAAAGGTCGTGCCTTTACGGATGCAGACGCAACCTCCGAAGCGATTGCCAGCCACATCCTCGATTTCTTTTCCGCCGAGGTAAAAGCAGGTCGCCTGCCAGAGAACCTGTTGCCGTTGCAATCCGGCGTCGGTTCCATTGCTAACGCTGTTGTCGGTGGACTCGCCAATGGTCCGTTTAAGAATTTGACCGTTTATACTGAAGTTCTACAAGATACCATGCTCGACCTGTTCGATTCGGGCAAACTGAATCACGCCTCGTCCTGCTCGCTTTCGCTTTCTGAGACTCCTGGCTTTCCGCGTTTCTTTGATAACTGGGACAAATACGCCGACAAAATTACTCTGCGCCCGCTGTCGCTGGCAAACGCACCAGAACCGATCCGTCGTCTCGGCTGCATCGCAATGAACACACCGGTAGAATTTGACATTTACGCCCACGCCAACTCAACACTAGTCGGCGGCACCCGGATGATCAATGGCCTCGGCGGTTCAGGCGACTTCCTGCGGAATGGCTACCTGAAGATCATGCACTCACCTTCGGTCCGACCGAGCAAAACCGATCCGACCGGTATCACTTGCGTGGTTCCCAAAGCTCCTCACGTCGACCACACCGAGCACGACCTCGATGTTTTGGTCACCGAGCAAGGTCTTGCCGACCTGAGAGGTTTAGCTCCGAAAGATCGGGCTCAGAAGATCATTGACAAATGTGCCCATCCTGACTACAAACCAATCCTCCAAGAATACTTCGACATGGCTAAAGAAGAGTGTCTTTCAAAAGGGATCGGTCATGAACCTCAACTGTTTGATCGTTGCTTCAAAATGCAACAAAACTTAGCCCAAAATGGAACTATGAAGATAAAGAACTGGGACATCAAAGTCGATCTTTGCGAATAACAGAGTCCTGACAAAAGAAAAAACTCCCCTGTTGTAGATGGCTGCTACAGGGGAGTTTTTTATAAATCAAAAAGCAGAATAAATTTTTCAGAAACAAATTTAAAAAAACTACTAGCTAATTTAAAATCTACTTATTCAGCACCAAAGAGATTTTTTTTAAACAACTCAACCGCAATTAAAAAACCGTCGTTCAAATCAAAATAAAAACAGAACAAATTTCTAACTGAATAGATTTAATTTTTACCCTTCATAGCTTTATTCATCAAGAAAAAAAGACAAAACAATCCAAAACCTTAATTAAACAAAATTTGAAGTAAAAAATCATTTCTACATCCAACACCATCTAGAATCAATAACTCAAAAAGGAAATTTAAAAAATAGAACACTATATCTATTAGAGAGTTGAGACAAGCGCATCCCAAGAGATACTACATCACTCAACGCATACCACAAAAGGCCACCCAGCAAGCAACACTTTCCCTTTATTTTAAGCTACTTAAAAGAGATAAAACACGGCAGAAGAACACCGAAAACCTGTACACAATCCCTACCCTCACACCACCTCGAAAGCCGTTTTTCCCTTGACTTGAATTGTATACACATTATATAAAAACGCTGTTCTTTTAGCGCTATCGCCCAGCCTGTCATGCGGTTATTTCCGATCCAGTCTAAAGACTCTCGGCAGAGCTAATTTTCTTTGAACGCATAGCGCTTTATAAATTTTGCCTGCTCGATTTAGCGCTGTTTAACAGCACTTTTAAACAGGTGCTATTTGCACCACTGATCCTAATTTATAGGAGGAGAGAGAATGTCCGAATTCGGAACACTTGAAAGTCGCGTTCGTCGCAAGTCGCTACTCAGCAAAGTCTGTACCGCGCAAGACTGCATCCAGCACTTCAAGGATGGCCAAAACCTGATGTGGTCAGGTTTTACCCCAGCCGGCTACCCCAAAGAGGTACCTATTGCTTTGGCTGATCACGTTGAAGCCAACAACTTGCAGGGCCAACTCCGCTTCAACCTGTTTATCGGTGCTTCGGTCGGTGCTGAAACTGAAGACCGCTGGGCAACCCTCGACATGATCGATCGCCGCTGGCCTTACCAGACAGGTAAGAACATCGCCAAGGGGATCAACGCCGGGCGCATCCGCATGGGCGACAAGCACCTCGGCCACTTCGCTCAGGACGCCGGCTACGGTTTCTATACCGAAAATGGCCGTTACGACATTGGTATCGTCGAAGTATCTGCCATCACTGAAGACTGCGGCCTGGCATTGACCACCTCCTGTGGTATCGTTTCTGAGGCACTTCACCTGTGCGACAAGATCATCATCGAAGTCAACACTGGACAGCCCTCCTTTGAAGGGATGCACGACATCCACTTCCAACAGAAGCCGCCCCATCGTGCTCCGATGCTGATCACTGCTGCGGACAGCCGTGTCGGCACCCCGTATGTACCCTGCGATCCAGACAGGATCGTCGCCATTGTCGAGTCGAAGCGCCGCGACAAAGGTAGGGCTTTTGCTGAGATGGATGATACTTCCGAAGCAATCGCTGGCCATATCATGGAATTCTTTGCTCACGAAGTGAAGAAGGGCCGCCTGCCGGAGAACCTGCTGCCGTTGCAGTCGGGTGTCGGCTCCATCGCCAACGCCGTTGTTGGTGGTCTGGCCAAGGGGCCTTTCACCAACCTGTCGGTTTTCACCGAAGTTCTACAGGATACCATGCTCGACTTCTTCGACGGTGGTAACCTGCGTTGTGCATCCTCTTGCTCGCTATCCCTCTCCGAAGAACCGGGCTTCCCTCGCTTCTTTGACAACTGGGAGAAGTATTTCAGCAAGATCACCCTGCGCCCGCTTTCGATTTCGAACAATCCGGAGCCGATCCGTCGCCTTGGCTGTATCGCCATGAACACCCCTGTCGAATTCGACATCTACGCACACGCCAACTCGACCCTGGTTGGCGGCACCCGGATGATCAATGGTCTGGGTGGTTCCGGTGACTTCCTGCGGAATGGGTACCTGAAGATTATGCACAGCCCGTCAACCCGTCCGACCAAAACCGATCCGCTCGGGATAACTTGCGTCGTACCGAAGGCCCCGCACATTGACCACACCGAGCACGACCTCGACGTTCTGGTCACCGAGCAGGGCTTAGCCGACCTGCGTGGTTTGGCGCCGAAGGATCGGGCCAAGGTCATCATCGAGAAGTGTGCTCACCCAGAGTACAAGCCGATCCTCACCGACTACTTCGAGATGGCCGCCAAGGACTGCCTCGAACGTGGCGTTGGCCACGAGCCACAGAAGTTCGACCGCGCTTTCAAGATGCAGCAGAACATGGCCGAAAACGGTACCATGCGTATCAAGAACTGGGACATCAAAGTCGACCTCTGCGAATAAGCAAAAGTCCTACAGTTGCAATAAAATGGCCTCGCCGGTTTTCCGGCGGGGCTTTCTTTTTCCCGCCTCATTTTACCAGCTGGAACTTCACAATCAGCTCATAATTCTAAACAAGACGAAGGATAGGATATGGCTCAACAAATAAGGAGTTCGAGTTATGATTCTTTAAGCTGAGTATTGATAAAATCCAGCGAGTCAGGCTACAACCAAGTCAGTTCGCCTGTCCGAAGAAAGGCATCTTTGCCACCACAACGGTTACGGGCGGGTCCAGAACGATGGCCAAGCCGAGCCCCCAGAACTCTTATTGGACGATGGCTGAGAATAGAAAAGGCGACAATATGCCGCCTTTTCCTCAGATATTTTGCGAACCGCCCAAAAGCTACGGAGACTTGTCGCCACTTACAGCTTATCAGCCTCTTCTGAGAGATAATTTGCCACGCCGGCACCGTCGGCGACCATCCCCTTGTCGCCCTGACTCCAACCGGCCGGGCAAACTTCACCATGCTTTTCATGGAACTGTAGAGCGTCAATCATGCGCAGCATTTCATCAATATTGCGCCCCAGCGGCAGGTCGTTGACAACTTGATGGCGAACGACACCATTTTGATCGATCAGGAAAGAGCCGCGGAAGGCAACCCCGGCAGAGTCAAATTCAACATCATAAGCTCTGCAGATTTCATGTTTCACATCGGCCACCAGTGGATACCTGATCTCGCCGATGCCACCCTCGTTAACCGGCGTATTCCGCCAGGCGATATGGGTAAATTGCGAATCAATCGAACAGCCGATCACTTGCACCCCTTTGGCTTCAAAATCAGCAATCCGACGGCTGAAAGCAATCAGTTCCGTGGGACAGACAAAGGTGAAATCAAGCGGATAGAAGAACAGGACGATATATTTCCCCTTATAGTCAGAGAGACTAAAATTATCACTTATCGATCCATCAGCCATAACAGCTGTTGAAGTAAATTCAGGGGCTTGCTTTCCAACCAGGACACCCATAAGACCAGCTCCTTTCAAATTTATGATGAGTTAGAAGACCAATATTGTCAATCGTTAGTCTACCGACTTCGAGTCGCCTGTCAAGGAAATTATGACCATTTTGGTCACTTTTTTCGACTGCGAGGATGGGCCTGATCGTATACTTCGGTCAAATGGGAGAAGCTGACCTTGGTGTAACGCTGGGTAGTGGAAAGGGACGCATGGCCGAGCAACTCCTGGATAACGCGCAAGTCAGCCCCGGCGTCGAGCAAGTGGGTGGCGAAAGAGTGGCGTAATGCGTGGGGGGTAACATCGGTCGGCAAACCGAGCTGCAACAAGCGTTTTTTCAAGTTACGCTGTACGCTGCGCGAAGACAACCGGCCACCTTGCCGGTTGATAAATAGTGGCTCATCCAACCCGCCCTCTCCACGCAACTCAAAATAGGCCTGTAAGGCCCGACAAGCTGGTCGACCGATCGGCAGAAATCGTTCTTTTAACCCCTTTCCTAGTACTCGGGCCCTAGCCTCTATCAGATCGACCGAGCCGATATCAAGCCCCGTCAGTTCGCTGACACGCAGTCCACAGGAATAGATCAGTTCGAAAATGGCCAAGTCGCGCAGAATAAGCAGCCGCTTTCCGGGCAACGGCCGCTCAAGCAGATCCTGAATCTGCTCAGCGCTGAGCACTTTCGGCAGGAATTGCTCTCGACGCGGCGTCAATAGGCCATCCAGCGGTGAGGTTAATAACACGCGCTCGCGAACCAGATAGCGAAAGAAGACCCTCAACGCTGATAATTTACGCGCAATGCTGGTTCGACTGCAGCGCCCGTGCAACTCGGCTAGATAGCGCCGGACCAGCAAAAGATTGATCCCAGTTAGGGCATCGGCCAACCCAGCTGTTTCCACAAAATTTCGGAATTGTCGCAAATCACGCACATATGCCTCGACCGTGCGAGGCGACAAATTCCGCTCCACGGATAGATGCTTCTCAAAATTTACTAACTGCTGATCCATCCGAACTCCTTCGAACTGCCTTCCCCATGCAATTGACCATCCCTAAAGAGCATGTCATAATTCAGTTTTATTTATATGACAATGGTCAACCGATCGTAGCCTTACTCTCTTAAATATCTTAAAAACGGTGACCGATTCTATTGGGGAGGACATCTCTCATGTGGTGTTTTTGGTCTACTCTTCTGCTTACCCTTTTCATAATCTTTGGCGTTGTCAACCTGCTGATTGTTATTCTGACTTATAGCATGTGCTGGTACGAATACGCCAATGCCGATCCTCAAATGATCGAAGGTCGCTTCCACGGAAAGAAACTGCGAATGGCAGCATCGGTCATTTTGCAGGAAACCTTCTTTAACATGCTGACCATTATGACCATGCCATTGGGCCTACTCAACCCGCGCCGCCACCCGCAACAGCGGGGAGAAACCCCGGTTCTACTGCTGCACGGGCTTTTTAACAATCAGGCCAGCTGGTTCTGGTTTAAAGCCTTTTTACGGCGGCAGGGGTTCCACAACATCGCAACCATCAACATCTCTTCCTGGCACAATGAAGAAGTGCTGACCGAACTGGTGGCCAAAAAGGTTGATGAGTTGCGCCACTACCTCGGCGTCGACAAGGTTCATTTAGTCGGGCACTCGATGGGCGGTATCATTGCCCGCAACTATATCCAGCTGCGCGGCGGAGCAAACAAAGTTGACCGCTGTGTTATTCTCGGCTCACCACATCTAGGCTCCAAATTGACGCCTTTCGCCTTCGCACCGCTCAGCAAAGTCCTAGTGCCTGGCTCAGACTTTCTGCGGCGGCTGAACAGTGCCCCGAAACCAGAAGCCGTAACGCTGACCAACGTCTATACCCTACATGACAACATGGTCTTACCGAACGCCAACAGCCGACTGCCGTGGGGGACGGCGATAGAGTTAAACAACATTGGCCACACCGGTCTGATCTATCGCCAGCGGGCACTTGCCGCGGTCAGGGCCGCGCTACGGGAGGCATCATGACTCATGAAATCAGCGTTCGAACCGAAATGCAGGTGCAGTTGCGCGAAATAACCGCCGAGGTACAGAGGATTGTTAGCCGCTCAGGGATTCAAGAGGGGCTGGCGACGCTGTTTGTCCCGCATACCACCGCAGCGGTCACCATCAACGAAAACGCCGACCCAGATGTCGTCACCGACATGATCAACGGCTTAAATGAATTGATCCCGCAGCAAAATCACTATCGGCACCTTGAGGGGAACAGCGCCGCGCACATCAAAAGCAGCCTAATCGGTGCAAGTGAACAAATCATTATCCACAAGGGCAAATTGCAACTCGGAACTTGGCAAGGAATTTATTTCTGCGAATTCGATGGGCCCCGTACCCGCAAACTACAGATCAAGCTCCTTGAAGGCTGATTCACGTGCTGACAAGCTCGCCTGAAAAAGATTCGCAGGTTGTCCTGCAAAAACTCGACAACTACCAGTCGGAAAATGTCCAAAAGGCACTAATCCAGTTATTGAAGCCGTTAGGAGGAATGGCACAATTCGTCAAACCGAACCAGCAGGTTCTACTGAAACCGAACCTACTGTCGGGCAATGCGCCGGAAAGAGCAGTTACCACTCACCCGGAAGTTGTCCGCGCGGTCATCAAACTGGTGCAGGAAACGGGCGGGATTGTCAGTGTCGGTGACTCCCCCGGCATCGGCAGCCCGGAAAGCGTAGCCCGCAAATCGGGCATCCTTGAGGTGATCGAAGCGACCGGAGCGCGTTTTGCACCGTTCACGAAATCGGTGAAAATCAAAAGCAAGACCGGCACCTTTCACGAACTGGAGGTGGCGCAGGACATTCTTGACGCAGATGTCATCATCAACCTGCCGAAGCTGAAAACACACCAGATGATGGGTCTGACCTGCGCGGTTAAGAACATGTTCGGTGCGGTCGTCGGTCTGCGCAAGCCGCGTCTACACCTGCAAGCCGGAACTGACAAAGGCTTTTTCGCCTTGATGCTATTGGAACTTTGCGAGCAGTTAGCTCCAACACTGAATATTGTCGATGCCGTCATCGGCATGGAAGGCGAAGGCCCCGGCAGCGGCGATCCGATACCGATTGGGGCGCTGTTGGCCGGCAGCCATGCCCAAGCGGTCGACACAGTGGCCACTGCATTGGTCGGCATGAAACCACAGCAGGTCTGGACACAACAAAAAGCACTCGACAGTGGTCGCCCATTTACTCATTTGGATGAGATACTGCTCTGCGGTGATCCGCTGGAAAAATTGCGCATCAACAACTTCCGGCCAGCGAAGATGACCGATATCAACTTCGGCCTGAAGGGATTTTTGAAAAATCGTCTAAAACATTCCCTCACCGCCCGCCCGGTAGTCGACACCACGCAATGCAAGCTCTGCAATAGCTGTGTCAAACACTGCCCACCGGAAGCGATGCGAATAAAGGGGGGAAAATTGCGGATCGATTACGATCGCTGCATCCGTTGTTTCTGTTGCCAGGAACTCTGCCCTCATGGTGCCCTACACACCAAACAGGGGCTATTGCTAAAACTTCACGAGTTCTACACGGGAAATAAAAAACGCTACCGATGAGATATCATCGACAGCGTTTTGCAGGGTTGATTTGAGCAATTCTCAGGCCTCGCTTCAGCCTATCTGCCGTTGCTTTGCCGCTGCACAGTGCGGGCAACCTTCGGTCTTGTCGAGGCTCATATCCTCTTCGAGAAATTTCAACGCGTCTCCCAAACGACCGACTGTGCCACCGAAACCGGTTTGGAAACGCTTGGCCATCTCTTCGTCTTCGAACGTCAGTATCGACGGCCGGCAACAGGGACTGCAAACGCTCCCAAGCACGAAATAAGAGTGCTGGGCAGAATGAAGCTTGCCGGACAGGTAATCCGCGGTCAGTGCGATGGCGATCCGGTCACCCAACATCAGATGGGCCGAGATCCCGCAGTGCGGACAACAGGCAACTTTTTGCTCACCGTTTTTCAGCGTCAGGGTGTAAAGCAACTGCTGGCTCGGCGGGCGAAAACAGATCAGGCAACTGCCCTGCTCCAAACGAGTTTCGTAGCGTCCATCCCGATCACGAACCAGCTTATCGATCCGCGCCGCACCGCCATGAATTCGTTTCAAAACCTGACGTTGCTCTAGCAAATCGAGATCCCGATGAATGGTCATCTTGGAAACCCCGAAACGCTCAACCATTTCGGCCAGACTTAAAGTCCCCTCCTCTTCCAACCAAATCAATAATTCCTTGCGTCGTTCTGTCGATTTCATCGCCAAACCTGTTAAAAAAGCCTCAAACTGCTGAAAAAGAACTTTTTCAGCGGATCACCTCTGGGACGAATTAAAAGCAATTGCGCCCAAATTATCACCAATAGAACAAAATATCCAGCCTTTTGTTACTGAAACAACACGAAGTCGGTGCTGAAAATGGGCAGAACTCCTTTTCACGAGAAAACAAATACCCTCTAAACAAAAAAACCAGTGAGTTATTCGCTGGTTTTTTTGCGTAAAATATCAGAGCAGCGGAGCCTTAATGCACCTGGACCACTTCTTTAACTTCGGGAATGTTCTCCATCAGGGTCTTTTCGATCCCCATCTTCAGGGTCATGGTCGACATCGGGCATGACCCACAAGCGCCGGTCAGTTTGACGCTGACAATGCCATCCTCACTTACATCGACCAACTCGACATCGCCACCATCAGCCTGCAGGGCCGGGCGAACTTGGTTCAAAATTTCTTCAACGCGATCTTTCATCAGATAGTCCTCCATGTAAGTTGTCTTATCGAAGTATAACGCCTCTTGTTTTACGCAAGCAAGCCACCGGGCTAAAAGATGCCGGTGGCCAGACGGATATCTTGTATTTTTCGCGCACAGAGCAGTTCGGGGACACCAACCCCCTTGCCCTGCACCAGCACCTTGAAACTATCACCCATGCCACCATCCGGCATGACCAGGTTTTTCAAAGTCATCCGTAAGGCTTGTGCCTGCTGCGGATTTGTCGCGCACGCCTGCAATTCGATCAGGGCTTCGAGAAATCCGAGTCCCATTAAAAAGCGGTACTGTTCGCCAAAGTAGAGTGACTCCAAACCGTTCCGCTCGCCTACCTTCTGCAGGGCGGTAAAATCGATATGCGCGGTGATATCCTGACAGCCGAGCCGCTGGTAAGGATTCTCGTTCGACTGATGCTTATGATAGCAAAGCAGAGTACCATTGCGTCGAAACGGAGCATACAACTCTTCAGCCGGATAGCCATAATCTATCGTCAGCACGAAGCCCCGCGCTAACACCTTGCCCACGCTGCTCATCCAGTCGAGGGCCTGCAGGTTGACTTCACCCCGGTTCCCCTCGAGCAGGCCGTGCCCGACCAGTTTGAAATAATCTCTGATCGCCGGGTTGGTCAGTGGGCGGCCCTCCTCGACAAAGCCTTCATCGCTATTAACGACAAAAACCTCTTTCAGCTCGCCATCATCTTTATCGACCAAGTGAACCGGAAAAGCATCGACCAGTTCATTACTGAGAAAACAGCCCTGCATCCCCTGCAACTCATCCAGAGAGCACCAACCGACCCGGCCGGCATCGACATGACGCTGCAGGTTTCCCTCCTGCCCCTGCCGGTGATCCGGACTGATCTCAACAATTCGATACTGGAGCTGCTGATAGAAATCGGGGGCATCTTCCGCTAAGGCGTTGAGGATATCGAGGCAGAGATGCCCTTCCCCTGCCCCCTGCTCGGCAATGATGAATTCGCCTTTGCCGAGCAGCTGCCACATCTGCGTCAATTGCCTGGAAATTAGTCGCCCGAACAGGAAATGGACGCTGGAGGAAGTAAAAAAATCGCCCTCCTTACCGATCCGCGTGCGGGGCGTTGTATAGTAACCATAATCGGGATGGTAGAGACACTGCGCCATAAACTCGGCAAAGCTGATACCGCCGCGTTCTTCGATCCGATTTCGCAGCAGCGCAACCAGTTCTTTTTTCTCCTCGTCTACCATCGTCATGTCACCATTCTTCCAGCAATGAAATTGAAGGCGCGATTATAGCCAGTCGCCAATCCAAACACAATAGGCCATTCTAAACAAATCCCCAGTTGAAAAAGATTCATGTCTGTGCTCCCTGCAAGGAAGGGCGATATTTTTCATCGTACCGCTTTTCAGCTTATATATATACAACCGCGACAATTGGCAGACTTGAACTTGATGGGAAATCGTGCCATTATGACCCGCTGACGAAAGTGAGTACTAGTTCACCATTTAAACCAAGCATCTGACAACGAAAAGGTCTATGGATAGAAACCTTGCTCTAGAGCTTGCCCGAGTTACCGAAGCTGCCGCCCTCGACTCGGGTCGCTGGGTCGGCAAAGGCAATAAAGTTGCAGCAGATGCTGCGGCAACCGAAGCAATGCGTCGCACCCTCGACGAGATGGATATCAATGGTATCGTCGTGATCGGCGAAGGGGAAATGGACGAAGCGCCAATGCTCTATATCGGGGAGGAACTAGGCGCCGGCATAGAAGACAGTACCAAAGTCGATATCGCCGTCGATCCGCTGGAAGGAACCACCATCTGCTCTAAAGGGGTTAATGGAGCGATTGCCACTATCGCCATGGCTCCACGCGGCGGTTTTTTGCACGCTCCGGACATGTATATGGACAAACTGGTCACCGGTCCAGACGGCATCGGCGCCTGTGACATGCAGAAATCGCCTGGAGAAAACGTTAAAGCCTTGGCCAAAGCAAAAGGGTGTCAGCCTCAAGACCTGATGGTCGTCCTGCTTGATCGCCCGCGTCACGACAAGGCGATCGCCGAGATTCGCAAAGCGGGTGCTCGAATCCAGTTAATTTCCGACGGCGATGTTGCCCCGGCGGTCGCATCGGCCATTGAAGGCAGCGGCGTCGACATGATGATGGGTATCGGCGGTGCACCCGAAGGGGTTCTCACGGCGGCGGCAATAAAGTGCCTGGGTGGATTCATGCAGGGGCGATTGGTGTTCATGAGCGAGGAAGAGCGGACCCGCTCGCGCGACATGGGAATCACCGATTTTGATAAAATCTACACGGCAGAAGAGATGGCCAAAGGCGATGTTTTTTTCGCGGCAACAGGAGTCACCAACGGCGATCTGGTCCGCGGCGTACGTTACTTCGCCGGCGGTGCTAAAACCCACACGGTGGTGATGCGTTCTAAAACTCGCACCGTGAGATTTCTTGAGACCATTCATTATTTCGATCACAAACCTGGCTTCAATGCCAAGAAGAAGTAGCTTGGCAGATCGACAGCACAGCACGATTGGAGAGAGATTAAAACATGGCTATCATTACCATCTCCCGTGAAATGGGAAGCGGCGGCATCCCGATTGTTCATCAAGCCGCAGAAGAGCTAGGCTATACCCTCATTGATGAGGAGGCAATCAAGGATGTTGCCGGCAAGTACGGTCTGACTTACGAAGCCCTCCAGCAGATCGACGAAAAACCCCCCGCCTTTGTCGAGCAACTTGACCGTCAGATAGAGCTAGGCATGAACCGCATCCAACTGATTGTGCTGGAAGCGGCCCTTAAAGGGAATGTGATCATTTACGGCCGTGGTGGCCAAGATCTGCTCCCCGGCATCACCAGTGTTTTCCGAGTGCGTGTTATCGCCCCGTTTGAGGATCGTGTAGAGCGCTGGGCCGAACGCGAATGGATCGACCCAGACCTAGCCCGTTCCTTGGTTCGCAAGAGTGACCAGCAGCGCGCTGGTTTTATCAAATACTATTTCGACCGCGACTGGGAAAACCCGATTGAGTACGATCTGGTCATCAATACCGCCCGCCTATCAAATGAGACCGCGGTCAAACTGATTACTAACGGGGTTAGGGACCGGAATCTGGAGGAACGGAAAACGGCCTGCAAAGCTAAACTGAAAGACCTGATCATCCAGAAGAAAATTCAGGTCGCCCGTTTGGCGGATGACCGGATCGAAGACATCTGGTTCAACATCGATGTTAAAGAAGGTCACGTCACCCTAACCGGTCATGTTTATAGTGAACAGGAAAGAAATGCCGCACTCGACGATGCCCAAAGCGTTAAGGGAGTTACTGGCATTACCGACCAGCTGAAAATCATCGGTTATCGCAACGACCCACAGGATCATTAACGCGAGAAATCCACAAGGAAATATAAATCGCCGGCCGTTGCCGGCGTTTTATATAGAATAAATTTGCAAGGAGTAGAAAAACCATGGCTGGACACAGTAAATGGGCCAATATCAAACACCGCAAAGGCGCACAGGACGCCAAGCGGGGCAAAATTTTCACTAAGTTGATCAAGGAAGTCACCATTGCGGCCAAAATCGGCGGTGCCGATCTCGAGTCTAATGCCCGGTTGCGCTTGGCGGTGGATAAAGCCAAGCAGTCCAACATGCCGAAGGACAATATCGAGCGGGCTATCAAAAAAGGAACCGGCGACCTCGACGGCGTGACCTACGAAGAGGGGATCTTCGAAGGCTACGGTCCGGGTGGCGTGGCCGTGATTGTCGAGTTCATGACCGATAACCGCACCCGCACCGTTGCCGATGTTCGCCACGCCTTCAACAAATATGGCGGTAGTCTCGGCGTCAGCGGCTCGGTTGCCTTCATGTTCGATCGAAAGGGGCAGATCATCTTCGGTGACGACAGCGAATTCGAAGTCATCTTTGAAGCGGCTCTTGAGGCCGGTGCCGAAGATGTCAAAGAAGAAGACGGAATAATTGAAGTGGTCACCGACCCAGCCGATTTCGAAACGGTTCGCAACACTCTTGAAGAGCAAGGGCTGAAATTCCAGTCAGCGGAGGTTACCATGATCCCGCAGAACATGACTGCGGTGGAAGGCAAGCAGGCCGAGTCGCTGATGAAGATGATCGACGTGCTGGAAGATAATGATGACGTGCAGAACGTCCATTCCAACTTCGATATCTCTGACGAAGAGATGGAAAAGATCATGGGCTAGGCAAAAGCTTTTAAACGAAAAAAGGCGGAAGACAGAAGGATTTTCCCTTTTGCCTTCCGCCTTTTTCATTTATTCTCGCGCTATGCAAATTCTCGGCATCGATCCTGGCAGCAAAGTAACCGGTTACGGCTTCATCGAGCAGCAGGGCAACCGCTTGATCCATCTCGACAACGGAGCCATCTTTACCCGCAGCAACGACGCACTGGCGGAACGCCTGCAGTTAATCTACCTCGAACTTTGTCAGCTGATCGAACGATACCGGCCGGATGCGGTAGCCGTTGAGCAGGTATTCATGGCCCGCAACCCGGCTTCCGCCCTCAAACTCGGCCATGCCCGCGGCGTAGCTCTGCTGGCCGGTATCAACGCCGGACTACCGGTAGCCGAATATTCGGCACTGCAGGTCAAAAGCGCGGTTGTTGGCTACGGTCGCGCTGGGAAGAGTCAAGTCCAGCAGATGACCCGCACCCTGCTGAACCTGCCAGAAATAGCCCAGGAAGATGCCGCCGATGCCTTGGCCGTCGCCATCTGCCACGCCCACAGCCACCATCTAACTAGACAGATTAACCAGCCAAGCCTGCGCCCACAAAGGAATCGTCGATGATTGCCCAGCTTACCGGTGAATTAGCCCAGTGCAGCCCGGAACAGATTATACTCGATGTCAACGGCGTCGGTTACCGGCTGCAGATTCCACTATCTACCTTTTATGCCTTGCCGGAATCGGGCAAAATCCAGTTGCGTGTCCACACCCACGTCAAAGAAGATGCCATCCACCTGTTCGGTTTTCTCACCGAAGAAGAGAAAGGTCTTTTCGCGTTGCTGATTTCGGTTTCCGGCGTCGGGCCCAAATTGGCGATCACCATTCTTTCACATATCCCGACCGACGAACTAGCACTGGCATTAAGTCAGGGCGATGTGGTGCGGCTAACCGCCATCCCCGGCATCGGCAAAAAAAGTGCCGAACGACTGGTTCTCGAACTGCAGGACAAAGCAAGGCGATATGCCGTTGAAGGCACGGTCTCGGAAAGTAAGGGACCACAGCAAACCAGCGACGCCAGCCATCAAGATGCCTTGTCTGCTCTGGTCAATCTGGGTTACAAAGAAACCTTAGCGCGAAAAGCACTTAAGAACCTTAAAATTTCGCCAGACACCCCTTTAGAAGAAATTCTTAAGGCGGCCTTGAAGATTCTGGTCAAATAGGGAGACGGACGGATGCCCGAGCGGTTGATCACCGGAGAGGAGCTACCGGAAGAGGGAAATTACGAAGCCGGACTACGCCCACGCACCCTAAAGGAGTATGTCGGGCAGAGTAAGGCGAAGCAGAATCTGCAGGTTTTTATCGATGCTGCCCGCAACCGAAAGGAAGCGCTCGACCACGTGCTCTTTTTCGGTCCGCCCGGCTTAGGAAAAACCACTCTGGCCAACATCATTGCCCAGGAGATGGGGGTCAACATCAAAAGCACCTCCGGCCCGGTAATCGAGAAAGCAGGAGACCTTGCCGCCGTATTGACCAATCTGGAAGAAGGTGATGTCCTTTTCATAGATGAGATTCACCGCCTCTCGCCGGTAGTCGAGGAGATCCTTTACCCGGCGATGGAGGATTACCAGCTCGACATTATGATTGGCCAGGGTCCCTCGGCGCGCACCATCAAACTCGACATCCCCCGTTTCACCCTGGTCGGAGCCACCACGCGCGCGGGGTTACTGTCGTCACCGCTGCGAGATCGTTTCGGCGTGATCAGCCGCCTCGAGTTCTATTCCAACGAAGAGTTGACAACGATTGTCAAACGTAGCGCCGGGATTCTCGGCATCCAGATCGACGCCGATGGTGCGCGCGAAATAGCCTGTCGCAGCCGTGGCACCCCACGGATCGTCAACCGTCTGCTACGCCGGGTGCGTGATTTTGCAGAAATTGAGGGGGATGGAATGATCACCTGTAAACTGGCCGACCACTCCCTGAAGCGGCTGGAAGTTGATAACCAAGGCTTAGATTACATGGATCGCCTGCTGCTATTGTCGATCATCGACAAGTTCAGTGGAGGACCGGTCGGCCTAGACACCTTGGCGGCGGCGATCGGCGAAGAGCGCGACACTATCGAAGATGTTATCGAACCATACCTGATCCAGCAGGGTTTTCTGAACCGCACGCCGCGCGGCCGGGTAGCGACAGAGTTTTGCTTTCGCCACTTTCAACGCACGCCAAACGAAAGTAGCCGCACAGGCAACCTGTTCGGTTAAAACACCTGCTGATGAAACAGGAATTGCAGAAATTTGCTCAGCAGCTCGCCCTCTGGACCGAGCTGACCATCGAAAACGGCCGCACCCCTTTTCGCCGGGTCGACCTGTGCCCAACAATCTACACCGATCAGGGTATCCTGCACCCGCCTTTGGTCTTCTGGATCAACCGCCAGAGTATGATGGCGGGTGGCATTCTTTTATTGCCGGAACAAGATCTGGAAATGGAGCTGAAAAACGGCTGCAGCTGCTGTGACGCGCTCGGCCTGAAACATTTCGTCACTTGGGAAATCGACCGCGTGAGGATTTGGCAGGTCTGCGATGGGGCTGCTCAACAGCATCAACAGTTCGAGCTGGTCGATACCGACCATCCAGATGCGTTCCGCCATCTGCTCGGTGATGTTCTCGAGGAACTGAAGCTGCTGGCGGTCATCGGCCTGATCCGCAACGACCAACTTTCTGCGCACTATCTGCACAACCTGTTTCAAACCACCCTTGAGCTGGCGCAACCGGCGCTGACCAACAGCTACCGCAGTCAACGTGCCGAAAAGGAGATCGTTTCGAGAAAAGATGCCGATCAGCTGGCCCAAGAGGCCAATCGACTGCTGCTTCTTCAGTTGCTCAGTCTTGCTTGGCACCAGCAGCTACCCTCCGCCATCCTACCGGAGAAGCTGGAAAGGGCTATCCAGCTTTCACTGCCACAGCTCCCAGGGCCGCTGGAAAAAACTCTTTCGGTAACGGTTAGTGTATCGCCACCCGAGCTACCGAATGAAGCGGCGGTCTGCTTTCACCACCTACTGCTGCGCTTACAACAGCTCTCTTGGCGTCAGGATGAGCACCGTGCAGCCGAAAGCATTTACCTACTGATCAACAGCTGGAAAAAAAACCACTCCGAACTCCCGGGGCAAATCTTGCTCTACCCGGAAAGTCCCTGCGTTGGCCCACAGGCTGAGTTGATTATCTCAGATTCTCCTTCTCTGCTGGCTGCAATCAGGCTGAGCGAGGATCTACAGCAGAAAAAACCGCTAATGCTGCTGCTTGGTAACCTGTTCCAGTTCAGCGATCTGGACCGCAGAGAGCTGGAAATTTACGGCACCCTCAATCATTCGAGGCTGCTGTCAAAAGAAGAACGTCAGCAGTATACTGCTCTGCTACGCACCTCTTGGCCAAACCGTAGATTTCGTATCGGCGGCGATAAGCCTCTTTGGTTCTGGGAACTAATTCACTTACTCGGGCTCAGTCGACGGCAGCGTCTGCTGATCCTGACCCTGCCGCTTCAGGCCATTCTGACTTCGGTTCGCGATCCCTTCTGGCAGCTGGTCTGGGAAAGTTATTCAATCCGGCAGGTCCGTGCGCTAGCTGACGACCTGATAAGCCTGCAGCTGAGTCCCGAAGCCAAACAGGACGCACCGGTCAGCATCTGCCGGAAAGGAGAGCATAGAAGCTTTTTGCCTAGCGGCGACCTGCCGCGTTTTCGCAATCAGCTGCTGTTGACCCTGCTGCTCCCCCCAGAAATTTACCAACTGTTCGATGACAAACTGACTTGGCCGGATTTGGAGAAGCTGACATGCGCTGCCGAAATAGGTCTAGGGGTTTACCTGCAGAGCCGCCTCAGCCAAAAATTCGAGCAAATTCTTGGCCTAAACCTCACCAACCTCTCTGCAGAAGAACACCAGCAGGAACTACAAAGTTTCCCGCAACCGGACCAGCTTCTGCTCCAAGAGCTGGGGCGATCTCCTGATAAGGATCCGGATCAATTCCTGGCAGAACTGTTAGCCAGTCCAGAGCTTGCAACCTTCGAGCTGCCCAAGGAACAGAAAAAAAACAAAGACCTGTCGCTGCAAAGACCGGATAAAAACCTACGCGAAGAGCTGGTTCAGGAGCTGCGCAAAACCGGCATTCCGAATTTTCCCGAACAATACCTGTACTTCCTCGATCAGGCGGACACCACGACCTACCGGTTGACTCCTCCCCTTGAAATTAAAAGTGAGTTGCTCGGTGAAATAGAGCTTGAAGATGCTGCGGGGCGAAAGTTTCTGGTCTATGGAGAAGAATTGGCCAACACTCTGCTACTCTGCTCGGCACTTGGAAAAACTGAAGTCGAACTACCAGCGGACCGTCAGCATCTGGCCCTTTTGCAGAAGCAGTACGGCAAGGACTTGAAGCTTCTGCACAAACAGCTGAGCAGTCTTTGCCACAGCCGACTACAAAACCCTAAGGCCGCGGAAAAAATGGCTAACAAGGTTTGGAAACAACTAAACCTGCCAAAACCGAGACTGCTTTACCAGTTACGTTAAAAAACACCCGAGTGACAGCTGCGATGGTTTGAGCAATGCTCATGAATCCATGTCCTCTCATCTCAGACAGGAGATTAATATGCAGATTCTATTACATATCTGCTGCGGCAACTGCGCCATCTACCCGGTCAAGAGGTTACGCGCGCAGAATCATCAACTGGCCGGTTATTTCTATAACGACAATATTCACCCCTTCCAGGAATTCAGCAAACGCTTGGCAACCACCAAAGAGTACGCGAAAAAAGTCGACTTGCCGGTAACCTACGACGAACAATACCGACTTGAGGACTTTCTCGCTTCAGTTGCTCAGGATCCGACTAATCGCTGCAGGCACTGCTACCGATCACGCCTGCTGGCGACGGCCAAGGAGGCAAAACGTTTAGAATTTGAGGCGTTTACCACAACCCTACTCTACTCCCGCTATCAGAAACATGAAGAGATCCTAGCATTCGGCCAGCAACTGGCAATTGACTACAATTTGTTCTTTTATTACGAGGACTTCCGCAAGGGATGGAATGAAGGTATCCAGATCTCGAAGCAGATGAGCCTTTATCGCCAACAGTATTGCGGCTGCATCTATTCGGAAAAAGAGCGTTTCGCACCCCAAAAAAGAGCTGATAGATAACTTTTCCGCTCAAACCAGGCTCTCCCTGGCGTTGAACAAGCTATTGAACCTGTTATAATTTTTACAGATTTTCAATTTCTCGCTGCTTACAAGGAGGCTACCATGCTGGAAATCATCGAAAAGAGCTTGCTGGCAGGAATTGGTGTTATGTCGCTGACCCAGAAAAAAGCTGAAGAACTGATCGACGACCTGAAAGAAAAGCTGAACCTGTCGGAAGATGAAGGCAAGAAGCTGCTGGAAAAACTGCAGAGTGCCACGAAAGAGAGTCAGCAGAAACTTGAAGACTTGGCTCGCGAGGAAGTAAAAAAAGCCTGTGAACGTGTCGGTGTAGTCACCGAGGAAGAGTTCGCCGCATTGAAGAAAAAAGTGACCGAATTGGAAAAGCAGCTGAAAGCGCTTAGTAAAAAATAGCTCGACTACAGTTTTATGCTACCTTTTACCCGGATCAACCGGAACATAAGATCGCTAAAACGCTACCGCCAGGTCCTCGGCATCCTGATCCAATACGGCTTTGGCCACATTGTCGAGCAGCTCAACATCGACTATTACCTTGAGTTGGGCAAACGGATCGTATCGCTTGGTACCGCCTCACGCGACCTCGAGCGATTGTCACAGGCGCAACGGATGCGTTTGGTCCTAGAAGAGCTGGGGCCGACCTTCATCAAACTTGGCCAATTGCTCTCAACCCGGCCCGACATTGTGCCGGCCGACTACTTGGAAGAGCTGAAAAAACTTCAGGATCGAGTCCCCACCGTCGACACGGAGAAGATCCTAGCGCAAGTTCATCTTGAGCTCGGCCGCCCGGTTGAGGAACTGTTTTCTCATTTCGAAACAACCCCTCTGGCCACAGCCAGTATCGCCCAAGTCCACCGCGGCACCCTCAAGTCCGGCGAGCAGGTGGTCTTTAAGATCAGGCGGCCGAAAATAGAAGATGTCATCGAAACCGATATCGATATTCTGATGGGTTTGGCCTACCTGATGGATAAACACATACCAGGTGGGGACATGTACGACCCAATCGGCCTGGTCAAGGAATTCCGCCGCTCAATCACCCGCGAACTTGACTTCTCCCGCGAAGGCCGCACCATAGACCGCTTTTCGATCAACTTTGCCGATGATGACACGGTAAGAATTCCAAAAGTGTATTGGGAGTTTTCCGGTCGCACCGTGCTGACCCTTGAATATTTGTCCGGGATCAAAATTTCACAAACAGAAGCACTGCAGCAGGCCGGTTACAACCTGAAAAAGATTGCCCGGACCGGGGCCACCGTTTTCCTTAAGCAGGTTTTCGAGCATGGTTTCTTCCATGCCGATCCACACCCGGGAAATCTGTACATTCTCCCGAACAATGTCATCTGCATTTTCGATTTCGGTATGGTCGGCCGCCTCGACGAAGACCTAAAGCTGCAACTGACAGAACTTTTGCTTTCGATACTGCGTCGCGACGTCGACCATATTATTTCACAGCTGCTCTATTCCGGTGAACTGGTCGATGAATCGAACCTGAAGAGCCTGAAACGAGATCTAAGCGAGTTCATTGACGATTATTACGATATCCTGCTGCAGGATTTGAAGGTCGGCAAGCTGCTGATCGATTTTATCGAAATCCTGACTGAATACCGGATCAAGTTCCCATCGAACATGCTGCTGCTATCCCGCGCCCTGATCGCCATGGAAGGAATCGGCCGCCAACTAGACCCCGAGTTCAACATGGTTGAACACCTGCAACCTTTTACAGAGCAGATTGTCAGAAAACGCTACTCGCCGGCCAGCCTGTCGAAAGAACTGACCAGAACAGTCCAGGCCTACCAGTCTTTGAGCAAAAGCCTGCCGAAAGATATCAAGGAATTCATCAACCGGGTCAACCGCAACAAATTCAAAATCGATCTCGAACACCGCGGGCTGGAGCGCCTGATCACCGACCTTGACAAGTCATCAAACAGGATCTCTTTCAGTCTGGTGATTGCCGCCCTGATCATCGGTTCATCGCTGATTATGCAGACCGACAAAGGTCCAATCCTTTTCGGCTTCCCGATTCTTGGCCTTTTCGGTTACACAGTAGCCGGAATTCTTGGTTTCGGCTTGGCGATCGCCATCCTTCGCTCCGGTCGAATGTAGCTTTCCCCTTGTGCGACTGTGGCTTATCAAGCACAGTAACCATCAAGAAAATAAGCAAGTCTGCAACACCGTACTTGCAATCCCTGCAGTCCCGAGCTGATAATTCCAATAATTACACTATGTTGAAACACATTTCCCGATGGCAGGATTTTTGCAATTCCTAAACTCCGAATTTTTTGCATCACTCGTGGAAAGAAAAGATGATTCTCCAACGCACTATCAAAAACAAACTAACGATTTCCGGCATCGGCCTTCACTCCGGTCATCGGATTAATCTTAAATTGCGCCCGGCAGAAGCTAACACCGGGATTGTTTTTCATCGTATAGACTGCAATCCGACGGTCTCGATCAAAGCGACTTCTGACAACGTCGTCGACACCCGCATGGCTACGGTTTTAGGTTGCCACGGTACCACCGTATCCACGGTGGAACACTTTATGGCTGCACTGGCAGCTTTCGGCATCGACAACCTACACGTGGACATCGATGGCCCGGAGGTTCCGGTTCTAGACGGCAGCGCGGTTCCTTTTATACGCGAAATCCAACAGGTCGGCATCAAAAGTCTTGCCCTTAGCCGAAAGTTTATCGCCATTCGCAAGCCGCTCGAAATTATTGAAGGGGAGAAACGGATAAGCATCATTCCGTCACGTTTCTTCCGCATTACCTTCGATATTGCGTTCGACCATCCGGCCATTTCAGTCCAGCAGCACAGCATGAAGTTTTCGACTGAAAACTTCTGCAAGGAGATCGCTCCGGCACGAACCTTTGGCTTTTTGCATGAAGTCGAATACCTTAAAGCCAACGGCTTGGCGCGCGGCGGCTCGCTTGAGAACGCTGTAGTCATTGATCATGACGGCGTCATGAACCCGGAGGGGCTGCGATTCCCGGATGAGTTTGTTCGACATAAAATTCTTGACGCCTTCGGCGACTTCAGCCTGATCGGTTATCCGCTACTCGGCCACATCCGTGCGTTTAAAGCAGGGCATGACCTCAATGCAAAAATGGTGCAGACCATTCTTGACAATCCGTCGCACTGGACCTACGTTGAATTCAGCGAACATGCTCTGCGAGAAGCACGACGAGCAAACGTAGGCTCTTTCTCCATCGATCTGGCTTGGAGCAAAGCTTGAGCTAATGCATACTGTTGAACTTAAAAGGCAGCCCTTCCGGCTGCCTTTTTTACCTTTAGCCCTGTTTCATTGACGACAGGCTTGTTTTGTCCCCCTACATTCAATAGAATCGCTTTATTTATCAGATTGAATTGCCCAAAGAAGAGCCCCTGTTGATGAGCAAAAAAACTGCTGCCAACCAAAACCAAAGCAAGTTTCGCCGAAAACCACGCGAATTGATCCTGTTGTTTCTGGTTGTTCTGTTGCTGGTCCTTATCCCACAGTTTGAAACCCACCTATTCGACCTAACGATTCAACTGCCGATCAGCAACAGTATCATTGCCCTGGCTCTCATCAATCTGAACATCCTGCTAGTGCTACTGTTTCTGTTCCTTATTTTCCGCAACCTGTTCAAATTGATACTCGAAAGAAGGCGCGGAGTCCCAGGAGCAAAACTACGCAGCAAGCTGGTTGGTGCCTTTATTGCGTTATCGCTGATTCCAACTATGCTGTTGTTTTTCGTCTCTGCCGGCTTTATCAGCAGCAGCATTGACAACTGGTTCAATACACAAGTTGAAAATGCTTTGGACGAATCGCTCAGTGTTGCCCAAACCTATTACCGCAACTCTGAAGCGAATGCGCTTTATTATGCTGACCAGCTTTCCCAGCGAATCAAACAAGACAAACTGCTCAATGAAGAGAACCTCCCCAAGCTAAAAGAACTGATCAAAATCAAGCAGGAAGAGTACAACCTGGGCATCGTTGAGGTTTTTTCCGCGACCCACGAGGAGTTGGTCCGAGTAGCCAACCCAAAGCTACCGATCTTTGAGATTACCTCGGCTACCTCAGATCCGGTCCGCGAAGGGCTGCAAGGAGTTCGCTTTTCCCAGATCACCCCGGTCGGACAGGCCGATTTGATCCGCGGTATCGTTCCAGTCAGATCGAACTGGAATTTTGAAGATATTGTGGGCGTGGTAGTGGTCAATTATTATGTTCCTTATTCGCTGGTTAACAAAATGGGGGAAATTGCCTCCTCGGTTGAGCAGTACAAAACCACCAAATCGATCAAGGGACAAATACAGCAAAGCTATGTCGTCGTTCTGTTGCTAATCGCTCTGATCATTATCTTTCTCGCAACATGGTTCGGTTTTCACCTAGCCCGCGGCATTACGGTGCCGATCCAGGAACTGGCGGAAGCGACCAGTAGGGTCGCTTCAGGCGACCTCGAAATTCAACTGGAAACCCGTAGTACAGACGAGATCGGAACCCTAGTTGGCGCCTTCAACAAGATGACAACCGACCTGCGGCAAGGGCGCATTGAGGTCGAAGCGGCCAACCAGGAGCTGCAAACTTCCAACATTGAGCTCGACCAACGGCGCAACTACATGGAAATTGTGTTGGCCAATGTGACCGCCGGAGTAATTTCTGTCGATCGTTACGGCCTTCTGACCACCGTCAACAAATCGGCTGAGAATCTGCTGCATTTCAAAGCAGAGCAAATGCTCGGTCAGGATTTTCGGGAAGTTATCCCAGCGAGCTACATGCCACAGATCATGGAGCTACTAAAAGAACTTTTTTATTCCGAGAAGGGAACGATCCGGCAACAGTTAACCATTCCGATCGGCAGCGATAAGTACACCCTGTTGATCAACCTGACAACCCTGCGAGACGAACAGGGCAATTTCATGGGGACAGTTGCCGTTTTCGATGATTTGACACAACTTTTCAAGGCACAGCGAATGGCAGCGTGGCGGGAAGTTGCGCGGCGCATTGCCCATGAAATAAAAAACCCACTAACACCGATACAGCTTTCAGCACAACGCCTACGTCGACGCTACTTAGACCGCTTTAATGCTGAAGATAATGTTTTCGACGATTGCACACAAATGATCAGCCGTCAGGTTGATGAGCTAAAAAATTTGGTCAATGAGTTTTCCAATTTTGCCCGTATGCCGGCTACGAAACCAACCCCGAACAATCTCAATGAGATTGTCAATGAATGTTTGGTGCTATACCAGGAAGGGCACAAAACTATTCTCTTTGAAAAATCTCTAGACGTCGATCTACCTACTTCCTATCTGGATCGAGAACAGTTCAAAAGAGTCATCATTAATCTACTGGAGAATGCCGTTGCAGCAGTGAACGATCATGGCAGAATCAACGTCGAATCGACATACAATTCAGAACTACAGATTATAACCCTGACAATTGCTGACAATGGATGTGGCATTCGCGACGAAGATAAGCCCCGCTTGTTTGAACCTTATTTTTCAACCAAAAAAACCGGAACTGGGCTTGGTCTGGCCATCGTTTCCACGATTATTTCCGACCACAACGGCTATATTCGCGTCAGGGATAACAGCCCGCAAGGCGCCAGGTTTATTATTGAACTACCAGCAACTACCAGCTAAACATGGTCAATAGATAAGGAGCATAAGCTACCGATGAAAAGTATTCTGGTCGTAGACGACGAAATCAGCATTCGCCAAAGCCTTGCGGGAATCCTGGGAGATGAAGGCTTCCAAACTTCCTTCGCTGCTACCGGCGAAGATGCCATCAATATGGTTCAGACGGAAGATCCCGACCTGATCCTCCTTGACATCTGGATGCCCGGGATCGACGGGCTTGAAACGCTGAAAAGAATCAAACACTTGCGACCGAATCAACTGGTAATCATGATGAGCGGCCATGGCTCGATCGAAACAGCGGTCAAAGCAACCCGTCTCGGCGCCTACGATTTTATCGAGAAGCCACTCTCTCTGGAAAAGGTACTTCTTTCAATCCAAAATGCGATGAAGGTTGGGCAGCTAGTTGCCGAAAATCAGGCTCTCAAAGAGAAAATCAATCGCGACTATGAAATGATTGGCGAGAGTCTGCCGATTTCGAAACTGAAAAAACAAATCGAAATTGCCGCCCCCAGTTCCGGCTGGGCATTAATTACGGGTGAAAACGGCACAGGAAAGGAGCTGGTTGCCCGCGCAATCCATTCACAATCGACAAGAAGTATCAAACCCTTCGTTGAGGTCAATTGTGCGGCCATCCCGGAAGAGTTAATTGAATCGGAGCTGTTCGGCCACGAAAAGGGTTCTTTTACCGGTGCCACAGCAGCACGTAAGGGGAAATTCGATTTAGCCAATGGCGGCACCCTATTCCTGGATGAAATAGGGGATATGAGCTTGAAAACCCAGGCCAAAATTCTTCGAATTCTGCAGGAACATAAATTCGAGCGGGTCGGAGGAAACCGCACGATTGAAGTTGATGTACGCGTCATCGCGGCCACCAACAAACACTTGGAGGAAGAAATCAAAGAGGGAAATTTCCGCGAAGACCTTTATTTCAGACTGAACGTGCTTCCTTTCACGGTCCCACCGCTGAGAGAAAGAAAAGAGGATATCCCACGTCTGGTCAGCCATTTCCTGCAGTATTTTTGCAGTAAAGAGTCGCGTGAAATTAAAACAATCTCTCAAAGTGCACTTGATGCTCTTCTCAGCTACAACTGGCCTGGGAATGTACGTGAGCTCAAAAACCTAATTGAACGGCTAGTGATCATGACTCCTGATCAGGTCATCAGGGCGAATGACCTTCCACAGCAGATTACCAAAACCGACAAACATGTCATAGAAAAGACCAGTTTGACCGAGTTGCCCGACTCCTACCGGGAAGCCAAAGAAATTTTCGAGAAGCAGTTCCTCCTTGAAAAACTGCAAAAAAACAACTGGAACGTTTCCCGCACTGCTGAAGAAATCGGCTTGGAGCGCTCCAATCTGCATCGAAAAATAAAAACATACGAGATTGAACCGGATAAGAACTGATCCAACCCCCTTCCTTAGAAAAGCTCCGCACGAATACGGGCCGGAGCTTTTCAACTTATAATATTGACGTGATAAACAAAATACTATGTTGGCCTCCACGGTAAACTTAAAAAAAAATCCGCAATCCTCGTAAGGACGCGGGTATTTTCCTGTATCGCTCAAAAATCAACCGGTGGAACAACCCCCTTGCTCTTTTTCCCGAGGGGGTAATCATCGACAGCCATTTGCGAGAGCTGGAATCTCTTCAACAAGAGCTGAGCGAAGTGGCAGGTCAATTGGAACAACGCAATCGGCAACCCAAACACCGGCCAGTGATTCGGGCACTGACAAGTGTTCCTAGTGTTGGCAAGTTCGTTGCCACAACCTTTCATTTTGGACTGTTCCGCCCTGAATGCTTTAATCGCCAAGAAGAGATCACCAGCTATCTTGGACTTGCTCCAACCGTTCGACACAATGGTGAGAAGGCACCTCGTGGCTTCTTGATACCCGTTGGCCAAAAACGATTACAAACCTTGTTAATCGATGTGGCCTGGATATGGCGGGTCAAAGATGCTAAGGCAGGTGAATTTTACAACAAGTTGCTCAG
Source organism: Malonomonas rubra (assembly GCF_003247215.1). Taxonomy (GTDB): domain Bacteria; phylum Desulfobacterota; class Desulfuromonadia; order Desulfuromonadales; family Geopsychrobacteraceae; genus Malonomonas; species Malonomonas rubra_A. The sequence continues at coordinate 208 of NZ_QKAP01000052.1, read as the reverse complement.
CCTAAGCGGAGTTCCGCAAAAAGCGAACATAAAAAAAGCCCCCTGCCGTATGGCAGGGGGCTTTGAAATAATTTCGGCGGCGACCTACTTTCCCACATCGTTTCCAATGCAGTATCATCGGCGCTGTAGGACTTAACTTCTGTGTTCGGGATGAGAACAGGTGTGACCCCTACGCTATAACCACCGAAAACCGTAAACTGGCTTTCAA
>NZ_QKAP01000039.1 GCF_003247215.1 Malonomonas rubra | reverse complement strand
TCCTCAATCACGCTACGAATTTGATCAGGTATCGGGCTTCACGTTATGTTGCACGCTTACCCACTCGTAGCGCCGAATCAGGTTCGCTTGCGCTATGTGCAGCTCACTTCCTATCGCTTCCTTCAGACCCTGCCGTTGCCAGCAGCGCCCTTGCGATTCGGATTGTCTTCCCCCTGATCGGGGCGACGCTTGCTTCTTTCAGCAAGCCGGGTTTGCCAGCTCCGCTGGGCAAACAACAAAAAGCGGGGTTCTAAAAGGAAACCCCGCTTTATTCAGACCGATATTCCGCTTGTTTAGATTTCTTTTGGCGAACAAACGTTTTCAGGATGTGCAACCTTAGCACCGCAATTGGTGCAGGCATACTTGGGCGGTTCTTCAAACAGCTTCCGCACCTCTTCGTGCAGTTCTTTGGCTTTTAATTCACAAACATGGAGATGATGCTTATCGGGATCTACGCAGCTGGTATCACTCATGATATTCCTCCTCGATAAATTAAATTAACTGGTACGGTTATAATTTACTCGTTCCCCTTTGAATGTCAACCGCCCCGCTCAATTTATAGTTCTATCAGATCTCCATCGCTAACGATCGGCAACTCCAACTCAGGTAAATGCTGCAGAATTTCCGGACCCAGATGGGTAAGCACTAGTTTTTTACTGTTCAAACTCTTCTGTTGCTGCCGTAAGGTCTTATAATCAAGGTGTGACGGTACCTGCTGTTGATAGGAAAAACACTCGGCGAGCAGCAGATCACTGCCGTCTGCCAAGGGGATTAGATTTTCCGTCCACTCGGTATCCCCGGTATAGCAGATGGACTTGCCACCGGCCTCCACCCGCAACGCATAGGCATTTGGGCTGCTGCCATGCTTGACCTTACAACACTGAATGGTAAATAAACCCTGCTGCAGTGGTTGTGACGGATCAAGCTCGCGGTAAATCAGAGGAACCACAAGACCATCCCCGATTGTCCCGGGATACAGAGCTTCCAATGCCGTATCGACCTGCTGCTGCAGTCCGGGTGGTCCGATCAGGGTCAGCGGTTTTTCCCGAAGGCTGACATATTTTGCCTCCAGCAGCAAAAACGGGATTCCGCCAAAATGGTCACCGTGAAGATGACTGACGATGATCGTATCGATGGCAGCGGCGGAAAGCTGATACTTCTGCAGACCAATCAGGCTGGAACATCCGCAGTCGAGCAAAATCTGCTCGCCTCCGACTGACAGATGATAACAGCTGTTCAAGCGGCCTCCGCTGCCAAAGGCATCACCGGTTCCAACGCAGCGAAGTACAACTTTATCCCTCATTTATTCTCCCGCTTCGCTCTAGTCAGTTCCGCCCGGATCAACTGATCGAAAGCTGCCCGGCTGCGTTGTGGCAAAAGACGGCCATTGATAAAGATCGTCGGCGTCCCTCGCACGCCTATCTGCTGCCCTTCCCGCTGATCTTCAGTTATCTTTTGCTGCAACCGTGGATCCTTGCGATCTTTCTCAAAACGCTCCATATCTAGTCCGGCCTGTTTGGCCAGTTCCGTTATTTTCTGCGGACTCAGCTTACTGTAATTGGCAAACAACAGATCATGCAACGGCCAGAACTTGCCTTGCTCCTCAGCAGCAATCGAAGCTACTGCCGCCGCTCTTGCATTTCGGTGCATCGCCAGTGGAAAATGCTTGAAAACCAGTTTGACCTGCTCCTGATAGGCATTGACTACCTCTTTGACCAACGGAAGCGCCTTGGCGCAGTAAGGACATTCAAAATCATCAAAGATGACGATCGTCACCGGCGCATCGGCAGGCCCCAGTACTGGTGAGCCCTCGGTTGAAATCTGCACAATCGGCTCCAGTGCCACCAGCATCAGCTGTTTCTGCTTACCCTTCTCAAGAATTAGCCGGTTGCTCCCCTGCGGCGAGATGTTGGTCACCTCCGGCCCGGCGTCAAAACTGCCAAGCAGGTCACCATTGCCGGAGAAAAGCTGCACTTCACCAGCCTCGGTCAAGACATAGAAACGTTGGCCGTCGCCAGTGGCAACAACCTGTTTCGGGGTTTCAGCCAGACCGACAGTGCGCAACATTCGAACTTCAACATCATTGGCAAACGCGTGAGAAAATCCGAACAATAGTAATAGTGGCGGCAAAAGCAGTTTCAACATCGAATTCGGCTCCTTTGTTAGCAGATCACATAAGGTTAAAGTATTTCACATTTTTATTTCAGGTGCCATGCACAAAACAAAAAAGCCGCCCCATCGCGGAACGGCCTTTTTCTTAACGAAGATAAATCAAACACGCATTTTCTGAATCAGAACCAAATCGGCCACCACCAAAGCAGTCATCGCTTCGACGATCGGCACAGCTCGTGGCACCACACAGGGGTCATGCCGCCCTTTGGCTGCGAGTACAGTTTCCTTGCCAGCGTAATCGACGGTCGGTTGCTCCTGACCGATGGTCGCCGGCGGCTTAAAGGCCACCCGAAAGTAAACCGGCTCGCCATTGGAAATCCCCCCCTGAACGCCACCGCTGCAATTGGTCAGGGTTCCGATACGTCCGTCCTTTTTGACGAAGGGATCGTTATGTGCCGAACCACGCATTCGAGTCCCTTCAAAACCGGAACCGATTTCAAAACCTTTGGTCGCCGGCAGGGAAAGCATAGCATGGGCCAGTTTGGCTTCGAGACGATCAAAAACAGGTTCGCCAAGTCCGGCGGGAAGGTTGCGGCAGACGCAGGTAACCACTCCGCCGATTGAATCCTTATCGGCACGGGCTGCGACGATCTCTTTGGTCATCTTTTGCGCAGCAACCAGATCGGGGCAACGCACATCACTGGCATCAACCTGCTCACGGCTAACTGTTTCCAGATCGATACCAGTGGCATCCTGATGGCCAACCGAACTGACCCAGGCAACGATTTCGATACCGTATTGCTCCAGCAGAAACTTCTCGGCAATCGCACCGGACGCAACCCGTCCAATGGTTTCGCGGGCACTGGAGCGCCCTCCACCACTTGAGGCGTGAATCCCGTACTTGGCCCGGTAGGTGTAGTCGGCATGGGAGGGGCGCGGGATCTCGCTCATCGAGCCGTAGTCACCAGGGCGCTGGTCCTTGTTCCTCACCAGCATACCGATCGGGGTTCCAAGAGTCAGGCCATTTTCCACTCCCGACAGAATCTGTACCTGATCGGCTTCGTTCCGCTCGGTGCCCAACTTGTTGCCACCCGGGCGGCGGCGATTAAGCTGCTTCTGGATATCAGCTTCGCAAAGTTTCATGCGCGGCGGCACACCATCAACCACGACGCCGACGCCGGCGCAGTGGGATTCACCAAAGGTTGAAATTTTAAACAATCGACCAAAACTACTCGACATCCTAAACCTCTATTCACTTAAAAGAGATGAACATTTTTAATTATGATTGCTGTGAACCAAAAATCATAGCAGAAAGCGGGCGACGGTGCTATTGGCAAACACCTTAGTTTGAAGAACATTGTTTGGAAATCGCATAAAGACAATTTTTACCAGAAGTAAAAAACTTTACCTCTGGTAAATTTTTTCTTGACCCCTGAGCTGTGTCGAAGGTATACATTTTCTCGGAGATGCTTTGAAAATATACCAAAATTACTTCTTGCAACTCCACTTTATGTCTCTCCAATTTGCGCCCTGTTGCCCGACAGGG